>JARCRS010000097.1 GCA_029850555.1 archaeon | reverse complement strand
TGGGGAATTGAAACACGGGCCCATTGCAATGATAAAGAAAGGGACGCCCTGCATAATCTTTGTTTCCAAGGATACTGAAAGGACCATCCTTTCAAACGCGATGGAGGTAAAGAGTCGAGGTGGCTACATAATAGGAATCGGTGCAGAGCCAATCGAATCCTTTGACTTCTTCATCAAGGTGCCGGAAACAAACAGTTTGAATCCCATCTGCGACATTATTCCGGTCCAGATTCTTGCGTATCAACTCGCAGTAATACTCGGGCATGATCCTGACAAGCCAAGAAATCTCGCAAAAAGCGTGACAGTTCGCTAGGTGCCGAACGAAATTTTTCCTTTCAACTTCAAAACAAAACATAATAGACTAGATATGCAAAAATCTAGCCAGTTTGTAAATGCCGAAGAAAGAAAATTTCAAGCATATTGAAACCAAAGTCGTGCACTCCGGCGAACCCTCGCCTCGGATACTTGGGTCTGTGAGTACACCTATTTTCCAATCTGCAATGTTCGAGTCATCAGGAGAAGGGAGCTACCACGAGATCAGATATATTCGCTTGAATAATACTCCTAATCATCTAGTTTTACACAAGAAACTAGCTTCGCTCGAAGGAGCCGAAGATGCGCTTGTTACAGGAAGCGGAATGGCCGCAATCACAACAACCTTGCTTGCCCTTCTTTCGATAGGAGACCATGTGCTTGTTCAAGACTGTTTGTATGGCGGTACTCATGACTTTGTAACCAAGGATCTTGGACAATTTGGAATCTCCTACGATTTCATCAATGCGAACGATCCAACGTCTTGGGAACTAAAACTGAAACCAAACACGAAGGCAATCTACGTTGAAACGATGACTAACCCCCTTCTCGAAGTCGGAGACCTAAAGGCCGTCGTGGAATTTGCAAGATCTCACAACCTCGTTTCAATCATAGACAATACTTTTGCTACCTCGATAAATTTTAGACCTCCAGAAGAAGGATTTGACCTCTCTCTTCACAGCGCAACGAAATATCTCAATGGGCACTCTGACATTGTTGCCGGCGCAGTCATTGGACGGGCAGATCTCGTAAGCAAGATAAAGCGTCGCCTAGATCATTTGGGCGGAAGTCTGGATCCTCACGCGTGTTTTCTCCTTGAAAGAGGAATCAAAACCCTCGCCATACGGGTCAATTATCAAAATGAGAGTGCTCTAAAAATAGCAAAGTACTTGGCGATGCACGAAGGAGTCAAGAAAGTCAACTATCCGGGCCTTGAGACACATTTGCAGCATCGGCGCGCTACAGAGCTATTCGAAGGTTATGGAGGCATGCTAAGCTTTGAGCTAGATGGAGGAAAAGACGCAGCTGAACTTTTCATGAAAAGCGTCACCATACCTATCGTGGCACCTAGTTTAGGCGGCGTTGAATCATTGATCACTACTCCTGCGACAACCTCACATTCAGGAATGACTCCCCAAGACAGACAAAAAATCGGGATCACGGACGGACTTATTCGATTCTCTGTAGGTGTCGAAGCGACAGATGACATAATCGAAGACTTTGAGCAGGCCTTCGAAACCCTCGGACAGCGTATCCCGATCAAAGTCGCTTAGATATTACGTACGGGGCGAAAGTAAATTCGCAATAAGCCAAAGACGATGATGTGCCTCTTGGAAAGCTCAAATTGAAATAACTGTTCTCTCGCGAGTTTTTGTCGCATTGAATATGGCGAACGAACGTAGAGAACTGAGTCATCTTGCAAGCGAATATTTCGAGGCGCTCAAATCTAACAATCCCTTATTTGCAACTTCTCTTGGAGACCGACGTTTTGACGATAGACTTCCAGACATTACCCGGTCTGGACGCCTTCGAATCCAAAGGCAGTATGAGTCAATTATAGATCGATGCAAGAAAATAGCAGAATCTGATCTATCTAATGAGGACAAATTGACGAAAATAGCTCTCATAGTTGATGCGACAGGTCAGGTCGATTACCTTGCATGCGAGCTGGAAGATTGGACTGTTGACCCTTTGGGAGGTCCTCAGGTAGAGTTTCTGAACATAGAATCATATCAGCCTGTTAGGAATTTTGATGAAGCACGCGCGATGGCGAAGCGTTGGCGAGCGATGAAACAATTTCTTGCCGAGCACATTACAAATCTTCGTCAAGGAATTAACGAGGATAAGGTCGCAGTTCGCGTACTCGTGGAGAAAGTCATTGATGAGATACAGGAACTCTTGGCCAAAGAAGATTCTACTTGGGCTCTGCTAAATCCACTCACAATTAGGCATGAAGATTGGTCAGAGGAGGAGCGCCAACAATTCAAAGACGAATTGACCCGTGCTGTACGCGAATCGATCCGTCCAGCGTTAGCCCATTATCTAGAATTCTTGAAATCAGAGATACTGAATCGCGCTCGATCACAAGATCGTCCGGGAATCATGCATGTTCCCCGCGGTTCTGAAGCATATACACGATTGATACGTTTGCACACATCGCTTAACTTGACACCGGAGGCGTTACACGAGACAGGACTGAAAGAAGTCGCAAAGATCAACAATGAAATGGAGGAGTTGGGCGAGAAAGTTTTTGGAACTAGAGATCGAAAAGAGATACTCAAACGCCTTAGATCTGATTCTTCCTTGTATTTCTCAAGCAGAGACGAGGTAGCCGAAAAGGCCGAAGAAGCTCTTTCAAAAGCAAGGGCTGCGATTCCAAAATGGTTTGGCCGCCTACCTCGGGCTGACTGTGAAGTTGTTCGCATGGAAGCGCACGAGGAAAAAAATTCCACCATAGCCTACTATCGCCAGCCAGCGGCTGACGGTTCTAGACCAGGTCGCTACTACATCAACACTTCAGAACCAAGTACAAGACCTAGATATGAGGCTGAAGCTCTTGCGTATCACGAATCAATTCCTGGGCATCATCTGCAAATCGCGATAGCTCAGGAACTGGAAGGTATTCCAGAATTTCGAAAACACAGTGGTGTAACTGCTTTTGTGGAAGGCTGGGGCCTTTATGCAGAGAGACTTGCCGATGAAATGGGAATCTATTCCTCAGACATGGATAGGATGGGCATTTTATCATACGATTCTTGGAGGGCTTGTAGGTTAGTGGTAGATACGGGAATGCATGCAATGGGATGGGCACGCGATCAGGCAATAAATTTCATGCTCGAAAACTCGGCACTAGCTAGAAACAACATTGTAAACGAGGTAGATCGCTACATTGCTTGGCCGGGTCAGGCTCTTGCATACAAGACCGGCCAGCTCGAAATGATGAGACTGAGACTTGGAGCAAAGGATCGTTTAGGGAGTAAATTCAAGATCAAAAATTTTCATGACGTGTTGCTGAGCAATGGAGCTCTTCCGCTGGAAGCGCTTCGGCAAGTTATTGAGAAATATGCAAGCTAGGTAGCAATTGCGATCTTTTCGATTTGTCTTAGTTCTTCTTTCTGTATCTGTACCGTTCAAAAATCATTTCAACGCTATCTTGCATTAAAGTAAATTCCACTACAAGTTTTGCCGTATTTCGCAATGTGTAAAAGATCGCATGCTCGTTTTCAATCCTTTCGGGGACAAGAACGATCTGTTCCCCGATATCTTCTCCGGATAGCATCAAAAAGTCGGCATTTCGTTTGACCTCAGCGGAGACTGTATCCTTGTACGAACTATAATTTCCTTCCAGCCGAGTTAGAAGCCGCTCCCGTTTGATTGGTCCGAACTCTTCTGGATCTTTTCCCAATATTGTGATCAGTCCATAGAGCGAGAAGAGCGTCAGGTTGTAGCCTTCTCCGTTGCAAAGAACTACGATTCCAAGTTTTGATTCTGGGAGAAAAGCCATTGATGCCGTATAAACAGCCAGAGAGCCATCATGCCTCACTAGCTTTTGCTCATAGAAATTGTGAGCGACAAACAGACCGTATCCATATCCATAATCAGAGAATAAACTCACGGGTGGTTTGGAATAGGGCGTTTCCATTTTTTCTATGATATCTTTGCCGATTATTTTCTTTCCTCGAAACTCTCCTCTGTTGAGATACATTTCCACATAATGTGAAAGATCTACTGCATTGCTCATTAGGCCTCCAGCGGCTCCAGCCCCCCAAGGAATCACAGTCGAAATTGCTTTGCCTTCTTTCATCATATAGGGAATCGCCCAATCTCCGTCCTTCTCCAGTTCTTCTTTTGAAAAGAAACTGCGATCCATTCCGAGCGGAGTTAGAATCTGTTGCTTGATGAATTTCGCGTAATTAGTTTGGCTAACTCTTGAAATGATCTCGCCTAGGAGAACATACCCTTCGTTGAGGTAAAAGTACCTCTTGCCAGGATCGGCTACTGCCCAATCATCTACTTTATCGAGAAAGGAAACAATGTCATCGTTTGTGGCAGTGGGAAACCACTTTTTCGTCAATCCAAGAGCATTGAAAATCAGAACCTCGGCTGAACCTAGACCTGGTATCCCACCTGAATGGGTCAAGAGATGATGGATCTCTACTTTTTCAAAGGCTTTGTAATTCTTTAATTCGGGTAGATGATCAGTAACAAGATCATGAAAGTCGATTTTTCCTTGCTCAACGAGCTTTCCTATTCCGAGCGCAGTGAAGGACTTTGTCACAGAGCCTATTCCGTAATTAGTCGTTATTGACGTTGGTTCACTAGATTCGATATTTTTGAGACCGAGAGTTCGAGAGTGAAAAATTTCATCATTTTTGATGATTGCAACCGATAAACTCGGAAGCTTGGTTTCGCTCATCTTTGAATAAAGAAAAGAGTCGAAACTCTTCAGATCAACGGTCAATGTATCATCCACTTGTCATTACAAAGCTAAACGTTCAGAGATTTCCTGAACCGCGCTCACCCTGATATCGCCCATTGTACTGCTTTGGAAAGTCTGTATCTGATCTAAACAAAATCAGTTGACCGATTCTAGAAAAACGCTGAAGCCTAAGAGGCCTATGACACACCAACATTACCTTAGGCTGTCCTGAGTAGCCCGGATCGAAAAGAGCTGTCCGTACATCAATTCCATTTCTTAGAAGCGTAGATCTTGGGAGAAGTATTCCTATCGCGTCTTTCGGTATGGTGGTGATTTCATTTAATTCTAACATGAATGCACCAACGCCAAGATCAAAATAATCGTCTGGGCTAGGAGTCATTTCCTGTAAAATCGAATTTTCTGTTTTCGAAACGCCAATCGTATGAACAGAGTTTGAATAAGAGTACACTTTGCTAACAGTAACGTCAAACCCGGCAGGTTGAGATTGCTGGCTAGAGTCTAAGTTCTCTACTTGCTTTACGAGCTTTGAAATCTCGTCACCAGAAAGAATGTGTGTCACGAGATTTGTTTCCGATTATCTTGGACTATTTCTCAGTTTCGCGAAAAAAGTAGAAAAGGATCGCCCAAGCCAAAAAATGGCTGGAGCTATTTTTCTTTTCTAACGTTTTCGCTCTGACATTACACGATAAACTTCAGGAATCGCGTACGCATAGCCGACGTGGACGCAGTCTTTCTTCTCATCCAGCATACAGATGAGATCCTTGCCACGCACTTGGACTTCTACGATTCGACCAAGCTTATTATCCTTGATCATAATCGAGCTATCTTGCATTCCAACCTTCTGCATGAAAGGAGCCTGCAAGGCCAGATTTTCATCAGCTTCGATTCTCTCGAGTATGATGTCGTTGACATATCTAGAGAAACTCTTGCCTTCTATCTCTTTCGATTTTAGTTTCTGGGCGTACCTCGTATGAGCTTTTTGATACGCATCCTGAGTTATTGTAACAACGCTGAATCCTTCTTTAGGCATATTTACAGTAAAGTTACAGGACATCTTATATCTTTTGCGCTTATTTTCCCTCTGAAAACAAGTAAAATACATTAGATCTAGCATAGAATAATTCAAAAGACCGATAGCAAGGCCTGTTCTAAGGCACAGGGCAGCAACCTCTCTTTGGCAGCGATTTTTGACGAATCGACCCTCCTCGGGGCTTTTGCGACTATAGCATCAACCATCTTCATAGCTGAGCTTACCGACAAGGACGCCCTTCTTCTTCTGGCGATTTCCACAAAGGTCAAGCCATGGACCACCTTTGCCGCGGGCACCACAGCTTTCGCAATAACAACTGCAATCATCGTTTCGGTGGGCTATATCCTGACAAGTGTCTTTCCCGTATATTGGATAAAGATAGTCGGCGGCGCTGTGATGATCTTCTATGCTATCTACGAATATGCCAAGATGAATAAAGAAGAAGAGCAGAAAGAAATCAAGCAGGAGGAAAAAAAGATTGAGGAGAGTAAGAACAAGGCCTTCTTCAGGCTCTTTCTAAGTATAATTTCTATGCTCGTCATTCTGGATCTCGCAGGTGATGCGACAGAAGTCCTCACAATAGTGTTCGTGGCACACTTTCAAAACGCGCTTCTGGTGTTCGTCTCATGCGTTGTAGCTTTAAGCGCAGCCTCCGCAGTCGAAACAACTATTGGAAACCGACTGGGAAAATTATTTTCATTTGAAAGAATCAGAATTTTTTCACTTTTGATTTTCTTGATCATCGGAGTGATAGTTATTTCCACAACGATATTTCTTTCTTAAGATCCAAAAACCACTTCGAGACGACTGCTGCCGTCTTGTTCAAATATAGTTCGTCAAAATCTGAAGTTGAATGAAAGAAATCGGAGACCCGACGAGCAGTCGTTGGAGTTCTTTCCTTACCCGAGATGGAAAGCTGATACTTCTTCAGGTTCTCTTGAATTCAATTCCTCTAGGCTACATGAATGTCATACCGGCGGTATATCTTCTTGAGCTGGGATATTCTGCTTCGGTTGTCGGAGCTATCTACGCTGCTAGTGCATTCTCCAACACAGTTGGACTGACTCCTTTCGGATTCCTAGCTGATCGATTTGGAAGGAAAATCTTCTTTCTTATCGGTAGTTTTGTCCCGGCGATTTCTTATGTCATATTCGCGCTTACAACTAATGCGTACTGGCTAATCGTCGCAAGTGTGATCGGAGGAGTAGGAGTTGCCGGTGGAATAGCTGTCGCAATCAGCGGACCCGCGCTTCTTCCTCTCCTAGCTAATGCGACTTCCGACAAGAACAGGACTACTCTTTTTGGCGCTACTCAAGGGGCTTGGGCAATTGCTCTCACGATCGGATCACTTCTGAGCTACTTGCCTGGTTTCTTCATGCGATACCTCAGCCAGAGTTCCTTGAGCGCTCACGCTATCTCATATTATGCGATGGCCACTCTGGCGGCTGCGTCAGCCATCCCAGTCTTATTCATAAAGGAAGGAAAAAAACAGAAAGAAAGAAAACAAATCGGGGAAGAGGCGGCAGAAACTGCCCCAATTACGCAAAGAAGAACTGCAGTATCGTGGATTCTTGATCTTCCAAAGAGCACAAGAAAGATACCGCTTGCTTCGACAGGAATAACAGCAAAATTTTCGATCGTTTACGCACTTTCGGGGCTTGGTTTGGGCGTCATAGTCCAGTTACTTGCTTCTTGGTACTATCTTCAATTCGGAATCCCAGAGTCAACCGCAGGATTATGGATAGGCATCGCAGAGGTGGGTTCTATTCCAACAATTTTCATGATTCCATGGCTCGTTCGTAGGCGCGGAACACTCAACATCGCTGTAGCTTTTTTGGCAATCTCCGCTCTGTTTCTTGGCTTCATGCCGCTAAGTGGAGTGTTCATTTTAGCTGCCATTTTCTTCGTAGCGAGAAACATCTTTGTGAATATCTCTTGGCCAGTTATGCAATCATACATGATGGGGATTGTAGCTGAAAAAGAAAGAGCCACGATAACTGGAATAGCTACAACTGCATGGGGTCTAGCTAACGCAGTTGGCACATTGATTGGAGGATCTCTGCTGGCCTCTGGAATGCTGTATCTTCCTTTCGTGATTGGAGTTGCAGGTTACATAGGATCATCAATTGCTCTATGGATATTCTTTAGACGAGTCAAACCGCCTGAAGAGATGAATCCTACGCAAACAAACTAATCTCGGATTCAATTTGAGAGTAATCTTTGTTCAAACTTTTGTCCTTTCCATTCGATACCTTTCGACCTGGATACCTTGATCGTGGAAGTGATTATTGCGCTCATGAAGAGAAAGAATCCTAGTGGGTACAATAAGGGTGCCAAACCTACATTTCGTTTTCCTTTGACAATGCGCAATTCATTTGCGTCTAGAGATATCGCAAAGATAATGCTTAGAACGCTTGCAGTGAGACCCCCATTCAAAATCAATGAAACAAGATTTGATCCAATTAAGAGATTATTTGCAAAAGTCGAATAGATTCCGATTCCTAGAATGAATGCGATGGGATACAATCCGAGAATAAAGAGCAGCACAGCATTCAAAAGTGAGACAATACCATACGAGCGGATCGAATCAGAAAATATCCGTTCCATACCTTGATAGATGCTTCGAAACTCGCTTTCCCAGTCCGTAGTTATCAAACCGTCTCCGATCATTACACGTAGCTTGTAACCCTTGGATTTTGCGAGCTGGGCAATTGCCGCATCTTCGACTATCCGATCTCGAATTGCTCTGTGGCCGCCAATCGAATCATAGACGGATCTCTTCACTAAAACGAATGTTCCAAACACATACGCTCGTTTGCTTTTCTGATCATTGACTTTTTTCATTGGGTATAGCAAATTGATTCCCGCCGATACTAGAGGAAGAGTTGCCTTTGACCAGATCCCCTTCAAGTTGACTCTTGGAGAAATCGAAAACATGTCAACGGAAGAACTTTCAAAATAGTCAATGGAATATTGCAAAGCCGAAAACTCAAACTCAGAATCGGCATCAACAAAGAGTAAGATTTCCTCTTTTGAGAATTGAAATCCCACCTCGCAAGGCCAGCTCTTTCCAACCCATCCATCGGGCTTTGGTCCCGCCGACAGAACATGAACCCTCGGATCTCTTGATTCAAATTCAGCAGCAATTGATCTAGTTTTGTCAAATGAGTTATCATCGACGACAATAATCTCAAGATTCTTGTAACTTTGGCGAATAAGGGAAGAAATGCAGCGGGAGATCTTTTCCTCTTCATTTCGCGCGGTAATTATAATTGAGACTGCCGGCTCTAGTTTCTGTTTTTGATTTTTGGAATGAGACATGACATGTGGGGCTTGCCGTTCTGTTTTCAAAAGATATAGCAACATTATCAACAATAATGATGTGGAGATAACCGCAAAAAACGAGGCCACAATATCGGGAAGGATTGATGACAAAATAGGCTACCAATTTCTAGTCTTTCAAAATTTGTTGAAAGACAAATCTTACGGGATCCTCGAAACCTCTCACGACTCTTTTAGCTCTTGCCGAAAACTGTTCTTTTTGATCTTCGATGTTTGAAAGGAGATGCGAAGTTTGTCTCATAAGCTCCGGAGGCGTAGAAGCCCTTACGCTCAATTTTTTTGGGAAATAGTAATTCTCAAAGACATCGAGTTTGGATGAAGGAAAGTACGAAATATTTGGGACCCCCATCAAAGCGGCTTCCTGCGTCATAGTCCCTCCTCCGCCAATAACAAGATCTGCCTTCGAGATCAACTTCACTCCCTCTACTGTATTATCTGGGACAGTGCACATCTTTCCAAATTTCTCCTTTGCCCACCTTCGTTGTTCATCGTACCGTGGAATTACGACAATTTCGAAATCGCCCAAAGATTTGATCCTCGGAATAAGCGTTGTCAAAACATCCGAAACACCCTTGCCGAATTTTGAATAACTCGCAAATGACTCTTCGAGCCTAATCAATATAGAACCGAATAGTCTCTTACTCCTTGGCATGGGATTTTCGGATAAAAGCCAAGCCCAAGGATCTAGGGCGTGATATAAGAAAATCTGGGTTGGTTTGAGCCCGTATTGGGTCCATCTTTCTTTTTTGACTGGAAACGGTGAGAACAATTTGGTTGATAGAGGAACAGCGAGTTTTGAAGGCGCGACTGCATGAGGAGAATCACTGCAAATGAAATGCTTGAGACCTAGGCCGAAACTGACTCTAGCTGCTTCAGGTGAAATAAAAGATAATGAAGTATCAAAGCCGTTTTCCATGACAAATGGAACCAAATCCCGCATTCTCTCAATGCTCGCCGTAAGTTTTTTTCCAATTGCAGAACCGCCATGCCTTCCAAAAGAGATGTGCTTGAGCCTAATCTGGCCAATAAATTTGTTTAGTTCAGCATAGTCTCGAGTTGTGATGACAAGTTCGACGTTGGAAGGCGAACGTTCGATCATTGACTTTGCGAATAAAGCCTGCTTCGGGGTAAGCACATCCACCCATATTCTCTTTTTTATGCTCAAAGCAGGTTACGATTTCTCCGTCTTGGATTTCCAGTATAAAAACTGGCAAGAGAAAGAGAATGCCAGAAAGACTTTTTGCTTTTTGTGAGATAGAGGAGAATTCAAACATGTGGTCTTGGGAGCGAGATAAAGCTTGACGAGAATAGAAGAGTCAATAGAAATTCAAGCGAGCAAAGAGCGAGTCTGGAATATTATTTCTGACCTAGAAAACGAGGGAGAGTACTGGTACGGAACAAGAGACACGCGAATAATCTCTCGAAACGGAAATGAAGTGGAAAGAGAGATCACACAGAACTTTAGAAATCACAAGATTCTTCAAAAG
This sequence comes from archaeon, assembly GCA_029850555.1. Lineage (GTDB taxonomy): Archaea > Thermoproteota > Nitrososphaeria > Nitrososphaerales > CADDZS01 > JASHOD01. The sequence goes on along the minus strand of JARCRS010000097.1, from coordinate 14,570 downwards.
GCAATATTGCGGCCAAAAGAATCGGTTGAGATCCATTATCTAAAAGGAATTACGGAAGGCGTCAAAGTGGTCTCAATACAATCGCTCTCAGAAGATAGACAGAAGCTGACAGCCTCGTGGGATGTTCACTTTGCTGGCATATACAAGCTCGCTGAGCCAATTATCAAACACCATACTCTAAGCGGGACTGTACATGCACTTCAAAGAATAAAAGAGAGCGCAGAGGCTATTCCCGCTCCAAGTACACAAGCCTAGCCATAGAATCCAGAAGTCCAAAAATGAATTCTAGGTAACTTGTTCTTCACTTTGTTTAGTACAAAGCGTTCTCCTTTGTTAAATGCCAAAGTCAGCTAGAGATTCCACTGGGCAACTCGCTTACCCGGGTTGAGTTAGAATCTCTTGGCATCAGTCGGTACCTTTATTGCGATTGTCGTGATTGTAGTGATAATATTGGCTGGTAGTTTCACAGCGCTTACGTTTCTCAAAACCCCCAAAGGAGCAACTGTGGGGACCACATCCAGTAGCTCTTCTTCTATTACAAGTGTAAGAAGTTCCTCTTCTTTTTCCTCATCTTCCTCCTCTACCACAACGAGTTTCACCTCCACCTCTACTAGCTCCACCTCCACTTCTAGTGGGGCTCCAAGTTACTTATTGCAGCTCGTTCAAGCTGGTACAGCTCCTATCTTGAACTCAAGCATGCATACCTCCATGGGACAGACATACTTTCCAGGTGATGGGCCGTGTTGCTCGATTCCTCCAGTGTATTCAGACATAGTCACTTACAACGACACTGGAAACGTTTGGACTTTACAGGGCGATCTCAATCCAGGTTCGGCGTACGCTTTCGCGAACAATACAGGGCTTACGATTAGCTATAACACCGACGCGGGATGCCCGCGCCAAGAAGACCACGCCGGTGAAGGTCCCACAGACTGTAGTTTTTACGGAGATTTAGGCACCACTCTTTCCAGCGGCGTAGTGTACTCGATTGAGGCTTACATTCCATATTACAGCTTTTATTCAACTTGCCAACTAGATACAGGTAGTAACCAAGGATGTACTTACGAGAGCGTTCCCTATGATGAGGCTGCTTTTGGTATCGATGTTTCGGGAAATTTAGTGAACGTCGGTTTTGCAGAAGTGTGTAACAACCCGTGTACTTCAAATGCGCTCGAGATGATCGCTTACACTTCGCAAGGTGGATCGTCTTGCGAAGTACCTTGTCCACTTGCATCCATTACTCAACATGTTTACACGCCGTTGCACAGGCTCACTATTGTCACCGATCGAAAGACATTCATTGATATCTACGTCGACAATACCTTGCTTTATTCAAGCTCAACAATGCCAATAGATCTTAATGGATCAGCTTACGGACTGGAGCTTTCTGAGCGGACGTCGATCAATGGCGAAACTTTCGATGTAACTTGGAGTAACGCAGTGGTCTACTCTAGTGATAATATCAGTGTCAGCGGCCTTCCGAGCGGAAGTTCTCTCGTAGTCAATGGAACAAATGGGTTCAGCTCTACTCAACCCGCTGATTCGAATGGTAATGCGGAGATTATAGTTGCAGCGGCGCCAAATAATCTCATGGTAAGCGTTGAGCTGGATGGAAAGGTTCTCGCGACTTATAACGAACCTGTACAGACAGGAACGACTTTGAAGCTTGTGACTTCATAGTGATCATGGGATTGGCCACTCGCCACTCCCGCGGTTACCGTGACAACTCGAATTGCGCATTCTGGACTGAAAACATGTAATTCTGTCCCGCGGATTTATTGGCCTATCAGAATAACCTTAAGAGCAAATGCAAAATCTGCATTTTCTCCGAATCAAAAATTGAGCGAGCGAGTTCCCAAAGTTCCGTCTTTCAGCAGAGAAGGGAAGCCAAGGGACAGGGGACTGACAATAGCATCCGACATGTTAGCTCCTTTTGAGAGAGGTTTCATTGATCAAGCCGCCGAGTATATTGATTACGTGAAGATAGGACTCAGCTTGCCACTTGTTGCTGATCGCTCTAGACTTATCGAACGGATCAGGTACTATCACGACCTTGGCATTAGGGTGATGAGCGGAGGCACGCTCATGCAAGTAGCTGTTAAGAAAGGCTTTGTCTCCGAGATCGTGGAACGCTTGCGCTCTCTTAATTTTGACGTAGTAGAAATTAGCGAGTCATCGATCGAGATCTCTTCCGAAGTTAAAAAAGAGATCATCGAAAAAGTATCTTCGGTTTCGATGGACTATATTTTCGAAGTGGGGCGAAAAGATCCGAAATTCGGCCCTTCGTTGCCATATCTAGTCTCAAAGACAGAGGAAGCTTTTGATCTCAAAAGTCCAAAGGTGATAATCGAGGCAGGTGAGATAGGCCGTGGTGTGGGAATCTATGATCAGAACGGAGATATTTCTTGGGAAGCGTTGAATGACTTGGTCGGAAGATTTGGTCCGCCAAATCTCATATTCGAAGCTCCCAGTCGGAGCCAACGAGTTTCGCTTATCTTGGAATTTGGTCCCAGCGTGAATCTTGCAAACATCCCAATCGACGATGTCATACTTCTAGAGATGCAGAGACTAGGTCTCACGACCGAGACGCTAGGTCTTGCTCCCTCGGTTCGTAACGTCGAAGGTTCACCAGCATCAAAATTTGTCTATCATCTCATAAAAAGCGAGCATCCAATAGATCAAGCTACATTGATACAAAAATCCGGGCTGCCCAAGAGAACACTTCAAGCAGCGCTTAGTTATCTGGTGGAAAAGGGACTCGTACGTGAAGTTTCAGATTTGTCCGATTTGCGTAAGCACAAGTACACTCCGAGATGAGAGATTGAGAGCCATTGGCAAAGCTACACTTAAGATGCTAAAGCTCAATCGAAAGTAATATTTTCAAGATCAATTGGAATAAAGGAACACTTTCGAACAGGAATCAGTGACATAGCCAGATTGACGAGGAGTGCCAGCTCAAGAAATCCAAGGAGGAGAATCAAAGGCATCGAAGATGAAGTTGAAGAGACCACTCCTCCTTCGACTGTTGATCCGGCACAAAAAGGCAGCAGGGCAGCGAAGATGGACGTTATAGGCAAGAAACTCGCCGTTCTAGACACAAGGCGCCAGGATCTAGCAAAACAACTTGATTCAGCGCAAAAGAGTTCGGATTACGACGGTTTCCAAAGACTGGGCAACAATTATCTCGGAACCATTCTAGAAAGCATCGATCTGTATATTGATTTGATCAGGGAAATCAGTTCTGGACCGGTTGCAGGAGAATTGAAAAATGAATTTTCGGAGATTGTAAAGAAAGGAAAGAACACGAAAGAGATCGAGGGCCAGTCCGAATGGATATCAAAGGACGTTTCACCACTTTACGAAAAGGTACGCCAGATTTGCGCTTGTGTTTATGCGGCCGTCGCGAAAATAGACCAGGAAGCTAACAAAATAGGTTAGGGCGCAACGAGAGTTACAAGCGATTCGCCGTTTGCTTTCTCAATACGAAAAACTCGATCAGCCATAGGTTCCAAATCTCTCTCATGAGAAACAATTATCACTTGATCATTTGCTAATTCTTCTAGTGCGTTTCTGAAACGGTAAATTTGCTCTTTTGAGAAACCCTCTGTCGGCTCATCCATTATAAGCAAGTTTGTCTGAAGTGCTTCGTTAGCTCTCTTAACCATGTAATTAAGAGCTAACCGATATGCGAGAGCAAGCGCGGTCCGCTCCCCTCCAGAAAGACTCTGCACATCCAACTCATATCCAGCCTGTTCAATGATCGGTGTAAAGCGATCATCAATTTTTGCTGTCAGATCACCATCTTCTACAACGAGCATCGAGAATATTCTCTGAAAGACCTGAGAGAACTCCTCATTGATTGACGCGAGAACATATCTCTCGACATCACCTATTGCCGGCACAAAGTTCTCAGAAAGCCAAACGGCTATTCCTTGCGACTTTGAGACGCGAGCTGCATTCTTTCGTAGTTCCTCCACTTCTCTTGAAAGATTAACTTGTTCCTCTCTTGCGCGCTTTACCTTCTCAAGGAGAATTTGAACTCCGAGATTGAGGCCGCTATGCTCATCTTCGAGTCTCTTTACCTCTTCTTTGATTTTCGCATGTTGAAAAATGATAGGTTCGCTCTGTTCAAGTTGTTTCTTTTTTTGCTCAAGATCTAGCATACTTTGGCTCATTTGCTTCTCTAATTCCTGACATCGTATCTGTAAGAGATTAATCTGGTCTTGTACAACACTTTTGTTCTTCACAATAGACTGAGCATTTTGATAAGTCTCGGCAATTCCAGAGTCCTCTAGTTTCTGATAATTCTCTCGCAACTGCTCATATTCTTTTAGAGACTCTGAAAGGAGTTCTCTTTTCGCTAAAGCTTCGGACAGCGCTTGTTCAGATTCTTTCGCGAATTCCCGATTGACTAGGATTGTGCTTATTCGCTCTGAGCTTTCTTCCAGTTTGTATAGCTCTTTATTCGAGGAGTCAACTAGTTTTTCGATTTCATGGATTCTCGCGATTTTTTCTTCGAGTGTTTCGAGTTCTTTCTTCGCTCTATGTCCTTCGATTCTTTTCTTTTCGAGGACATTAAGCTCACTATTCAGTTCTGAAAGTTTCGCCTGAAAGGTCGATTCTTCAGCTCTTAGATCTTTGATCAGCGTCCGATATTCTATGTCTACGTTTCTCAAGTGCTCAGCATTCAGAGCTTGACCGCATAACGGGCACTTGGATTTCCTTGAGATTCCGTCCAGATCCTCGATTTTCGTCTCTGCCTCATTAATGCGAGATTTTCGAGAACTTAGAAGGCCGATGGTGTTACCAATTTCTGACTTTAGTTCCTCAATTTTATTCTGAAGAATTGAAAGAGTTTCAACATTTTCTCTTAGTTTACGTGCATTATCTTCGAGACTCTTAGCAGAAAGGATTTGACTGTGATAAGTCTCTATTGCTTCACAAATCTTTTTCGATTGCTCTCTCTTAAACTCAAGCTCTGCATTGAGGCTAGCTTCCTTTGAAATGATCAACTCTTTCAGTTTGGAAATTTGATCCTCGAGAATCCGCATGTCAGTAGCGAGATTATCATATTCCCGAAGTTTTTCTCTCAATGTCAAGTATTTTTCGTAACGCTCTTTCAAATTATCCAACTGTCTTTCTGCAGACTGGATTTCTGCTAAAATACGTGCATTCCTCTGAAGATCACTTTTCTCCTCCAACAGTTGTGTCCGAACTTGTGCCAAGTTTCCTTCAAGAGTGGGAACGAGCATTTGAAGCTGACCGATTCTTCTCACTTCAAGATCCAATTCATTGAAAAGCGATTTTGCCTCCTCCAATTCCTTTTTTATGCCAAGAAGATTGCGTTGCTTAGAATCTAGGTTTGCTTCGTCTGATGAAAGTTCAATCCTCTTGCTTTGGAGCAGCGTTTCCTTTTGGGGCAGCGTTTCGCAAAGTTTTGAATAGATTTGAACCTGCTTTTCCAGATAGCTCAGCAAAATGTCGGTGTTACTAGCTGCAAAACTATAGTCTTCCACACCGAATGCACGACGCAACGTGTCAAGCCTATCTTCTGACCTTTGCGCGAGAACTTCCTTCATAAGCTCCTGCGGCGTAAAGACAGCGTAGCGATATATTCGCGAGGACGCTCTTGCACTCTGCCTCTCCTTGAAGTTTAGAATCTGCAGAACGCGGGATCTGAGCTCCGTCGCCGAGAGCTCGGAGACTTTGCCAGTAGGGTCTTGAAGCCAGCCTCGAGTTTGAATTGAGCTAGTTTTCACTCCTTTCTTTCGCTCAACGGTTCTCGTTATTTTGTATTCTTGCTCTCCGACGGCAAACTCTAGCTCCACCTTTACTGTATTTGCGGAGCTTCTGAGGACTGATCTTGCCTCAAGCTCTCCGAGGCCAAACAACGCAAATTCAATAGCATACAGGATCGACGACTTGCCACTTCCTATATCTCCCTCAAAGAGAAGCAGGCCTCGGTCCAGCTCTATCTTCGTCGGAGTTTCGCCATAACTCCTGAAGTTCTGGAGAGTCAGTTCACGGAGTATCAAATTTTGCCCCCCGGTTCTTCGACGGGAAATTCAAGTATTCCCGAGGCCTCCTTTACAACTCGCTTCTCAAACGAAGACTTTGTCTCTTCTTCTTTCTTCTCAGTTTTCAATGCCGTTAGCAATCTTGATGCCCTAATTACACCGTTTGAGGCTGAGAGGAAAGATAGTTCCGACAAAGAGGACTTGAAAGCGGCGATATGCTCGGTTAAGATTTTTGATTCGATCTCTTCTTTGGTACCTTTTCCTATTAACTCAAGGCGTTTTGATTCCTTTGTAGATAGTCCCATTCGGTTGAGACTAACCACCAAAGCTCCGCGTTCCAAGAGGGATGTCCTGTAAGCGTACCAGTCAATATCAGAAGGCTTACCAGAAGATAGTGTGCCCCTTACCTTCAATAGAACAATTGAATCCTTTACCTGAAGAGTATCTTTCGAGATAAACTCTTTGATTTGATTATCGATCTGTGCCGAACTTTTTCCGTCTGCATTGAACGTTTTTGAAAGAATACGGGGTGAAGGTAGATCAACGAAATTCAGTCGTGCCGTCTTGTTATCTTCAAATTCTACTATTGCAAATCCTCTTTTCTCGGCTCTTGAAGTCAGTTCAAGATCCGAATAGCTAGTGCCAAAGAGTGGACCGGGATAAACTACTGAAGCCTCGCCTATCTTGCCGATTGATCGCTTGTGTAAGTGTCCGCCGGCATAATATGAGAACCCGCGAGGGAGATCTTGCAATGAAACGCTTTGCTCAATTGGAATGTTGAAAGCTTGCAGTTCATTGACGCTAGCGTGAAAGACAAAGATAGAGTATTTTTCAGGGTCTATGATATTCCCTGCAGACCCCTTTAGCTCGGCGTAATATGCCCGCTCCAATCCGCCTCTTCTTGCCGGCAGTCCAGCGATTTGTACGCCTGTCTTTTCATCAATCAGAGGCTTTAGGGATAGGTTCTTTTGGTGATTTTGATCTTCTGTAGAAGTTTCTTCAAATTGTCCGACATTTGCAAACAAGCCGGCTTCAGTCAAGACATCAACGACAGATACTGTTGTGGGGGAATAGTCGTGGCTGCCGTATACAACATAGACTGGAATGCCAGAATTGACAAGCTGTTTTAACTTTCTCACTGCGTATCTGACCGAAGACATCTCAGGAATCCCAATGTCGAAGATGTCTCCTGAAATGATTACGAAATCAACCTGATTTTCGATGCAAAGGTCAATCGCTTTTTCAAACGCAGAATCGTTTAGCCCTCTAAGCTTCGGATCTCTCCAAGCTCCTATGTGACAATCAGAGATATGAGCGAAACTGCCCTTCAAATCTAATTGCCTCTGAGTGATTTTGAAATCTTCTTCAAAAGAGAATTAGAAAGAAAGACTAAGCATTCGTTGCTCTAGCGATGACCTTCGCAAGCATGCCTTGCGAAATATTTCCGCCCGAAACAATCGCTGCAGACAATTTTCTCTCCCCGCTGATTCTCCTTGATTTCAGAAGACCAGCGAAGGCGGCTGCTCCAGAAGGCTCCGACAGGACATGTTCCCTTTGAATCAGATCGAAGGTGGCGCTTAGTATTTCATCATCATTCACTAATATTACGTCGTCCACAAATTCTTTGACGAAGGAGAAAGTAATCTCACCGGGTTTGCGAACCGCTAATCCATCCGCTATTGTGTTGCTAGCTTCAATATTTGAGAGCTCTCCTTTTTTCCAAGATTCGTACATCGATCCTGAACCTTCGGGCTCGACTCCTATTACTTTAATGTCTCTTGTTTTTTCATTTAGCTTGATTGCAGCTGCGATACCCGAAATCAGCCCACCGCCACCGATGGGAACAAAAACACTTTCGAGACTCGGAACTTCTTCCAAAAGCTCTAGACCGCAAGTCCCCTGACCCGCAATAATCTCTAGATCGTTGAAAGGCTGAACGAATATCTGACCTTCTTTCTTTTGAATTTCATCAGCTTTTCTCGCCCTCTCATCTTGCTGTTTACCATACAAGACAGCTTTCGCGCCAAGAGACTTGATCATGTCAAACTTGTCTTTGATCACAGTCTCTGGAAGCACTATTGTTGCTTTGATTCCCAATCTATTTGCCACATAAGCTACCGCGAGGCCGTGGTTACCTGACGAGGCCGTAATAACTCCCTTTTCTTTCCTCTCCTTTTCCGGAATCGAAAGTATTTTGTTTGAGGCTCCGCGGATCTTGAAAGACCTGACAGGTTGAAAGCACTCCAGTTTGAAAAAGACTTTTTCTTCAGAGAAAGACCTGTAGGTCGGCGTTCTAAATGCATAGCCCTGGATCCTCTTTTGGGCAAGTTTGATTTGCTCAAGAGTAACCGTTTTCATTGTTTCCTGTATCAAAATTTCACGCCCTTAGAAAATTGGGATGTGCCTTGGCGACTGTTTTCAAATAGTTTTCAACTGTTGAATAAAAGCCTACACGTCTCCCAAAGAAGATACGATGAGATTAACAATTTCGATCGAACACTGTTCGAAGAAGGAACACTCATACTCAAATTCTACATTCACATAAGTAAAGATAAGCAGAAGAAAAGGCTCGAAGAACGGCTGGAAGACCCTACAAAAGAGTGGAAGTTCAGCAAGAATGACCTTCCTGAGCGAAAATTCTGGAACAATTACATGAAAGTATACCAAGATGCCCTCGAATAAACCAGCACTAAATGGGCTCCCTGGCATCTTGCTCCATCAAACCAAAAATGGTTTCGTGATTACATCGTCGGAAACGCAATCGTTGATCATTTGGAAGAACTTGACATGCATTATCCCAAACTTGACAAATCAGTTAGAAAAAAGCATTGAGTCGGCTTGATGCATCATGCGTGTTGAACGCTTCAACTGGATTACCTAGTCACTAAATAGCTCTTCTTTGGATACGAGAGTAGGGTGTTCGTATCTTTGTTTTCAAAGCCCGAGGTCGATTACATGAAATCGCAGAGACTGGCGAGAATCGCAACTGTCAATAAGAAGGGTCAGCCGGATGTTGTTCCTGTCGGATTCGAGTTCGATGGAACCTATTTTTGGGTAGGTAGTCATGATCAAAGCATATTCCATCGGACGATAAAGTATCATAATGTGAAGAACGGCCACAATCTAGTGTCACTTGTCGTCGACGATCTCAAATCAATAAGTCCTTGGCATCCTAGAAGCGTCAAGGTGTACGGAGTTGCTGACGTCATGGATCATGATGGCATGTTTGGCAAAGGAAAGTACTTGCGCATAACGCCAAAGATTTCTTGGAGTATGGGAATAGAAGGACTAGATCTCAAAGAGAATGAGTGGCGGCTAAGAACTATTCATAACAGTTAAACAGTTTTCTCCTAATGCCTATAAGACTACGCCAGAGTGAGAAGACCGCTCTGAGTGAATGCGAATTCAAGGTCGCGCGTTATCTCTCCGTTCTTTACACAAGCGGGATCAACTCTCTTTACCATTCTAATAATTTCAACTAAATTGCTTCTAAGATGGATCTTGGATCGATCTCCTTCTGCTAGCACAATTGAAGGAATCTCTTGCAAGCGTGTTCCCTGCTTGACTCTAACAACGCGCTTCGAAAGCATGGATTCATAAGCCCAAAGGGTTTCTCTTGCTTTTTCTATTTTTTTCTTTGCTCGAAGCTCTATCATGGAGATGTTTGCACGACTTGTAGTAAGTTTCCGCGCTGTCTGAAGCTGCGAGAGGCCGCTTGTCCTATACTTCAATACAAGAAACTGTCTCTTCGTGAGGGAGCCATGCTTTTTGGTTTCCAAATGCAACCATTTCAAGTTGCTTCGAGCCAGCTATGTATCGTTTTGTGTTTGCCCGACACTTCCAAATTGTTTACGTATAACGAAGGCAATTCCGCTCAACGCTTATATGAAAATAGTATCGCAATTATGCTCACGACTCCAAAAGAATTAGAATTATTGCAAGGCATGGGTAATTGTTATGCTGCCTGCGGCGCGGATTTCGAAGATACGGTGAGTATGGTCGGAAACGCAAGACGTCTTGAGCCGAGAGAGGTTAAAGAAATTTTGAAACGCATCAAAGAAGCTCACGGAAATGAGGATGAGTACATACGCCTTCGGAATAGATTGCCGAAGGAGTTTCCAATGTAACAGAGAGGCGCAAGCGTATGGTCAAGTGTCCTGCTTGTAGTGTTGTGTTCATGCAAGGCGATTACCCAGCTCTAGCTCGGCACTTTTCAAAGCTAACTGAGCAAAACGACATCCCACACGTCATGTGGCTAAATCGCTATATCACTAACCAGAAACAAGATGAAAGCACTCTTGCAAAACTGATCTCAGATTATTTTGACCTAAAAGGCTCAACACTTCAAAAGTGGATCAGGCGGAGGTTTATCGAAAAGTTCTACGGCGATAAAACTCATCCATTTGTCTTGGCTCTACAACATCCTTCGAGATCGACGCTAGTTGGATATGTTGTGGAACATCAACACTTTCTGAGGCAATGGGTTAGATCCTGTTCATACGTCGTAGCAAAGACTGACAAACTTGATGTTACCTATTATGAGCTAGACAATATCAATACGGAATTTGGCGGATTCGACGGCCGGCCATCTCACTACGAACTGTTACTTCGAATGGGAGAAAGCCTGGGCCTCGCCAGAGGCAAAATACTCGAAACCGCCCCCCTTCCAGACACTGCGTTCGCTCTAAAATCTTGGGACCAGATCGCAAGAGAAGGCCACTGGGTCGAAACTATGGCAGCAATGCATAGCTTAGAACTGATAGCAGATAAAACAGTGGTTGAGGATGGAGCAAAGATGACTTATTTTGATCCTTCAATTCTAAAGACAAGCGAAGTTACTGATGGAACAAAGAATTTTCTCCGCGAGGGCTACGAGGCAGACGTCGGTCACTCAAAGGAAGCTTTGGATCTCGTTGAAAAGTACGCATCCGAACTTGGCTTAATTGAGGATGTCCAGGCAACGTTTGTAAAGTCTATGGATCTTTTCCATTTGTACCTCATGGCACGTCTGGAGAGAGGAGAGTACCTTTCGTGACTTTGAAAGTGAATTTTCCAAAGGGCTCTTGCGCGATATGCGGGTCCACCTGGGGAAATTATTGGAAAGACGTACAGGGCGAAAATCTGTTCTTTTGCTGTCAATTATGCTACCTCGAGTTTCAGAATATGATAGACGAGGTGAAGAAAAGAACATCTTGGCCTTTAATTGACGAATTCATAATAAAGGGGGACTACAGAGGAAGGGCTGTCACTGCAAAATACAAGAATGATTCGTTCGATTTCTTGATAACATTCGGTTCAACGGGGCTAGTTCGGGATTTCAAAAAACTTTAGCTTCTGAATACGAACTACGGCAATTTAGGCTATTAGTCTACTCACACGCTTTGATTTTGCTAGGAAACGATAATAGCCCGATTAGCCTAACAAAAGTAACCAAAGTGGGAGAGGAAGAATCATGGCTATCAAGCTAGGAAGCATTTACGGAATCCCCCTCTACCTGGATTATTCTTGGTTCATAATACTCGCCCTAATAATTTTCACAGTCGGCTTCGGAGTAATGCCTTCGCAGTACCCGCACCTTCCCTACGCCGAGTATCTTCTCCTGGGAGTACTATCTGCGATTTTGCTCTTTGTCTCAATCGTCGTTCATGAACTAGCCCATTCAATAATAGCCAAAAGAAATGGCCTTATGATAGGAAGAATAACCCTGTACTTGCTTGGAGGGGTATCCGAGATGACTGAAGAGCCTCCGAATCCGTCTCTCGAGCTACGAATGTCTGCTGCAGGACCCATCACTTCTCTCGCCATTGCAGGCGCGTCTTATGTCGCTTGGATAGCTTCTACTTCTGTAAAAGCCTCAGTGATCATTCAGGGACCTTTGTATTATTCTGCTCTTTTCAATCTCATAGTAGCTGGGTTCAATCTTATACCAGCATTCCCAATGGACGGAGGAAGGGTCCTTCGGTCCATCGTTTGGCGTTTGAACGGTGACATGATTAGATCCACCAAAGTTGCCTCCAATGTGGGGCGAATCTTCGCTTATCTCATGATGTTTGGTGGTATTCTTCTCGCTTTTCTGTACCCCGGATATTTTTTTGATGGAATCTGGCTTGTCTTGATTGGCTGGTTCATTTCTAGTGGCGCTCAGCATGAGTACAAACAAGTGCAGATGATGAGGGACGTTGCTGATCTCAAAGCGCGAGACATGATGACTCGGAATGTTGATAGGGTACCAGAAGATATCACTCTGACAGATCTTTCGAGCCAATTTCTTCAGCGCAAGCACAACGGTTTCCCCGTGATGAGAGGAGACGAACTAATTGGCTGTGTCACGATGCACGACCTGCGAGGTACCAAAAGGGAACTCTGGGATAGTACGAGAGTTACTGGCATTATGACTCCAAAGGAAAAACTTGTGACTGTAAAAGAAACCGATCATGCTAAAAAGGCCCTATCACTAATGGGAAGCAATCAGATAGGAAGGATTTTTGTTCTTTCCGACGACATGAGCGGAAGACTCGTCGGTATTATCACGCGAACCGATGTAATGAGAACCATTCAGATGCAGGAAAGTTTCCTCAAGAGCGCCCCAGCACCGGCACCCAAAGGCAGCGAGAGAAACATTTCAGTTGAGGTAGGGATGCTATTCCAGATCATCTCTCCGGAATACGACGGAATCGCTTGGTCTACGTCATTCAATCCGGGGGAATTTTCCTTAATATCCGAGCAGATAGTGCAAATTGCTCCTGATAGACAAACAAAGCAGTTCACACTTCAGGCTTTGAAGAAAGGAACGTTCTACATTAGTCTGAATCGACCAGGCGACAAGAAAACTGCTCTAAGGTATACGATAATTGTAAGCTGAAACTCACTGATTCTTGACTGCAGTAATCAGCTCAGTCAGAACTTTCTTCGCATCTCCAAATACCATCATCGTGTTCGGAAGATAGAAGAGTTCATTATCAACACCCGAAAAACCGGGACCCGTAGATCTTTTGATGAATACGACAGTCTTAGCCTTGTCCACATCCAGAACCGGCATTCCGTATAGCGGCGAATCTTTTCTTGTCCTTGCGGCCGGGTTTGTAACGTCATTTGCCCCAACAACGATTACGGCATCCGTCCCCGGAATGAGCGGATTGATCCTCTCCATTTCGTAAAGTTGATCGTATGGCACGTTAGCTTCAGCTAGCAAGACGTTCATGTGGCCGGGCATCCTACCTGCTACAGGATGAATTGCATACTTTACGTCGATGCCTTTAGATTGCAAAACGTCAGCTAGCTCTTTTACGACATGCTGAGCTTGCGAAACTGCCATCCCGTATCCCGGTGCGAAAATTACTGACCTTGCATTTGAGAGCATTGTAGCCACATCTTCAGGTGAATATCCTTGAACGGTTCGAGTTTCCACTGCGGTTGTCATAGTTTTCTTTACTGCTCCTACTCCACCGAATAGAATATTGATGAATGAACGGTTCATTGCCTTGCTCATGATAATCGCAAGCACTAGACCCGACGAGCCGTCGAGTGAGCCAGCGACGATCAGTATCTTGTTGTCGAGAACAAAACCTAGAGCAGCTGCAGACATTCCTGCAAATGAGTTCAAGATCGCAATTACTGTCGGCATATCCGCGCCTCCAATTGCCATCACGAGAAGAAATCCGAAAAGTAGTGCAAAAGCCGCGATGATCGGCAAGACAAAGGATTGGGACGGATTGATTACTAGGTAGACAGAAAGTGCAACAGCAATGCCCAAGTTCGCGAGACTCACTAATATTCTTCCGGGATAGATGAAAGGCCGTCCAGGTATGATTCCCTGAAGTTTTGAGAAGGCAATCGTGCTTCCTGTAAAAGTAAGAAATCCAAGAATCATCTCGCCGCAGAGGACTGAAATTGTGAAAAAGTCATTTGTCGCAATGCTTGCCTTGTCTTGATAGTACTCCGCTGCACCAACGAGAGCCACTGCTAGAGAACCAAATGCATGAGACATCGCTGTTCTCTGAGGAACGGCCGTCATGGGTACCTTGAGAGCAATCGGCGTGCCGATGACAGCTCCCACGATAACCCCCCCAACAAGAAGATCAACTTGGTGGATCGTATAAGCGAGAAGAGTAGCAATGATTGCTATAGACATCCCAGTTGCGGCAGACCAGTTCCCCCTTCTCGATGTCTTTACTTCGCTCATCCATCTTAGAGAGAGAACAAAGAACAGGATCGCGATGGCATAGAGATACAGTGACAGTGTGAATACATCAATCATTTCGAAGGCGCTCCTTCCTCTTTCCTTTTTGGCCGAAACATTCTTAGAATGCGCTCAGTGATCAAAAAGCCGCTCACAATGTTTGTGAATGCAAGTCCTACTCCGACTGTCGCAAGTATAACAATGAAGGTGTTGTTTGTCTCCGACATTACAATTAGTGCCGCTACAAAAGATACTGACGAAATTGCGTTTGTGAGCGACATGAGCGGAGTATGAAGAAGACGAGATACATGCCGGATGAGCTCTATTCCAAGAACCGTGGATAGGATGAAGATGATGAGATTTATTGGAAGATC
>JARCRS010000096.1 GCA_029850555.1 archaeon | reverse complement strand
GCGTGTTGCCTCAAGAAGCTTCTCTGCTCGTTCCAAATTCTCACGCCTTCGTTCTTCCTCGAGCTTTTTAGTAATGAACGACCTAATCTCTTCTGACCAATTTATTCTTCCTTTTCGCTTTTTCATATTCTTCTTTATCTCGTCAGGAACCTTCACGCTTACTACGGACATGGTAATCTCATTTAGTATACCAATGCGTAATACTCAGAGTTAAATCTATTGCTTCAGTGCTTTCATTTCAAAATTAATTTTCTGTTCTAAAAAGATCCTTTCCCAAAAAAACTCAAAACAACTACCTTTGACCTCTGCGAAGCGAATTGCGATAGATTTCTCGGTTTTGTTGAATCTTCAGGGTGTTGAAATTTCGTGTTGAATTTCGGGTGTTCGTTGTGGTTCTTTCTTCTTGGGCATTATTGAACCAACGATAAGAACTATCACACCAGAAGCGAAAATAAAGATGACCCAAATACCAAGAAATGGAGCAGGGCCATCAAGAGTAAGATTGGCATACTGGCTAGGGAAGAGTTGTATTAGCAGAAGCGAAAACATTCCAATGAGGATAACATTGATTCCAATTAAGATGATATTTCGTCGCATTTTTCAGATAAGTAATAAGCTGAAATTATTCTTGATTTAGTCTTTGTGGAGTCTCAAACCTTGCTCTAGCAAAGTCATCCAATTATTCGGAATTGCTAATCCAGCTCTTTGAGCTGGTGTCATTCCTTCTAAGGCTTGGTGAGATTTTACAAAGTTATAGTGAATCCTCATTCCTTCGGGAATTGAAGAATCCATAGACTTCCATCCACGTTGAACTTTTACTCGTTCTCTCAAAATACCATTCATTCTCTCAATTCTGTTATTGTTAGGATGAGATCGTAGCTCAGAACCTTTTCGTTTGATTCCGACTCTTGCGATCACTTGAGGGTTCCATCCCTTTACATTCATTCCCGTACCAATATTGTAATAGGCGTGAGCTCCATCTACAAAGATTTTTTCGGGGAATTGACCGTGAGAATTTGCACGAGCCTCTTTGAATGCTTGAAAAGCTCCGTTATCATCTCGGAATCTCGAGAGCTTTGAAGCTAAGAGAAAGCGTGTCTTTCTGTCCATGACATTCCATAAGTGTAGAGTGGCAGAGTTAATGTCACTAAACCGTGCAAGAGATAATGTCACTGTCTGACGCGTCTTTTGGATCTCTTTTTGCCGAAGTATCTTTTGTCATTGTAGATTTCAGCCGGAGTCTTCCACCCAAGAGCTTGGCTCTTTCTCCAGTAGTTGTATTGTCTGTCGAACCTTCTAAGCTCTCTCTTGAAATGAGAAAGAGACGAAAACCTCTTCTGCGTTATGAGCTCCTGCCAAAGCACCTCATGGTATCTCTCGATCTTGCCTCTTCCTCTCGGATGATACGGTTTGCCGAAGATCAGCTTGATTCCATGTTTCTTGGCTTCTGTCTTGAACTCCTTTGCGATGAACTGCTTTGTGTTATCGAGGTAGATTTCTCTTGGAATCCGTTTCCTTGCAAGAGCGAGTCTTAGAGCATCCACAGCTTCCTTGGCGATCTTGTGAAGATAAACACCGGATGCTACTCTGAAACGCGATCTGTCATCAATGAATCCAGTAACATACACCTTACCCACGCTTGAAATGCGAAACTGGAACGAGTCTCCCTGCCACATGGAGTCAACATGCTTTCTTTGGAATCTTTTGGACGGCTGAGGTTTTGGCTTGATCCTCACAAGCATCCCACGACGTTTGATGACCCTGTGAACTGTTCTCCAATGGCAGGGCAGACCATATTGATATTTGATCCGCCTAGCTCCCCACGAAAGATGTTTCTGCTTGAGGTAGACTATCCTTTCCTCAAGTGCCTCTGGAATCGAGTTTGTCCCACTTTCAGGACCAGGCTTCTTTCGGGCGAGTGCCTGCGGACCACCTGCTCTGTATGATCTAATCCATCTCCAGATAGTTCTGAGAGATACGCCCAACATAGATGAGATTTCTTTTGCATCCTTCGCACCTTCGATGTAAAGAAGAACAGCTCTGATCCTGTCTTCTAGACTTGCCCTTGCCATGAAGGCAAGTCATGCTGCGGATTGTTAGAGAGTGACATTATCCCTAGCAACAAATAGTGACATTATCTGTTGCACTCTACACATAAGAAAGCAATGTGCTCATAGCTTCTCTTATCGCTAGTTGTGTGATCAATGCCTCTCTTCATTTTAACAAAAAGCTCGTCTGCGTGCCAAGAATCTGATAGTTGAGGCGATAAGGAATTTACGTACTCGGGAATCTGAGAGATATATTTCTCAATCCAAACGTAAATTGTCGAATAGTGAATATCAATATGGAATTGAGCCGATACAGTTCTTGCCACTTTTCTCAAAGACATTCCCGAAAAATACAAGTCCAAAGTGAGAGTAACTAATTCGGGTGAATAGTGAGCTTTTCTCAGAAGAGAAATCTCTCTAAACTTCTTGCCGCAATCTCGACACTTGAAAACCTGCTTATTGTCCGCATGACCGAATTTGATTACTCGAATAGTTGAGCACTTTGGACATTGAACCGTGTCCTCTGCGAAAACCTTCGGCTTTGGTTTCTCTTGGAACACTCGGAGATTCAACAAAACCGATTTCTCTATTCTAGTGCCTGCTCCAGTGACTATTCCGGCTTTCCCAAGGAGCGGTTTTCCTTCGAGCTGTCGAAAGGTTGAGGTGTATAGAGTTGTAATGCCTTTGGAGAAAAACCAGTCGTCGTCGGATGGCGATTTGTCAACTTCGAGAATTGCAGTACTGCATTTTACAAATATGAGTCCAGTCCACAAGATGCCTATTTTGCAGATGGTATGACTGAAGAAATCATTACGACACTTTTAGTTCAGTGCCATGTAATCTTTAAGTTTGAGAAGGACCGGACGCAGCTAGCAGCTTCAGTCACTCTGTAGTGGTTGGCCAACAAATTCACAAAACTTCAATCATAAAAGCGGGAGAAAGTCATTTTGAAGAAATCTGTTATTGACTGGCTTCTTGAGGAAAGTCAACCTTCGATAAGATATCTTACTCTAACTGAATTGCTAGGAAGATC
>JARCRS010000095.1 GCA_029850555.1 archaeon | reverse complement strand
TTCGCATCCCATAGGTCCTCATATAGAAATCTTCAAAGGCATCAAGTAATTCACTTTGAGAAACAGAATGAGCATTGTCTGTCATTGAAACACATGATCTCAAAAAATCATATGGCTTTCTTCAAGCCGTAAAGGGAATTTCATTTGATGTGAGAAGCGGTGAGATATTCTCGATGCTTGGACCGAACGGGGCAGGCAAAACAACTACTATTGAGATTCTCGAAGGTTTGAGAACAAAAGACTCTGGTGATGTAAATGTCCTAGGCCTAGATCCATGGAAGAATGGATACGAACTTCACAAGAGAATTGGGGTGATACCTCAGGGTTTTCGTTTTTTTGATAAAGCTACTCCCAAAGAAGCAATCAATTACTACGCCGATCTTTTCGGGGTCAAAACTAATGCCGAACAAATCCTCCAAGAAGTGATTTTACAGGATGCTGAGAACAATTATTTTGAGAATCTCTCTGGAGGTCAGAAACAAAAGGTGGGACTAGCTCTTTCACTGGTCAACAATCCAGAACTACTGTTTCTTGATGAACCAACAACAGGTTTAGACCCTCAAGCTCGCAGAGCCGTTTGGCAAGTAATTAAGAATCTCAAGAAGGCTGGGCGCTCGATAGTTCTAACAACTCACTATCTAGAGGAGGCTGAGCAACTTGCCGACCGAGTTGCAATAATGGATGATGGTCTCATCATCGCGACTGGGTCTCCACATGAGATTGAGCAAAGGTTCGGGTCACAAGAACGAATCAAAGTTATAGGCGGAAGACAACTTGCAGATTACATCAAAACAAACTCGAATTTCAAGGTGACCTATGATGACAGTACCAGTGAAATTGAGATTGCTATTCAGAGCAAGAATGATGCTCTAATGGCAGTCAGACTCATAGAGCAGTCCGGCTTGGACTGGAGCGACCTTTCGACAGAGAAGGACAGCCTTGAAGACATTTTCTTAAGATTAATTTCTAATACAGCTGAAGCAGCTGACAGTTTTCACACATCCTAATTGCTACGCAAGATCAGAACATTATATCAGCGTGCACGGTTTCGCTCGGTCCCTTCCTTCTCTATGATTTTCTTAATGTTCACTATATGTTTTAGCTTCTTTGCGTACGGATACCGGCTTTGTCTCTAATTTCTTTGGGGATGACGATCTGACCTTTCCGCCCTACCTTACTACGATCCGCGACTCTCTACGAAGTTTCATTACGCTTAATTGCCTCACAATTCATATGAACTAGTTGATAGTGCATTTTGAAGACATCGTGAGTCAGCCTAGTTGGTCAAATAGATGAAGAATGATTCACAGCTGGTGCCTAAACCGAAGAATGGTAGTGGAAGCTTAAAAATTGGCAAACCTAAAACGCGTTTTATCTGATCTCAAAGTATTCCGAAGAGAGTACCTGAGAAACAGAGTCGGGCTGTTTTTTGCTCTAATATTTCCAATCATATTGATTGTGCTCTTCGGAGCGATATTCTCTAACGGAAACTCCGGCCCAATCAATGTATACTATCAAAACCATGACAATGGTCAGATAAGTACCAGTTTTCTGACTGCCCTTAATCAAACAAAAGTGATCCAAGTGATCCAAGTCAATCCTTCGGTGAATTTTACACAATATCTTCTAGGAAATTCATACTCTCAAGGCATGATAATACCGGTGAATTTCACAAGCAGTTACATTGCAGGACAGCTCATAAACGTGACAATGTACACGAATCCTACTGATAGTTCTAGTGGTATTGTCCTAAGCGTTGTTAGTGGAGTAATCAACAGCTTCAACTTGGGACATGCTCACGCTGCTCCAGTAATACAGCTAAACTCTCAATCAATTAAGCCCCAGTCCTACAAATACATCGATTTTCTAGTTCCTGGTCTTATTGGTTTTTCAATTCTGACAAGTCCCATGTTCTCCATGGTGAACATTTCTGCAGAATACAAGAAAAACAAGATATTCAGACAGCTTTCACTTACTCCACTAACAAAGGGCGAGTGGCTGACCTCAAAAATCATTTGGTACATCATTCTCTCAGTAGCGTCCTTTTTCTTGATGACTTTGTTTGGAATAGAACTTTTTGGAGCACATGTTACGTTTTCGCTTTGGATTGCACCTTTCTTGATAGTGGGACCTATTTTCTTTGTTGCACTTGGGATGCTAGTTGGAACGGTAACAAAGAGCCAAGAATCAGCGGGCGTAATTGGAAATATCATAACCTTTCCAATGATCTTTCTCTCAGGCACATTCTTCCCTGTTGCCTCAATGCCAACCTATCTCCAAAATATTGCGCACGTGCTTCCCTTGTTCTATGTTATAGATGGCTTGAATGATGTAATGATCTACGATAATTACACAAAAGCTCTAACTGACATGCTAGTACTTGTTGTAATTGCCCTCATAGTTTTCATCGCCGCAGTCAGAGTTTTCAAATGGCGCGAAGACTGATATCAAAAGTGTTGTGCCAATGTGGCTGGCTGGTTTCCTAACTAAATCAAGCAGGCTCTCTCTTATTCTACATACGAGTATTCCAAATAGCCATTGTTTGAGCTGACGCCCTAAACACTTAGACTTCCTTTATATTGTGAAAAAATTTGGCACGGTACATACATAATTGTGATATAGCCATTGTTTGTACTTATGCCTAAATTTAGTCCTGATTCCTTATTACAGAAAAAAATTGCGATTAACATACTATCAGTAAAAAAAGCCTTTGCTGGCTTCTTTATATTGTTCGATCGCTAGGTTCCTTTCCACATACAGAGGAAAGGGCTATTGTTGTGTTTGCTATAGTGCCCTAATTGTCTTCTTTTGCCTCTTCATCATATTGCCGTAGATCGGCAAGAGCTCTTGAAATTGATTCGTAGTGCTTTACTAGCTTTTCGACTTGTTTGAAATCTTTTGAATCCTTTCGCGGAGGTTGCCAAAGATAAATTACATGTCCATCTGGGTCGTTGAACGAAATTGTCTTACCCATTTCATCTTCAGCTATCTTTTTTGCCTTCATCTTGACTCCTCTTTTCACAAGGTCGCGATATACTGCTTCGATAGAACTCTCTACAAGAAACACTAAATGTTGAGCATCAGCTGGTTTTTCCCCACCATTATTCTTCTGATGGGTTCCATCAACAACACGAGGAAGAAGTGTCAGTCTAATTGTTCCTAGATCGAAATGAGGACCGCTTTCACCGCTCTCATCTTCTATTGGCTTTAACCCGACAATATCCTTGTAAAATCGCTCGGTTTGATTGACATCTTTGCAGTAAAACCATACAGCCGCAAGAGGTAGCTGTCCGATAAGTGAAGACATGCGCCGCAATCATTTGGCTCTCCTCGGATTAAAGTGTTACAGAGACTTCTGATTTTTCAATAGGAATTCTAATGGATTTGACAGCATCAAGCATGATTTAGGCACTAATTCCAAAGTCAGATTCGCTTTTTTTATTACAGAACCCGATATAGAGGTTGAGCGTAGCCGAACAGACTACCGTATTAGTTTACAGGGTTATGATAACAGCGCTATCAAGGTTAAATTGGAAATTTGGATCAAATTGTGATCAAACTGGTCCTTTGAGCCAAGCTCGTAGTGCTTCATACCAAAATAGACCACATACAATAATGAGGAGTCCTATGAACCAAAATTCGATTGCGGGTGTGGCACTTACCCCCTGTCCAAACAACACTACAAAGGAAAGGAAACTAGTTATTATTGTGAAGAACACTGCGTAGAAGACAAATCTAGGAACTATGAATGTTCCAAACTTGAGAAAATCCTTCAGGACATCAACCTTCACTTGTTCCGTAGCAAAATACTCCC
>JARCRS010000094.1 GCA_029850555.1 archaeon | reverse complement strand
ATTCTAAGCTGACAGATGCCGAAAAGGTTCGTACATTTTTTCTGGCGGCAAACAAGTACGACATGGATGTAGAGAGGATTCTTGATGATGTACTCGCGCACGTAGTACAGAAAGAAGAGAAGCCTCCAATAAGGCTGTTAGACTTTGTTCTTTCTGAAACTCCATATCTTTCTCTGACGACAGACGGGTTGGGGAAAACGAATCTGCGAGAGATAATCGCAGCTAAGGAAAAGACTGTCAAAGTTTATGTTCTATCTTCCACTTCAAAAGAGAACTTTATTGTTGAGCCTGTATTTGTCGAAAGTTGCCTTGGTTCTAAGTTGTCTAAAGATGAAGTCGTTCTAATAATTTCGCCGATGGATTACGCGTTTGATCGAGAACGAAATTACGAATCTTTCACAAAGTTGCTCGAACACGATAACGTCGAATATCTTCGCCTTCATGACATGATCTCTGCGAAGGAATTTTCAAGGGTCGGGACTGAAATTGATTATCTTCTTCCCAAGAATTCATTCTTTGCCTTACTTGAAGCAGGATTGCGCTCAGCCGTGCTTTGTAAGAAACGGGCACGATTGAGATCAGATCAAATTTCAGAAGATCACGTCCTCTTTGGACTTCGAGGATTAGAAATGCAGGGAGGAGATTATTCGGAATCGTTGAAAGATTTTCGAGTGCGACTACCTGAGACGATACTGGTCAGAGAATTGTTTGATGAAAAACGGGATGACTCAGCTGGCCTCAAAATTGAGCTATTAGAGCATCCTACTCTGATATTTGACTTGGATGACGATATGTTAAAGATTTTATTGGATAATGCGAGTAGGATTAGATCTAACACTTTTCTTGAACAAGAAGTGAGAAACTATCTTTTGATTCTATCCACTTATTTCATATCCCCAGAACCTCGAATTCTCTCAATTTTGAACTCACAAGAAGGCTATCTTTGTTCAGTCTTAAATCAAGGCAAACGTCCTCCGTACTTGAAGGATAGACTCGGTCCAATCTCGCGATTGTTGACTACAAGGTTGTATGTGGTGTTCTTACCTATGTCGCCAAATGCTTATTCAGAATTTGAGAGAGTAGATCATGTGAAAATGTGAATTCGATTCCCTTAGCTTCTTTGGACTTATCTTGACTTTAGAGGCCTTGCTAATACGCAGAAAGTTCTTTTCAGCTACTCTATCTGAGATAGGGAATATTCGGCCTGTTATGATCCCGCTCTCCGTTAGATAGCCCATGAGTGCGTGCTCTGCCTCTTGATTGAAGAATGAGATCCAAGAACTCCTTGTCTTCCCGCTGTGTTGCTTGGGTCGTATCGTTCTGGTTGTGAAGTCAACATCTCCCATAGTCAATGAAAGTACTTCATTCAGTCTTAGGCCGCTACTTGCCAGAACTAGAAATAGAGCTCGTATGATAGGCCTTCTGATATGCGAATAGTACTCTCTTAGTTCTGCCTTAGTGGGTACTTCAATAGGATTGAATTTGGAAGCTGGGAACCTGAATGAAGCTACTAAGTCAGGTCTCTTCTTGTAGTCTCTGAAGAACCTTCTAGGGCCTTGATGTAATTCGGGTAAGCTCCTTCTTTATCCTTGACAGAGCTTAGGAACTCTCTGATTCCTTCGGTAGTGTGATCTTGATTTAGTTTTGAGTATCGTTTGATCAGGTAGCTGTATCCTTCAACCATCCTAGCTGATAGATGTAGATCAATGCTAAGGAACATCCGAAACTGAGCTAGATCGTCATCATCTATCTTCTCTATGGCAATTAGAGCAATGCCTTTTTTTCTTTCATTGATTCCAAGCTGGACGACGACCCCTTTGGATGAATGTGAACCTTCCTATTCGTTCGAGACCTATTGGCTCTTTTTAGTTCTGCGTTCTAAAAACCTTCTCAGTCCAAAGTAATCACACGAGCCTTATTGTTTAATCGAAAGACCGAAGAACAATCTAACAGCGAACGTAAGCCATTAATTTTTTGAAACTTTCGGGACTGGGTCTTTTCTTGTACTTTTTCAAAAGCGCAATCATCTTTGCCTTCCCTTTGGGTATCGCTAAAATTCTCTTGATCTTATCGGTCTGCCATCCTCCCAAGAAAAAGAACGATGCAACAGATGTTAGGTTAGAGACTTTACGCCCAATCCCCGCAGATTCATAATCAATAATGACAACTTTAGGTAACAAATTTCGAGACTCATCTCTTCGAATGAGTATATGCTTTGTTGGATTGCTCAGCTCTCCATGATCTAGCCCATGCTGATCAAGTAGAAAGCACTGGGTCAAAGAATCACGAATTAGTTTTCGCAAAAACTTTTTTGAGCTTCGAGTCTTTAGTTTTTCAAGCCACTTGCCGATCTTTATCGAGTCCACAAATTCCATCGCAAAAAAATCATCGGTGGCAGAGATTGCCTTGGGCCCAACTCCGAACGAATTTGCCAGCTTTTGTAGTTCAAAGTCTCTTTTCATCGTCGGCCGATTTGCGTCAACGCGTCTGCATTTTAGAGCTATTATATCGTCACTTCCCTTTAGAGTAGCTTTCAATACCACACTGACGCAGCCTTTCCCAATCACTCCTAGATTGCCTACCTTAGAAGAGCCTTCGAATATGATATCTTTGACTCCCATTTCCTTCAACTGCTTTGAACGCTGTGAAAAAGTTCCGAGATCTTTTCCCGGATAACAGAGCACTTGGCCATGAGTTTGCGGCTTTAATTTTGAAATTGGAACTGACGGAGATTCATCAGAAAGTGTCTTTGAAGTAGCCGGGAATTCAAATTTCAGCATCCAAAACATCTTCCTTACTCGTCACAGAGATTACGTCATTTTGGAGCCAACTCTTTCCGACTGTCCAAGTTCTAACTACAGCGGCTCCGCTTTGAATTCTAAATTTTCTTATTTCATCTTTTATTGCTCTTGACAATCCGATAGAGTCTACCTTTTGTTGATCGCTCAGAACTCTCTTGAGCTCCTTGAAAATGTCGTTAGAATCCTTCTCTCTTTCAAAAATAGATTCCACACGGCCATCAGAGTCAAGCCAGGAAAGATTGGCTTTCTTTCGATTTTTCTCCATATATTTTGCAAAATCCTCGCTACGAAAGACATCTGGTCCAATTCGCAATTGATACTTTGAGATCTTGGTTTCTAGGAGCAAAAAGATGAAAGCGCTCTCATTTGTTTCGTTTGACGATGCTTTTTTCCTCAAAATAGTAAATCCCCGCAGTTCTATTTTGCTTGCGAGAGCGTCGAGGCTCTTGTAGAGCTGACCCCAAAGAATATCCACGCTTCGAGGCTTGTTCTTGAAAGATACTACGAGAGTTCTTTCGAGGAGATCGTTCGTCGCTTTTTTACTTCTCTCTCGACTCGTTATTTCCTTGAAAAAATCAATTGAAGGGCGTGCGAGAAATCGCCTGCTTTGAAGCATAAGCCTCGAAAGATTCTGCGTTGAGATCGCGGCGCCGAGATTTCGGGTTGAAT
>JARCRS010000093.1 GCA_029850555.1 archaeon | reverse complement strand
TCCTTGAGGTGATCTTGGTCGGCAAGATGTTCGATTGAAAGACGATATTCGTCCCTTAGGCTCTCGCTAATCCTCCTCGTTAATGAGCTTTTTTTGCTATTCTCTTATTAGGCGGTTCGCAAAGTCATGGAAAACTCAAAGGACCATGTTTTAAGGTATCTTTACGAAGACAAACTTCTAAACGCTTATGCCATAAATCGAATCCAAAACGGCGTCCAAGAATCTTCCACCTACATTTGCCCCGATCGTGACGGTCTGAAAATCGATGGCTATCTTTCAATATTTGAAATGCCGGATGCAATAGACATCTGGGTCAGAGCCGGATCCGCTCAAACACTTGACGAACTTTTGAACTTCTTGCTAACTGAGATTCATACTAGATCGTCAAGCAAAAAAGTAAGAAAGAAATTGTATGTTTCCTCCGACCCTCAATCCGCTTCGATCGTAAATGAAAAGTTCCCAGACGGCAAAATCAATCTTGAGGATGCGATGATAGTTCGCAAAGGAGAAGAAACAATCTCAATCTCATCCTCGGTTGTCAAACTCTCAGAGAAGGAGGCTATGGAATATACAAGATTCATCGTTCCAGACGACTACGTGATCACTGATGAACTCATAGAAACAAACCGGAAATTCCTTCGAGAGAACCTAGCCTATGGCATATTCGATGACAAAGGAAAACTTCTAAGCACCGCCAATGCATTGATTAGGCTCCCATACATCTGGGTCATTTCTAGTGTAGAGACCGATCCTCTATATCGGCGAAGGGGATATGCATCGTCCGTAGTCTCCGCTTTGATGAGGGAAGCGTTTCAGCACACGGATGCAGCAATGCTGTACGTGAATAGGGATAATTTTGATGCGATTAGAGTGTACGAAAGATTAGGTTTTCGAAAGTTTGCAGATTTCTTAGAACTAACAGACTACATGGACACTTGAGGTCGAAGATATGGGGCTTGTTACCTAAACCATCACCAGGATATCGTTAACTTTGAAGAATGAAATGCGCGGCATCTCTTAGTCTTAAATGAAAATCACTTGGATAGTCATGTCCTGCGCCTTCCAAGATCTCGAGCTTGCAGGAAAATTCTCTTTCCTTGAGTTGCTCGCAAAGTGTTTCTGTCGCGTCTCTGGAATAATCATTCCCCCCAGTATAGAACCAGCCTCTTATTGATCTGTCTGCGCTAACCAAGGCCGGAAGAGGATCCCACCCACGTAACGCAGGGCACACAGCAATGAATCCTCTGCATTTCAAAGCTCCAGTAAACGCTAGCCGGATTGCAATACCTGCACCCTGCGAAAACCCGCCAAGAATAATGTGTTCCTTATCGATAGAGTAAGATTGAGAGAGTTTCTCAAATGATTCGATTATTTCTTTTTGGGCTAGCGCATAGTCATCCCAAGAGAAGCCATCTTTCCGGTAAACCTGAGAAGATTGAGGTATTCCAACAAGAAAGCTTTCAGAAAGAGGATTCCAATAACTCTCCGTCTCTTTCACATTGGAAGCTCGACCATGAAGAACCATGATTAGGGGAAGAGCTTTTTTTGTCTCTTTGAGCGTACTTTCTCCCGGAGCGACAACGACCAAATCTGTCTTGGAGGACGCTTGGGCCTTTAACCTAAGTTGTTCTGATCGTTCTACTATTGATAGGAATCGAACGTCATTGCGAAGCTTCTCGAAATCACTCTCATATTTCAAAAGAAATTCTTTGGACCAGAATCCGCCATTCTCCATCGAGTGCTCCAAGTCATCAATGGCTGCGTCGTAGTTTTCCAATAGAGAATGAAGACAGGCTTTCCAATAATACACGTACCAAGATCGGTCTGGGAATTCTTTCGAAGATATCTCAATTAAGTCAAGTGCTTGTTGGTATCTTTTTTCGCCATGAAGCTGCAAAACCCTAGCTCTAAGCCCATCGAAGGTTCCGACAGTTCTTGACTCCATTACATCTTGTTTGATTTTGTCGCTTATCATTATAGTTTCGCTTTGAGCAATAGATGAGTAAATCTTGATCTAAATGGATCCAATTACGACCGGCGTTACTTTCGATTCAATCATAATTATTGCATCAACTCTATCTCTAGGTGGAGTCCCGACTCGCCAATTGTTAAGCGCCCAGCCGCTTAGTTTTTCTAGTTTTGTCTTCAGGGTTAAAAACTCGTTACCGATAGCGATTTTTGCCTCTCCTTGTATCATTACGCCTTCTCCTTTCCGATCTTCGTAGGTATCCACAATCACACAACACTTGGAGTTATGGATGAGATTTCTGATCTTAACTGATCTTGAATTTGTTGGGATGTAGATAATGCCGTCATGATAGAAATATCCCACTGGCACACAATGAGGATATCCGTTATTTCCGATTGTACTTAATCTGCAATGATCATGGGATTCAAGAAAACTATCTATAAGATTCTCCATGAAGATTCTCAGTCTGCCTATCTGATACTCGAAAATTCTTCCCCTATACAAGTAATCTGCTACAAGTGCAAAGTCGCAACTCACTCCGTGTCTAAAAGACCTATATTTCGCGCGTCCAGAAGGAAAATTCCAAACTTGGGCATCTATTCTAAAGCTGTCTTTGGACGAAGCACACTGCCTAAGAGATGTTTAATTTTCGCAGGAGTTTTCGTTCCAGCTTCAGCAAAGCGAATTCGACGTCACTTTGATTGTTGGGAAAGAATTAGAGGCTATTGCCCCTCGTACACTTTCGCAAAGAGAAACGGAAGTGAGTATTTGCTCGTCTTCAATGTATACGGGGCCGCGCTCATGCTCGAGACACTTCATCTCCTAAGGGAAGGTGGGGCAAGGAAAGTCTTCTTTATCGGCTCGATGGGATCTATGAGTTGTCCCATAGGAACAATAGTTCTTCCAGAGACTGTCGAGGATCAAGCTGGAATCGTTTTACTTGATGATAAGCGTAGCAAAGGGTTGGTCAAAGTCCCAGCACATTCGCTAGCAGCAACTAAACAAGCCCTAGAGTCCCTTAAGGTAACTTACCGAATGGGAAGGATAGTCTCAGTTCCTTGTGTCCTGCACGAAATCAAAGCTATCAAGAAAATCCTTCAAAGCAGAAAGGATTTCGCGGGTCATGAGATGGAGCTCTCTACCTTTCACTACTTTTCAAACAGGCTTGGTCTTGACGCCTATTCTTTACTTTACGTTTCTGATAATAAAACCCACGAACTTACAAGCTCGGCCCATAAGGTTATTGAAAGTAGGCGATTAGCAAGAAGAAATATCTCAAAAGTAGCTCTTAAAGTTCTTAGCTGAGATGTTAGACTATTTCATCGCATACAATCCATTCTGGAATTGCGTCATAGAGGATTATCAAAGTTGTCACGGTCAGGTTTACGATCGGTTCGTCCGCTTTTCTCTTTGCCACCAAATATGCTTATGAGTGAGAATTTTTTGAATTGAGTTGGAAACTCAACTTGTCAATGAAGGAAGTTTTTGACTATATTGATTCTAACAAGGATAGCGCAATCGAGCTACTTTCGAAGCTTGTTAGCCAGCCCAGCGTTGCAGCAACTGGCCAAGGAATCAAAGAGTGTTCGGATCTTGGTCTAAGACTTTTAGATGAACTCGGCGCAAACCCAAAGCTATACGACATTGGCGAAGGTAGTCCATTAGTTGCAGGTGAAATAAAGAGCAAGAAAAATCCGAGCAAGACAATTCTATTCTACAATCATTACGATGTCCAGCCCCCAGAGCCTTTGGAACTTTGGGATAGTCCTCCATTCACGCCTACAATCAGAGATGGAAAGATGTACGGCCGAGGAGTCTCAGATGACAAGGGAGAACTCGCCGGCCGCTTGAAACTTACTGAAGCATTCCTTAGAACCTGGATGGACGTTCCTTGTAATTTCAAGTTCGTCTTTGAGGGCGAGGAGGAGATTGGAAGCATACATTTGGGACAATACGTCAAGAAGTATCCAGAATTATTCAAGGCGGATGGCGTTATCTGGGAGTTTGGAGGAGTTAATCCAAAAGGACGACCGCAAGTAGTTTTAGGGGTAAAAGGAATTCTCTATGTTCAACTGACTTCAAAAGTTGCCAAGAAAGACGCGCATTCTTCGCTAGGTGCAGTGGTCCAAAATCCAGCATGGAGACTAGTCGGTGCTCTAAACACTTTGAAGAAGGGGGAGAAGATAATGATTCCGGGCTGGTATGATGATGTAAGAAAATTCACAAAGGAAGAGCTAGGATGGATAAGAAAGGCCCCTTATGAGGCGAAAGCTATCAAGGCGGATCTTGGGATAAAGAATTTCATCGACAACATGAGTGTTGAGGAAGTAAAGAAGGCCCTTGCGGGCAAGCCCACCTGCACAATATGCGGCATCTATTCTGGATATACGGGCGAGGGCTCAAAGACTGTGCTTCCAGGCGAAGCATTCGCGAAAATTGATTTCAGGTTAGTGCCTGATCAAGATCCTGATGATCTTATTCGTAAGCTACGAAAGCATCTCGTTACTCAAGGTTATGAAGACGTCAAAATCACGTATTCAGAAGGCGAGAAGGCAAAGAGAACTTCGCCAAAAGAGCCGATCGCGATCGCAGCGAAAATTGCTGCGGAAGAAGTTTACAAAAGCCCGCCCATTATTGAAATTTCTTCTGCGGGCACGGGTCCAATGTATCTTTTTGACGCGCCGTGCGTAGCTATCGGAGGAGGGCATTCGTTTTCAAATGCTCACGCGCCTAACGAAAACAAAGATCTAAGATACTTGGTTATGGGAATGAAATGGGTGGCAGACACGGTAAACAGATTCGCAGAAGCGTGATGGCCTTCCAAATGAACTATAAAATGGATGCGCTAGTTCCCGCGAAGTCTAGGAGTCAGCGTTGGATAATTTCCGTTTTCAGCTATTGAGAGCGTAGACAATGTATCCCGCCGCATCAGACAATTCTTCAATCCTAGTCTTTGTATTGGAGCCGGCGTGCCCACCTTTTGCCTGAACCCGTAGCCAAACTTGAGATCCATTATCCTCTAGTTTCGCAGCGAATTTGAAAGCGTGCGCGGGATGAACTCTGTCGTCATGCAAGCTCGTGTATAACAGAGTTGGAGGATAGAGCACATTTTCTTTCACATTGTGGTAAGGTGAGTACTTCAAGAGATAACGCCTGTCTTTTTCTTTGTCAGGATCGCCGTATTCATCAACCCAGAATTTGCCGACCAGCAATTTGTGAAAGCGCATCATGTCCAAAACCGGGTAACCAATCAAAGCTCCATCAACTAGCTTTGGATTTTGTGTCATTGTCGCCCCCACGAGCAACCCTCCATTACTTCGTCCAGAGGCAACCACTTTTGCTCCTTGATTTTTGAATTTTCTGATTGCGGCCGCATAATCATCAAAGACGTTTTGTTTTTTGTAGAGTTTCCCCTCGTTGTGCCAGCTCTCTCCGTACTCGTTTCCACCTCGAAGATTTGTTACGACGCAGCTGATTCCTTTCTCCACCAAAACACAATAAATCGGATCGTAAATCGGGGTACCGGGGATTGAATAACCGCCGTATCCCCAGATCAGAACTTTCTTTGGATTTTTATTACCAAGGAGAAAATAATGTACTCTCGTGCCATCCTTGGATTTTGCAAAATCTTCAGAGACTTCGATTTTGATCGTATCTTTTCTTTCAAGCTCCTTGAATTTACTCTTCGAATACTCGAAAAGAGCATAGGGGGTGCCAAATGAGGTGGCAACTAGAACTGCTCTCTCATCATTTGATGACATGATATCAAATGAACAGCGAAAGTTGGGTTCAAACTCAGCCTTGGGACTACCATTGAGATCAAATACCCGCAGGTGCGAGGCGCAGTCTTTCAGATAATGACAGATGATTTCATTCCGAACAACAGTTGCATCGATAATCGGTTCGTGGCTTTCCTTTACAACGACCCTCTTTCCAAGAAAGATCCTCCCGTTCCCTCCTCCGTCATAGGCCAAAATCAGGGTGCCTTTTTGAGGGAGATATGCTAGTGGATTAGAAAGGCAATTTCCGTCAAAAATTTTCTTCCAACTTGATGGCTCATCTATTCTTCCGGAATAGACTTCGTTCTTGCTCCAAGAGCCAACCGTGATTAGAGCATATCCATGAGACTGTTTGAAAATAATAAATTGGCCCGATTCAATGCCCTTTCCAAATACCATTTCTTTGCCTTTCATGACCCTGCTCGATGGAGGTTTTACCCCGTCGGGAGTCACTTGATCTTTGAAATTCTTCACATAGTAGTAACCCCCGTCTTTTAAAAACACAATGTCTCCAATGTCGCCCTTTAGTTCTCCGATCAATTTTCCGCTCCTAACTTGGATTATTCTAGCAACACCAATATCTTCTCCCTTTGAGGCAAAGTAAGCTAACCGCTCCCCTTCTTCGTCTGTATGAAAGCTAAAGATAAGATAGTCCTTCCCAAGATTTTGTGAATTTACAATTATCTTCCTGCCGAGCCTTATGACGTAACCGTCTCGTGTACGTTCAAGGGAGAAAGGGCCTTTCTTTGTAACTTTGACTTGGAGAATCGATCTAGTGTTGTAATATTTCGCGATCCTTTTCGACAATTTCGGGAGATGCGGTTTTAACTCTCGCTGAAACTTCGCATTTCTTTCGAGAGCCCAAGAAGTAACCCTCTTGCTTGAGATATTCTCAAGCCAGAGGTACGGATCCTTCTCTCGTGCGACTGGACTCATGCGGAATTATTGCGGAAAGGTGCTTTGCTTTTCAGGATTGTCATGTAACAAATGCACCATTCTCAGGTCTTTCTCGGCTCTGCCAATGTAGGAGCCGTAGATATCTGGGATTTGGGTTGCGTTTCTTGCATTAGGTATTTGTCAAACCATCTTAGGTAGTGGTTAGCTCTCGCGATTCTATGTTTTGGTTTGCCCACGCGAGAAAGATCGTGATTTTCTTCTGGAAACAGAACCATTTCCACTTCCTTGCCTAGATATTTGAGGGCAGTGTAAAGCTGTAGACCCTCGACCATCCAGCAACGATAGTCCTCCGTTGAATGGATTATCAGCACGGGAGTCTTGATTTTCGTCGCATAAGTAATGGGAGACATTTTCTCAAGTTGACTACGCGCAGCAAAGGGATCGCTTCCTATCTGATCTATGGTAAAGTATGGCCCAATGTCTGATGTGCCAAAGAAACTTTCCCAGCTTGCAATACTTCTGTCTGTGACTGCCGCTTTGAAAATTTCAGTGTGGCCAACTGCCCAATTTGTCATGAACCCTCCGTATGAGCCTCCAGCGATCCCTAGGCGCTCTTTATCTATGAATCGAAAGGTTTGACTTGCTCTCTCGACTAGTTCTAGAACATCTTGGAAATCTCTCTCACCATAGTGACCTCTGATGTCCGCGAAATCCTCAGAATAGCCGTCACTCCCCCTTATGTTTGCGTATAGGACAGCATAACCCTTTGACGCAAAAATCTGAAATTCGTGCATGTAGCTATTCCCAAAGGCGGTCTTTGGTCCTCCGTGAATGTAGACTATCGTCGGATTCTTCTTAGTCTTGTCTTTTGCAATGACCCAAGCATCGATTGAAGCTCCATCGCTTGCCTTGAAGGAAAAATGTTCGGGAGGGACGATTTCGAGTTCTTGGTAGACGTTGTCATTGAAATTGGTGAGCTGTCTTTCATCGCGACCTTCCAAAACTCTAAGCTCTTGTAGATGGCTTGAATCCATAGAAACGAATGCCACTTTTCCATCTTGAGAAACGGTATAGTCTTCGATAGATCTGTCGCCCCCCAGTAAAAGCTCTGGCTCCATTCCGGGCTTTGTCTTGTATAAACGAACTGACCCGCCCTCAGCCTGGAGATAGTATACGAAATCCCCTCTCCAATAAATCGCTGCAGATCCATGCGGAGCCTGCCTGCAATCGCTGTTCAAAGAGTTGGCCTTGCTTAGATCGATACTTTCTATTCTTGAAATATCAGAATTTTCTCTCGGTTCAACAATGAAGACATGGCTGTTAGAAGCAAAGCCTTTCGGCAGATGGTAATTTCCATTTAAGGCGATCTGCCTATCATCAGGACTCCACGCGAAATCTGAAAGTTCCATGTCGGATTTAGTTACTTTTTCCGCCGGTCTTTCTCTCGCGCTATTGACATCAAGCACAAAGAGATCTGCAATGTAGGGCTTCATATCATCGGTCGAGGCGAGATACGCGACATTCTTTCCACTATTTGACGGATGAAACGTGCCTACATCAAAGTCCCCCGAGGTAAGCTGAGTTAAGTTTCCGCTTGCAACATTTATCGAAAAGAGATGCATTCGCACATTATGAACAAAGCCTTCACCGTTGAACCATAGCCTCATTCCTTTGACAACTTTCTCGGCGTCCTTGTCTTTTTCTTTCTCCCCCTTGTCTTCACCCTCGTCAAGTACTTTGGAAAGAAAATAGATGACCTTAGAGTCAGGCGACCAAGTGGCTCCTTCTATTCCTTCCTTTCGCTTGAGCAGTCTTCTTGGCTGACCACTCGGAAGCGACATTAGATATAGCTCGTTTCCCTTCTCTTCTTTTTCCATCGTTCTCCTCGAAAGAAAGAGAACGCTTTTCCCATCTGGAGAAAATCTTGGCGACGAGTCTTTTCCTCCGTAGGTGAAGCGTGTCACTCCGCTTCCGTCAGAATTCACCGTTGCGATATCTGAATTGTAGAGATTCTCCTCTTTGTTTGCTTGATGGACCGAAATTGCAATCGCTTGTCCATCGGGTGAGAAGTCAGGTCTCGAAATCGTTCTATATTTGAAAAGATCCTCGGGTTGGATTGGTCGCTTTTGCATGAACAACTGATTCAGACGCTGTGAATTATGCTTTTTGCGACTTTTTGAACTCGGAAAAACAGTTGGCCAGATACGCACGCGCGGGGAAATTGACTACGATCAATTCTATTTAAGGGACTTGAACAATGGCTTTTTCTACTGATAGTATCTCAGCTGCGGTTTTTTTCTGTAATAAGGAATTGAACGATGAGAATTACTCAATCAATAGCGTTTAGGGCGCTCAATCATTAAACAATGGCCATTTGGAAGAATAGTATGAGTGGACGAAAGAAGAGTGGTAGACATGGAGAATTGGTCCTCCTCACGGACCGAGCCCAAAATTGCTCTGAGTCTTAAAAACGCACAAACTACTGGACACAGAATTCATTTCCCTCAATGTCTAGCATGACAACGCAGTACTCACGTTCATCTTCCAATTCGCGTTGTTCTTTTGCGCCTATCTTCAAGAGACGTTCGACTTCTGACCTAACTTCTTTTTTTCTTTGCTCCAAAGGAACTCGTGAACCCTGGCTTGCATTGAGATCAATGTGCAGGCGGTTTTTCCCCAGCTTCGGAGTCTCCATCTGCTGAAAATAAATCCGAGGCCCTTTACCCTCAGGATCAACAATCGCGCCCGCAGAATTCCATTCCTCCTCAGGTACATTCCAAGCTTTGAGAGCTTCTTCCCAAGAATGGAATCCATCCGGTGGGTCCTGCAGCTTATAGTGCAGGGCTTCAGCGTAAAATTTCGACAAGCTCTCTGGGTCGCGGCAATCGAACACAACTTGAATTCTTGTTGCCATAAACTCGATCATAATCCGGCGGGTTATAAGACCGTTAGTCTTTGATTTCGCGGATATACTACACTGAAGGGACAATGGAATATCTATTTAATTTCCACGACTAGTGTAAGCTTAAATCGCATTAATGATATCTGCTCCTAACCTTAGCCTATATAATTAACAGAATATGGTAACAAGAGCTTGAATGAATATTGGAGGCTAGATCTTACCTTAGAACAATTGGAACTTTCGTTGTAGGTTTCGGGCTGGTGGTCGCGATAGGACTTCTGTTCTTTTCCACCGGGCCGCAGTTTGTCGCAGAAGAAGCTTGTTTATCTCTTCTTGTAACCGGGTCAATCGTGATGCTGTTAAGCTTCTATATTCAAGAAAGCGAGTCTGCGATTTGGAGTGTCAATAGCAAAATAGCAAGACTTGCAAGGATAGGAATTACCGCCTGTTTGATGTCGTTTCTATTCGTTTTCTTCGTACCAATCATTCCTTACAGGATCACGACTACTTGTTGGTTTTACAGTTGCCCGGTTATACCAACTGGCGGTGCCATGACAGGATTTTATTCGATCGGAGTGATCTTTTTCAATTTTGGAGCGTCCATCTCGACAAACGGGTTTCCTCCGTCGTATATGGTGGGCATTGTGACGCCGCTAGCCCTCACATTCATTGTCTTGCCAACCATTGTCATCAGCTTACTCATCATGTCCCCTGAGGTGATCAGCTTAATGCGCTATCTCAAATCACGGATTAGTGCCAGTCTGACTCGAAAACAAGAGATAGGGTTGCCAGTTGTCACTGAGTAGCTATCATCGTGAAACATTTGACTAGTGAGTACTACCGCCAAAGACGAGCTTGAAATTAGTGCAAGCGAAGGATAAGTTATGACCCTTCTGTCAACGTGATTTGCATCACAAATGCGATTTAAAGCGCGGCAAACTGTATTGTTGGCAGGAAGAGTCTTCTAAGATTAAGTTTCGCTTTTACAATTTCGAGGTTTAGAATTTCGCTCCATTGATTTCGATCTGAACCCCCGCGAAATTTCTAGCTACTCCGATTTTTGCATTAAGGCTATCAATGACATCTTGGACAGGATTTCCAACACGTCATGCAGTAAAATCTCTCGCACAATGAACAGAGTAATTTCATGTGAGCAGTGCCGGGATGGTTTGTTATATCTTCCTGAACTAGCAATATACGCTATCGGGAATTATATACAAGCGAATCCAATGCTTAAAGTTTGATTATTATTCTTCTTTAGAAAAAGACGTGTGACTTGTTTTTGTCTTAACTCATCTATGGTCTGTTCAAAGCGGGCCAAGTGAACGAAAATTTACAAAACTTGAGGAGCCATGATACAATCAATTCCTTGAAGAGTCCGATTAAATTATCCCCACTTTCAGCGTCTGTTCGGTTTCTCACTAAACTTACTCCAAAATGAAACATTTGATAGCCCAACAAAAACAGTTCCGATTGCTAGAATAGTAGATAGGTACACTGTGGCCGTTTGAATGTTTGAAATCCCTGACAATTTCGGGCTCAATGTAATTGATGTTGTATTTGTTCCAGTAGTGGATGAGGTACTTGTGGTACTAGTACTAGTAGAGTTTGTTTGACTGGTAGTCGAAGAGGAACTGGATGATAAAGTGGTCGTCGTCTGGTTCTTAGTCTTTGAAGTAGAAGAGGAAGAACTAGTCGTCGTTGATGATGAACTTGTCCTATGCGCTGTTGTAGTATGTGTAGTTGT
>JARCRS010000092.1 GCA_029850555.1 archaeon | reverse complement strand
TCATGAAACGTGTGCTTGAGTTCACCAAGTTTTGGACTTTTGACACGCAAGGCTTTTCTTTTCGAGGCATGCCGCCGGAGCGAGTCTAGTGCTTGAGTATTTCTGCCAAGCTTCAGCTTTGGTTTCACCATAATCTTATCTGGTAGGATAAAGGGTAGGATATATTTTCGCATTGACTAGGTCTTCGGGAAGTTTTCGCTTAGGAACGAACAAGCTTGAGTATGCGGACTTGGCTTTGCTCCGCATCCTACTTTTCTTTCGTCTATTTCCGTTCTCTATTCCAACGTGAACTCTGCTCATAGGGAGCTGTAACGTGAGTTGGTTCGATCCTGATCAGAACGCGTCTCACTCCGGGCTGGCGCATTTGATACTTGTCTTGTCCCAGATACTTGTTTGCCATTCTGTCTATATGTTCTTCGGCTCCTTCGAAAGTTACTTCGCTAACGTGTCCGCGGATTACAGCTACGTTGTACGCGTTGGCTGGATCTACGACATCGAGAGCAATTTTGGGATTCCGAAGTGCATTTCTGTGTTTTTGGCTTCCTTCAAAGGTATTAATCAGGACAATGTCTCCATCATGGTCAACCCAAGTTTGCGTGACTTGAGGAGAGCCATCTGGCATCAGTGTCGCAACGTTCGCATAAGTCTTTGACTCGATGAGCTTCTTGACAGAATCTGGTAGCGGCCTCATTTTGTTTTAACCAAAGAGATTGAAGTCTCTAATGGGTTATAGTATTATCTGACAATTCTCCGCTTGAACAAGAAACTCGAGAAAGGCGATTTGGGATTATGAGCCTAGCTTGACTGGCTCAGTATGTGTTCGTGATAGTGCTCGACCGGCATCATCGACCCAAAAGCTCTTTGAACGACTTCGTTTAGAGCAGGATGAATATGGATAGCCTCCTCAATTATTTCCGCGCTTCTGTTAGGAGCATACATCACGTTGATTATTTCCTGAATGAGAACTGAGGCATGCGGTCCAATGATGTGGGCGCCTAGTATTTCCAAGTTTGAGCCATTGACGATCACTTTGACAAAGTAATCTTTGACGTTCATCGCTTCTCCCTTTGCAGTATTCTCGTACTTATAGTATCCAATCATGACCTTGTCCGATCCGATTTTCTCTACTGCTCCCTTTTCGCTCATTCCTACTCCTGCAACTTCAGGATAGCTGAAGACTGCGTGAGGAATTGCGTGATAATCTGCCTTGACTTTTTGTTTCAAAATTGCATTGTAGTAAACTATCTGGGATTCGTAGTTTGCGACGTGTCTAAACATGAACTTGCCCTTGGCATCACCGAAAGACCAGATATTGGGCTGTGAAGTCTCAAGATACTCGTTTATTTCTATCCACCCATCTTTGGTCGTCTTCACTCCAGCCCTTTCCGGATGCAAGATATCCGTCAGAGGACCTCTGCCAGATGCAATCATGATCTCTTCGGCTTCAAACTCTCTAGTCTTACCGGTGCTTCTGTCCAGAGCGATCAAGCGTTTCATGCCCTTTGGGGTTTTCTGAGCTTCTTTCACTTCGTGGTTTGTGATTATTTCGATGTGTTTGCCAAGATCTTTTTTTGCGAGCTCCGAGACCTCGGGTTCTTCCTCAGGGAGAAATCTCGGGTTTCTTCCTACTATAGTTACTTTGGAGCCCATACTTGACAGGAAATGACCATACTCGGCGGCAATGTAACCTCCACCCACCACTACTATACTCTTCGGCAGGCTAGTCAGCTTGAGGATCGTGTCGCTAGTTATGTAACCAGCTTCTTCGATCCCTTTGATAGGAGGAATTATTGTCTTTGATCCTAGGCATAGAAAAATCATTTTTGCAGTTATCGTCTCGCTTCCGACTTTCATTGTATATGGAGAGACAAATTCGGCGACGGATTGGTAATAATCAATATTCTCCGAGGAAGATAGCCCTTCTCTGATAGAATCAACATCCTTGCCTATCAAGAAACGCATTCTGTCCATTATTTTCAGAAAATCTATCTTTTTGATTTCCGTCTGTACGCCTAATTCTCTAGCTTCCTCTATATTTCTGACAAGCTCTGCTGGATAGAGTAAAATTTTCGAAGGGATGCATCCTCTGGTGAGGCAAATCCCACCAGTTTCGTCTTTGTCTATTATTGCAATTTTTATTTTCGGGTCACGTTGAATTAGAGCGTCTAAAAGATTGGTTGCCGAACCTGTTCCAATGATTATTAGGTCATATTGTTTTGGCAATTCTGAAAAAGCTCGCTAAGGTAAATTGATGACTTGCATGTAGGTAAACTTATGGGCTGCTTTCAAAACTGATTTTGTTTATGCTTGGAGGCAAAAAAAGAGAGGAAGAGGATAGAGCGATGCTCTACCTAGCTGGCATTGGATGAGCCTTCTTTGCGTGTTCCATTAGTTCCGATTGTGAATTGAACGACATTCCGCAGGCATTGCACTTGAATTGCTGTTGTGAGGGCGCGACTTTTGCCATGTGAGCCTTGTTCATGTGGTCCATCAATGCAGATTGACTGGAAAATGAGGCGCCGCACGAATGGCACGAGTATTTACCTCCAGCGAGCTGTTTGGGAAGAAGGGAACCTACGATTCCGCCCAAAACCAAGCCGAATATGAGATGACCTACGAAGCTTCCTCCGATCATCGTTGCACCAATAGACATTAGTGACATGTGCATGCTTGATGCCAAAAGCGATGCCATTGGTACGAAAAAGACTACCCAAACAATGACTCCTGCCGCTGCGCCCAGACCCAATCCTTTACCTATATTGCTAGCCTGTAGCTTAGGGACTTTCGTAACCACTGCTCCAAATATTGCTCCAATGATGAGGCCGGTTATTAGATGCATCGCCCATCCAGCAGCTGTAGCCATTGAGCCTGTTATTCCCATCATCATGACTGCCGCCACGAAGAACGGAACACCGTTGATCGGCATCATAGAAGCGATACCTCCTAGGATTATCGCACCAATAAAACCGCCTAACAAACCATAGGATACTCCTTTAGAAATTGTTGAAACCATTTCTTCAACCCACCTTGTAGTCGCGATCTAGGCGATCATGGATAATAGATGTTGTCCTTATCAACTGACTTGGAGTTGAAGACTAAAACCGTGGGTTGAAAGAAGCTTGAAATTTCATTCACATATACTAGTTTTGTTCTTGTTTTCCTTTCTGAACATATTAGTAAAGAAAAACCGACTGTAGCAGTTCGAGACAAAGTTGAAAACGCAAAATTCAAGCTAAAGCGTTTTGCGTTTGAAAATTAATTCTTGAACTGTTCAACCTAGGTTTTTTGTCAAGGAAGGGGTCATCACTGACAATAGCCTCTGAAGAACAAAACTCCCATTGACGTAAGTTTGGCTCTCTTACCCGTTTCCTTTGAATTACTGGAACTTCCCCCGTTGTTCTTTTCACGATCTCCAGAAGCAGAATAAGAAGAGCCGACCCATTCTACAAGTCCCAGCTCAATTAAACCAGATGTTTCTCTATCACCGTTCAAATGATAAGAGAGAAGGGGAGCACTCATCTTCAGCCTTTTTGCTAGCTCTTCGAAACTTCTTGACTCGACATCGGCTAGAGCCTTGATGATTTCCATCTTTTTGTCCGAGATTAGTTTATTGAATGAAAATTTTAGCATTGGAAGGAGCATCACATGATCTTCAACTACTGAAAATGCCCTAATTCCGTTGACGTAGGAAGCGCTCAAGGCGGCACAAGTACTAATTCGGTCGCCTGTGGCCACATTCACAATCACATTATCTTCGCCTTTCGGATCAACATTTTCTCGAGAGAAAGACTCTTCCTTCTTTAGTCCTGCAACTACCTCGAACATTTTCTCGAGAATGCTGCTACCCTTAAGCTCGATGATTGTCACAGGAAGCTTGAACGGAGCAAGCCGCTTTTCGAGCTCCCTTGCATCAGCCATTTTGTCAGTAGGTGCAAGCAAAACTATCTTCTTTGTGGGAAACTCCCTCAGCCCGACAAAGAGAGCATCAAGATTGTCCCCAACTGGGGCTATCTGCACTACACGTTCTGGCATTATTGAGATCAGGCTAAAAGAGGGAGAAAAGGGCCAAGATATACGTTAGGCTTATACTTAAACTCGAAGTTTAAGAGCCTCACTTGTGAGTCCCGGTAGAATTCATCGCCGGGGTAGAGGAGATGATGTTGATTTTGGAGTGCTTTGGCAAAACAGCTTTTTACTTTACTGCGCTGGACTTCTAGCATTGATTTTAGTTCGATCAAGTTCTATTTTCTATTTCTGGAACGCGTTATTCTCTCGTACTCTACCTTCTGGAGGCATTCCGGCTTGTACTGTAGGATCAATTGCAACGATCTATTTCGATCGGCGAATGTTGAGAAAGCTCCACGTGTTGACCGTGGAGTTTACATTTGAAACCAGCTCGTTTTCTTCGTTGCAGATATTTTGTCCTGAGGGCCGGGACGGCGATTGGGAATTGAGGTTAAGGCAAGAGTTTAATCTAACGATACAATCCTTGATGCTACTCCGCAACACAAATACGCGGGAATCATTATTTCTTTCCAACATGAAGATTGACGATGATGTAGCAGAGAAAACAAAGCGACAAATGCAGTACGTTATGGCACATGTGGATAGCCTCCCGCCACGAACCATCACGGTCCACTTGCAAAAGTTCGACAACTTTCTTACGAGCGCGCAGAGAGAAGGAAGTGATCTCGAGTGGTATGCTGATGAAGCAAAAGAAAGAGGTGGAAGCGAGAGGGGGCCGAGCCCGCTTTCATACTTTCTATCAAGTCTTGGCTTCTGCCAGTTTGTTCACTATGTAGAACATTCTTCACTCGAAGGAATAAAGTTTGATTCGCTGGAAATGAAAGTGGACGGAAAGATAATCATGCAGAAACCCAGAAGATTCACAGATGTATCATACGAAGTCAAAATAACAAGCTCCGAGACTGATGATAATATCAAGAAACTTGCAAGAGAGGCTGCCGAAGATTGCTACGTCACAAACACGTTGAAGAGATCTTGCAATGTCTCTGGCTTGGTTTATCATAACGGAGTAAAAATTGACGAACATCATTAGATCTATCTCTTTGAAGGCAAGTCAACAATTGACCCATTCCGAAAAGAGTATCGGGCCATCAAACGAGAGCAGGTTTGCTCAATAGCATTATTCGCTCAGAAATCGCTCAACCGTTCTGTTAAAGCCATCTGGATCCTCCCAGTGAAAGACATGCCCAATGTCTTTGACCGTTATTAGTTTGCTGTTCTTAATCTTCGAATTTAGAGCGACCGCATCCTTTACAGGCACGATGTTATCTCTTTCGCCCCATATGATCAGAGTTGGCATTGAAATTTTCTGAGGAAGATCGCTTCCAACGCCTGCGGAATCTTCGAGTATCAGGTGCTTTACCATGTCGGGAAAGGAAACAGCCAGCTGCATCGCAACCCATCCTCCCATCGAATTCCCGATTGCGTCAATTTCTTGTATGTCGAGTTTCTCAACTACGAGCTCATGAATTATTTTCGAGTACTCCTTGATGTTCTCGTCACTTGGCTCTGCGTCAATTCTTGGCAGGGTGGGAGCAATGGCCCGCCAGCCAATATGTGCAAAAGTAGGAATGTTATTCCGCCATGTTCCAGAGTGAGCGTTTAATCCATGTAGCAAGAGGAGTGAGCGACTTGCTCTTGATTTCGATCCTTCATCGTGATAAGAGATTGTGAATTCTGAGCTGAGCGTTGCTTGGCTATTGTCATACTCGACTCGTATCGACCGCATTTGTGAGTGGACACCTGATATGCGTAGTTACATAAAGTGGATTACCATTGAAGATAAGCTAGACAATCTAGGGAAACATTGGGAGGGTTACTTCAAGTCGTACGTTAATGGATACTTCTTCTCAAGCATATTATAAAATTCATCCCCGCAAAACCAAGCAAACTGAGGAACTCCGACGACCTTAATCTTGTCGTCTATGATGATAGTTGGAACTGCTACGATATCGTACATTTTGATCTTCTGAGCATTCTCTGGCAAATTTATGTCAAGTACCTCTAGATCACATTCCTTGCACTTGCCCACCTCGACAGCCTGAACTGCATCTTTGCAGAGCCTGCAATTGCCTGCAAAAACAGTAATCCTGTGTGGGATTCTTTGATCTGAAATCATTCTTTCTTCATCCAACAATCTCATTCGGTGCAGCAGCTCATCTTGCTAACATCTTTGTAGAAAGACTGCGCAGCGAGCTTGATGCCTTCGGATAAGGTCGGAAAGATGTGTACAGTGTCAATGATGTCATCTATGGTCAATCCAAACTTTACGGCCAAGACTCCCTCGTGAATTAGATCTGCTGCGTGAGGAGACAGAATATGAACTCCAATTATCTTCTTCGTGTCCCAGTTTACGACGAGTTTGATTAGACCTCTTGTATCTCCTATGATCTGGGATTTTGGCACTTGCTCAAGAGCTAGAACGCCGCAATTGCACTTTATTCCTTTGCCATTTGCTTCCGCATCCGTGTACCCAACTCTTGCGACTTCAGGGTAGGTGAATACTGCGCTCGGCACTTCCTTGAAATTGACTTTTCTCTTGGTTTGATTGAAAGCATTGTTTACTGCTACGGCACCTTCCTTCGCTGCGATGGCTTCTAGCATCGGTTCGCCAATTACATCCCCTGCTGCCCAAATGTTTGGAGCCGAAGTTTGCATTTGCTCATCTACCTTCACAAAACCTTGTGAATCAAGCGTGACACCAGCATTCTCTGGATGAAGAAAATCCGTATTGGGTTGCCTACCCGTGGCAAGCAATAGTTGCTCTGCCCCGAATTCTCTTTCATTTCCATTGATATTAACTTCAACAAACTTCTTTTTTCCTGATTTGTAGAATCGCTTGATTTCGACTCCAGTATGGATCTTGATCCCTTCTTGCTCAAGATAGAACTTCAAGGCAGCAGAGATTTCAGGCTCGTCTCCTGGTAGGAGTCTATCGCTTCTTTGTAGAATTGTTACTTTTGTTCCAAAATGAGCGTACATCTGGGCAAACTCTAGCCCTAGCGTTCGTCCACCGACCACAATCAAGGAGTCTGGCAGCTCTTTCAGATTCAAGGCTTCCTCATTTGTTAGATATCTCACTTTGTCAAGCCCTTCCACAGGAAGAGGCTTTGCCCTCGCCCCTGCGGCAATTAGAAACTTGTCTGCATCAAGTATTTTGTTTCCAGCTTTCACTTTGTGGTTCGATATGAATTGAGCAAGTTCCGGAACATACTCTACATTTTCAAGATGATCTAGGACGTTCTGGTATTTCTCCCTCCTGAGCTTCCTAACGAGCACGTTCTTCTCTATGATAGCCTTTTGGAAATCCAGCCTAGTTTTTCCGTACTTAATGCTTTGAAACTTTGTAGCATCTCCTTCTGATTGGCGAAGCGCCGTTCCAATAGTTATGAGATTCTTACTTGGGACGCAGCCTACGTTGACGCATGTACCCCCAACTACTGCACCCCTTGTTTTGTTTCCTCCTATCATCACAGTCTTGATTCCTAGATCATTTGCTTTGATTGCTGCTGCAAAGGCTGCTGATCCTTGACCTAAGATCGCTAGCGGATATCCGCCACTCATAACTGCCTTCACCTTTTCAGTACTTCACACGTG
The DNA here is from genome assembly GCA_029850555.1 of archaeon. Taxonomy (GTDB): domain Archaea; phylum Thermoproteota; class Nitrososphaeria; order Nitrososphaerales; family CADDZS01; genus JASHOD01. The sequence goes on along the minus strand of JARCRS010000092.1, from coordinate 3,147 downwards.
TACAGATTGCCCGCGAATTTCTCTAGGTGATCATCTACTATGCGTAACAACGGGACAACAGTGGCTTTGTTCAATGAATACAGCTTCGACTTACCGTCACGGGCGAATTCAACCAAGCCGCAAAACGTCAGACACCGCAAAGCGTGAGACACGTGGGTTTGTTCCAAGTTGAGTTCCATGCAGATCTCTGTTACGCTCAAGCTCCTTCTCTTTTCGCGCAGAAGATTAACTATTTGCATTCTCGCTGGATTCGACAGAGCTTGGAAGAAGAGAGCATAGGGTTTAGCAGATACGAGTTCAGTTGTCATATGCGTCATATGATATTTCTATCATATATGCTTTAAGCTCTCACTCTCTATCGATAATCGAAACGGTTTTCACTAGCATAACGGAAGAAAAATGCTGATGTGAAATTGCTCGTAAAAACCCTCACATCTTCAGAAATGGCGGAGCTCGATCGGACTACCATTGATGATTATGGGATAGAATTGCGTATGATGATGGAGAATGCAGGTCGAGGTTTGGCTCGCCGGGCACGAGAATTTCTTGGAAGCTCTCTCGTGGGCAAACGTATCTTAGTTCTTGTAGGAAAGGGGAACAACGGAGGAGGTGGAATCGTTTCAGCAAGACACATGCATAACTGGGGTGCGGACATCACGATTGTTCTTGCAACTAGAGAACTTGCTCAAGAGCCTGCTAAACAGCTTTCAATTCTTCAAAAGATGCAGGTGCGCATTCAGGAACAGTCGCCAGCAATATCCGAAAGCAAGTACGATCTTATTCTCGATTCTTTGCTTGGTTACAACCAAAAAGGCAATCCCCGCCCTGAAGTCGCTAGACTGGTCGAATTCGCTAACAATTCTGGTCTGCCCACTATTGCGCTAGACATTCCGACAGGGCTTGACCCGAATACAGGTCGTCCCAGCTTTTCGTGCATAAAGGCAGCACAAACACTCACTCTCGCACTTCCCAAGGCCTGCTTTCTTTCCGAGGAGGGAAGGAAATTCTCGGGAGGTCTTTACCTTGCAGATATTTCGATTCCGAGAAATGAATATTTCAAGCTTGGCGTCCAAAGCGAAAAGATTTTCGAAAGTGATACCGTAGTTAAATTGAATTACGCAAGAGATGAAAATGACAACAACGTTTTGACCAAGACTTAAAATTGAAAATGAGCAAACTTGTTACAACCCGCAACGAAGGCCGTTGGCTCGGTTCATTAATTCGATGACAAGTACTTTTATGGAGCTCTCATGGCTGAAGTTGTAGCATGATATCTCAGATAAATCCGATTATCCTGTTTGTAAAGGATTTCAAGAACTCGTTCATCTTCTACAAGAAAACTCCTGGCCTAAAGCTCAGCTCTCTCGACGCACCTCACCAAGATTTTGCGACGTTTGATGTAGTTTCAGTTCGAAACGCTCTGTCAGCGGACATCCACTCTTCCGTCATCAATTTTCGGAGATATCCGCCCAACATCTTTCTAGCAAGTTTTCCCCTCATACCTTTAGGATGAAATTCCGAAATAATGTGAAGTCTTGAGCCAGATTCATTTTCATCCAGATGAAAGTTGTCCGTTATGTAAATGCCAAGCATGTGAGGTTCCCATACCCAATGATTCAGAGAATCGAGTGTGAGCCGCTCGACCATCCTCATGTTCATGCCCATCACTTTCCATTTGGTTTTAACGAGAATCTTTCCCTCCTCGTTCTTTCCAATTTGTCGAAGCGATTTCAATGACTTCCCAACGTAACCAATTCCGGAGAGATCTGTCCACCAATCATAAACCACTTTGAGGGGCAAGTCGTAACCGAAAGTTAGATCTACATCAGGCAATTTGGTCTAACCTCTGAATTTTCTATTCGGGTTTATAGCTTTCTTGATCAGTCAAAGTTTGATCTGACATACTCAGAACCAAATTCTAATCTCCGTAAAAAGAACAAGGTTGGACGATTCAACTTTTTCCTGAACCTTAAAGGGAACTGATTAATAAAAAGTGGACAAACAAGTTCTTGAATTAATATGCCTGAACAACTAAAATGTGAAGCGTGTGGAATAGACTTTCCAACGAAGGAAGCAATGATGCAACACGGTGCGACAGTCCATAAGATGCCCTCAACTTCGAATCAATTCAGCTGCAAAAGCTGCGGGGCACAGTTCGATTCAATGTCAGCTTTACAAGAGCATGGCAAGAAAGCTCATGCCATGTAGAAAAAAAGCACGCGCCAGCTTCTTTTTTCTTTCACAGCATCGATTTAGCTCAAGCGAAGCGATGAGTAAGAATCATCATTTAAAACTTCAAGAGTGCTGATTCCTCTTTGAAATGATTAGCGGAGTTAGGTAATGTCGGCGTTCCACTATCTCAGAGTCGGCGACAATCCTCCTAAATCCATCAACGTGATGATAGAGATTCCCAGAGGTAGCAGTGTGAAATACGAATTAGATGCTGAGACCGGGGTGATCTTTGTGGATAGATTCCTATACACGACGACATATTATCCCTTCAACTACAGCTCCATCCCAGAGACCAAGAGGACTGACGGTGACTCCCTAGATGCAATAGTCTTGAGCCAAGAGTCAGTCTACCCGATGATTGTCATTCGCTCTAGACCTATAGGCGTACTCCTCGCGGAGGACGAGAAGGGCCCTGATTCGAAGATTGCTGCAGTGCCTAATTTCGGGGTCGATCCATTCTACTCCAAAATAAGTTCAGAAAATGAAATACCCCCAGTTTACAAAGAGTCAGATTGAACACTTCTTCTTGGATTACAAGGAAACAGAACCAAACAAGTTTGCGAGAGTAAAGGGTTGGGGTGATGCGCAGCAAAGCAAGAAGCTGATTAGAGAAGCTATCGAAGCTTGCAAGGGCAGTCAAGATCCATTCTAATGATTTACTGGCTAGTTTATTGGTTCATGTTTCCGATGTGTATTGGAATCGTCGCGTTTGCGATGCTGCTCGGCATTGATGGAACGGCAATCTTCACGCCTTTCATGATTTTACTTTTCCCAATACTACGGGTTCCATTCATCTCGCCAGCTGTCGCAGTGGCGGTCGGATTAACAACTGAGTTCTTCGGTTTCCTCTCCGGCCTTGCTGGGTACAGGGGCAAGCATCTGAGTGATTTCAAGATAGGGTGGCAACTTGTAGCT
>JARCRS010000091.1 GCA_029850555.1 archaeon | reverse complement strand
CCGTTTAGAGTTGGAGACTGGATTAAGACTTCTGATGGTTCCTACGGCCGTGTTACTCGAATAGAGGGCCTTTACACAATGTTGGTAACCCCTCAAAATGAAACGGTCGTAATACCGAACAGCAAACTAACTTCAGATCTGATACTAGATAGGACTACAAGCGGTAGTCTAAAAGTGCCAATCGATCTTGAGTTAAGCCACGAAGTGGAATTTGGGCAGCTTACCGCCGCCGTTTCGAGAATTACGAGAGATCTGGCTCAATATCTTTCCGATCCTGGGCAAAAGGCCTCCGAACCCGAGATATACGTCGTATCTAGGACACCTGACTCTGTCAAAGTTCGAGTATTTCTAAAGATCGAGAATGTGGCAAAGGAAGAAGAAGTAGCTTCAGAATTTAGAAAGCGCTTCAGCTTGCTAGGACTGGAGCACCGAACCTCTGAGACACCTGACCACCGGGAAATAGAGCCATAGAGCCGCAGCATTTTCCCCTAGATCCTCCATTGATTGATGTGGACTGATAGGGTCTTTTGAATTAGCCACGCGTGGTAACCGGAAAATCCAGAGCCATATTCTGTCAGAGCGAGACGTCCGGAGGTAGAAACTCTTCTACCTTTGATCTTAGTTTTACGCCAAATGTTGTCCATGTGAATTCCGATTCTGGCTTGACTTCCAAACCCCCGGCTTTTATCATTACATCAGATGTGTTTTCGTATCACGTGTGCCAAAGTCCGGATTTCACAAGCCACGCCCACACATTCCCAAATGCTCCCTCGATTCCCAATTCGTTGTGCACACATGTTCTTGTTTTCTTCGGCTTGAATTTGTCTGGCCATATAATCGAGGAACGAATCAAACTATCAGATGCCCGCTCATATTGCGGCAGGTTCAGCCGTTTGCAATTTGATTTTCATTAAAGCGTCTAATTAATTCCTCTAAATGCTGTCTTTGTCAGTCAGTGTAAAGAAAACACACTTTGCTCGCAAAATTGACTGCCGGATTTGAACACCAATAAAAGATGGACCGGAGGGGATTTGAACCCCTGACCTCTCGCGTTCCTGATCAAATGAACTTCATATGCAAGGCGAGCGTTACTACCGCTGAACTACCGGCCCTCTAGATACTTCCCTTCTGCCAGTTGGGGTTTTTAAAAGGATAGAATTGCGTTTTGCAAAAGAAAAACGATTTGTTGTTGGCGTGCGATTTTGTTCATCATTTTGAACATTTCAGAGCGCCCGTCGTAGCAACGCACGCCAACAGAACAAAGATATCTGGGTAACTCAAAAATTAATCTTACCTCGAACTTCGAAAGTCTTAGTGAATTTTAGGTTGATTTCACATCTTGAGCGTGGCCTTTATTCTCCTTTGCCGGTTTCTTCAGAATAACCCTCACGTCAACGGCCATGGCTCCCTTCGGATAAATGAAAAGAGGGTTTATGTCGACAGAATCAACTTCAGGTTGATCTAGCATGAGCTCTCCTACCGCCATAATCGTTTTTGCCGCTGCTCGTATGTCTAATGGCTTTGATCCTCTGAACCCTGTTAGAAGGCTATATGATTTTGTTTCTTTCATCATCGAAAGTGCTTCCTCTTCGCTTATCGGAGCAATCCGGAACGCAACATCTTTGAAAAGCTCAACGTAGATCCCGCCTAGGCCGAACATCACCGTCGGACCAAACTGTGGATCCCTGGTCCCACCAACGACAAACTCGGGTGCTTTTGGCGCCATCTTCTGAACGAGAACGCCTTCGATTCTTGCCTTACGGTTAATTCTTTTCGCACTTCTCAATATCTCTCTGTACGCCTTCTTTGCCTCTTTGGTTGAAGTGATGTTTATTTTCACGCCTCCTAGGTCAGACTTGTGCAAAATATCTTGAGATACAATTTTCATCACAACAGGAAAGCCGATTTTCTTCGATAGCGCTTCTGCCTGCTTCTCGCTCCGAGCTAACCCGGAGCTGGCGGTTTTGATGCCATATTGATTGGCAACTTCTTCGGCCTCATGCTCCAAAAGAGAAGTCTTTTCGGCTTCTAAAGCTGAACGAATAATCGCGGTTGCTTTATCACGAGCTTTCTTGGTTATCATAGTGATGCTCTAACTCCCAGCGGGATGTCTCAACTGTCGATAACGTGAGATTAATGCGTACATCCCATCAACTGCTCGCTCTGCCGTGGGATAGGCGGCAAACTTTTTTTCAAGCATTCGTGAATACGCAATTTGCGAGAGGTGCCCACCAATGAAGGCACATGTGATTGGCTTTCTCAACTTTTCTTTTTCTCTCAAATCAGTTATCACTTGGGCGACGAGAATAGGGTCAATATTTGCTGTTTGGCAAAAGAGAGCGAGTACCCCATCAACTTGTCTATTCTTTACTAGAATCCTAAGTACTTTACCGTACAGGGCATCGTCGGCATTTGCAGTCAGATCAATCGGATTTTTAACAGAGCCAAAACTTGGGATGATGACTCTGAGCTCTTTGCTCAGATCGTCAGGTATGTCCATTATTTTCAGACCTAGCGCCTCGCACTTGTCAGTCGCAAGAACTCCAATCCCGCCGCCATTTGTCACAATTACAAGATCCTCTCCAAGGGGAACCGGATTTTCATTAATTGCCTGCATCCAATCAAATGCCTGCGTCATTCCTTCTGCTCGCATTATTCCAACTTGCTTGAAAGCCGCATTGAAAACCGTGTCTTGACCAGCGATGGATCCCGTGTGAGAAGAAGCAGCTTGGGCTCCTCTTTTCGAGCTTCCTGCCTTGATTACAACTATTGGCTTTTTTCTTATCGCCTTTTCTGAAGCTTCGATGAATTTCCTACCATCTTTTAGCCCCTCCATATAGATGAGAATGGACTTCGTTGAAGGCTCCATCGAGAAAAACTCGACCAAGTCTGCATCGTCAACATCAGATTTGTTCCCTATGCTTACGATCGAGGATACGCCGTACTTTTCTTCAGTAGTCCAGTCCATGAGCGCGAGGCCCAACGCTCCTGATTGTGTTATGAACGCCGTCTTTCCTTCAAGTACGTTGTTTGGTCCGAAAGTCGCATTCATTTTGCTTTTCGCACAATAGATTCCGAAAGTATTCGGCCCAATGATTCTGAGTCTTGATCTTGCGATTGAGAGAATCCTTTCCTCAAGATCTTTATTTCCGATCTCAGAGAATCCGGAAGTAATTATTATTGCAGCTGGAATGTCTTTATTGACGCAATCGCGAACTATGTTTTCAACTAGATTTGCTGGAACAACTATCACAGCTAAATCCACAAGTGACGGAATGTCTCCAACAGATTTGTAGCACTTGAAACCTAAAATCGAATCCGAATTTGGATTTACGGGATAGATGCCTCCCGGATAACCAGAAAGACTAATGTTGCGGACTATTTCGTGCCCTATTTTTCCAGGCGTTTTAGACGCGCCTACAATCGCGATGCCCCTAGGTCTGAAAAAATACGCGATGTCTCTTTGAAGGGACAATGTAGAATAGGCGGAGATGAGTCCCTAACAGTATATTGATGTTTCAACGGAATAATTTTCAAAGAAAGTTGCCAAAGCTGCGATGAAAGCTTTTTTTAGAGATGAATGGGCAAAATTCTGGTATCGCAACTCAAAACGGGCCTGTGGCTCAGTTTGCCCTTGTATTTTCAAATGAAATCGCAAGTGCGAGAGTAGCCAGGCAGAGCGGAGGACTCTTAATCCTTAGGTCATGGGTTCAAATCCCATCAGGCCCGCATCCTTTTCCATCTTGAACCCGTGAGGAAATTGTGGATTTAAGCTATTACTTTTGGGAAGTAGGTGAATTTTTTTCGCTGGCTACTTTCGCACAAATTAGCTAGGATTTAGCACAAATCGACATTGAACGTAAAATCCTAAGATCGCCTAACTATTAGGCGCTATTTATTAATCCGCCCATTCGGCGCGCCGAATTGTGTATGAATTATGTCAACACAAATAACCGAAGAAAAGACGAAAGTAGAAACACAAGCCAGGAACCCAAAGAGAGAAGATAGGCCGAAAAATCCCAATATAACCGATGAGCTACTGGATAGAGCTCTAAACGGTAGAAGCTCCAGCTCGGAGATCAAGGCCCTAGTTGAACGTATCTGTAAAGGCCCAGTCTTAACAAAGGAGAATAGACAAATCGAGCTCGTAGATTATAATACGGGCGCAATCAATCGCACAATCAAACAGTTAGGCCTAAAAGGAAAAGTGAAAACTAAGAGCGTCAAAAAGGGCGAGAATAAACCGTCAGGTCAACAGAATTAGGTTCAATAAAGTGGCTCAGTTTCCTACTGTCGCCACGAATGATCTTTCCACGTTCATTCTCATTGAAATTCATTTGATAGCTTACGTAATTCATGTAGTACTTTACCATTTTGCTTTTGCAAGCTTGTTCAAGCTTGTGTTTTCGTACCAAGTGCGGTAATATTACAGCACCAAAAGGACTCGCTTTCGGAGAGGCACGTCCAAAAATGCTCAGGTTCAAGCGTGGTATGCAGGTACTCAGATTCTACACAGGGACGGTGATTGCTACCTCTCTTGAGATCGTTCTTTTCCTTCGCATCGCAAAAGTACCGGTTCAAGAGAAGCGACTAGATAGCACTACTCAAGCTTTCTGGTTTCCTCTCTGCCCAAAGAAGTGGCCAGTGGCATATTGTGATTTGAGTAATCAATTACTTGATTCGTTCTTAGAAGTGAGAGTCAACAAAGAGTTCTCGGCCGAGGAACCCAGCTAGTCATCCATGGGAAGATGGCAAACTCCAACGTCCCAACTTAACTCCGGATTCTGACACTTTTTTTGCGAAATTTCTAAGCGAATTGGTCAATCACCTGATGACACGAACCCCTCAGAAAATCTATTTTTCTTGACCGATGAAGGTCGCAAATCCATCATGCTCAGGAGTGAACCCTTGGTCGACTTTGAGATCCTCCGAGCTAGAGATGCTTCTTTCATTTTGGAGAAATGATTCCGCGGCGTGTTTAAATCAGGCCCACTTAAGGAAGGTCGCGGTTCTGTCCTGAAAGATTAAGGGACCTGTCAAGCCAGTACTGAATGGAGATGGAAAAAGGAGAAAAATGAGTTTTGCACGTAGAATCTAGCCAACAATACAAACTCTTAATATTGAATTACCGCGGCAAGATCTGTAGGAAATGTCGATTAGCTTTAGCAGTTTCAAATCATCAATGAGTGAAATGGATATGTCTGCCCGTCCGAGCTTTTCAAGCGTATCCCCACAAGAACTACTGGGTCGGCCTCTCAACGAAGTGGAAGAAAAATATGCCCCAAAAGTGCTGTATATTGCTACCAGGAAAGAAATTCCAATTCCTAGGCCCCGTACTGCTATCATTGGATCACGCAAGGCATCCGAGAAAAGCAAGACAACGGCAGCCGAAATTTCCGCGTATTTGGCTCAAAAGGGAGTTGTCATTGTCAGCGGACTTGCCGAAGGCATTGACACTGCCGCTCACGTGGCGGCCATCAAAGCTGGCGGGCGCACTGTAGCGGTTCTCGGGACGTCGTTGGACAAATCTTATCCTGCAAAAAATGCGGAATTGCAGAAGACCATCATGCAAAACCATTGGGTTATATCGCAATTTCCAGAGGGTTACCCAACAACACAGAAGAATTTCGTAATTCGCAACCGAACAATGGCGTTGATCTCCGACGCATCGATCATCATGGAAGCCGGGGAGACAAGTGGCTCACTTCATCAAGGTTGGGAGACACTGCGATTAGGTCGTCCTTTATTTCTCTGGACTACACTTGTGAACAATCCTTCGCTAGAATGGCCACGGAAAATGATGGAATATGGAGCTATTGAGCTCAAAGACGTGGAGCAAGTGTTCGATGTGCTTCCTTCTTCACAAAGAATGTTGAAAATTCTCTCTTAGAGCATGCCATTCCGCCTGAACCAAATCAACTTTGGTTCTTTATTGTCGTACTGCCCGCGTGGAACATCACCCGAGATCCAGAGTGCCAAGGATCTAACGTTAGCTCTGAAGCAAGATTCTCCCATAGAAGATCCTCCTGTTTTGCCTTCGGAATGGATAGCAAGAACAATAGAAGAGAATAGATCAACTCTTCCATTCGTTTCGCTCTTTCAGTCCGATACTGTTTTGGTTCCAATTCCAAGAAGTTCTTTGTTAGGAAAGGATTATCTCTGGGTTCCTCAACGCATCGCGAATGCCCTAGTACGAAGAGGATTTGGTTCGCGAGCGATACCGTGTCTCATCAGAACGAGGGCCGTTCTGAAGTCCGCCTACGTCCCCGCAAGTCAGAGGCCGACACCTACTCAACATTATGATTCAATAGCGATACAAGGCGATCTTTCGGCGCCTAATGACATTGTATTGGTTGATGACATTGTAACACGTGGCAGTACAATAATGGGAGCGGCAAATCGACTGCTTGACGCTTTTCCATCGGCTCGAATTAGCGCGTTTGCTGCCATTAGGACAATCAGTTCACCATTATCTTTCAGGCAACTTTACAGCCCTGTCTTTGGAACAATTAACTATCACGAAGAGACCGATGAAAGTTTTCGTAGTCCCTGACTTTGCCATTTTTCGCTGGATCTAGGAAAAAATCCCATTTCAATACCGTTGAAGAGCTCTAATCCCATCAGGCCCGCCACTATCATAGGATTCAGACTAGATAGCATTCGCGAGATGGCCGCGGAGTGTTTCCCGTCAAATGTCTTAGTTCAAGAAAGAAAAATTCGTCAGCGCGATAAGGAGATCAAAAACGAACTTCCTTCAGTGGTCGTGTCCGACACACGTAGCATGCGTAAAATGCTCAGTTAGAGCACATTTTCCCAAATCATCTTCATCTTCAAAGGACTGCATGCAGTGAGCACATTTAGAATCAACATCTGATCTGAATGACGGTAGCGATTTGATTTCTTTGAACTTCATTCTACGAAATCCTTCCCCAACGCATTACAAAAAGCCTGTGTTTTATCACTCCACATTTATCTCAATCTGCGTGCCCCAAGTGTAGCTTTGGTTCTGCGAATCCGTTACTACGACTTCGGTTGAATATAGTCCCTTTGGCGCAGTCTCAGAAGTGGCAATTGTCATGATCGTAGACGCATTCTTGTTTTCCAAAGCCTCGAAGCTATATGGGAAAAAAGAGACCGAAAAAGGCGAGCTGGAGGTGCTTGATGTGGTACTCGGAGTAAGACGCACGTTGAAACTTGCATAGACGCTCGCATTAATGCTGAGAAACACTTCAACTGTCAGATTTAGGTTTTCCCCGCGGGTTACGTTCAACTGAAGATTTGATTTGCCGCTAGATCCAGTTGCAATCTGAGGGATTATGATGTCACCGACAGGGGGGGCTTCAAAACAAGAAGAACATATCGATTCCGTGTGGCTGGTGTTAGGATAGGCGACCAGGCGGTAAGTGAGAGCGCCGCCGATCACTATCACAATGACCAAAATCACGATAACGGTTGAAAGCGCCTTCATCGATGGACAATCATCGATGCTTGAGCAGTTTTAAACCGTTCTTAGAAAGAAAGACGAAAACTATAGCCCGACAGCGGACCAGACGTCATCGTCACTGTCGAGCTCTGTGAAACCACATAGAGAGCATTTTCTTCCGACGAGAGTGGCATTATGGCCTTTTCCACTTATTTTCCGCGTGTACTCTTGGATCTGACCCGCTCTACATTTTTGGCACATCATGACTTTTTCTCTGGTTGGAAAGGGCTGAAATATTTCTTTCTACTGTGCAAGGTTAGGAACGATAGGTCGCTTTCAAGAGAGATAGAAAAGAAAAAGGCGTTTGTGTTTCTGAGCGGAGAAAACGTGACTCTTAAGGAATCGCGAGTCCCTGCGTGCATAGCTAGCACATCTCTCTGCTACCGCTGGTTACAGTTCGAGAGGCCTACCTTCAGCGCATGTATAACACCTGGCCAAGGCAGCAAGATACTTTTCCTCATCATGGCAATTTTGGACGATTGCTTGTGCTAGTGTAAAGAGACTGAAT
>JARCRS010000090.1 GCA_029850555.1 archaeon | reverse complement strand
CCTTAGCTAACTACTTTTCTAAACAAGTACAAAGTTGCGCCCATGGTCACAACCGCAATAAGAGCAATTACCCCTAGACCGAGAAGCACTGCGTTCAAGGAAAAAGCGCCGGGATCTGTCAGATCTCTAACTGCATTCACTGCAAGGCTGATCGGGTTATAGTTTGACACGTTTTGCATCCAAGTTGGCATGAAAGAAACTGGTACCAATGCTGTGCTCATGAACAGCAAAGGAAATGTCAAGAAGGCCCCTATCCCAAACACAGTTTCACTGCTTTTTGTTTTCATTCCTAGAGCGAGCGATATGCCTGACCACGCCAACCCGAAGAACGCTATGATGAACAGGATTAGTGCGATTCCGAGAATTCCAGTTGCGACTCTAACTCCGAGCGCGTAAGCCAAAACTAGAATGATGATTGATTGGATGAGAACTCTGAACGCATCTGTTGATAACCTTCCAAGCAAAATTGCTGGCCGGCTAACCTGAGTTACTAGCATTTTTTGAAGGAAGCCTGAATTTAGATCGTCTACTATTGAGGTTCCAGATTGCAGGGCACTGCTGAACGCGTTTTGCAAAAGAATGCCCGCTGCCGCGAATTGAACATAACTAATGCCCTTTGGGAAACTCGGCAGCTCGTTCAACGAATGAAAAAGCTGAGTGAAGAGTATTAGGAAAATGATTGGCTGGAAAAGTGAGAAGAATATCAGAATCGGATTGCGAATAAGTTTCTTCAAAGCCCTGACGAAGAGGTATCCCGTGTCAAAAAGTATGCTCACTTTCTCTTCTACCTTCTACCGAACATTCCAGATGGAGCCTGTTTCGCAACTTCTTCGACGCGGATTCTCTTGCCCGTGTGTTTCAAAAATACGTCATCTAAGCTAGGGCTTGAGAGATTTATTGAGACGAGTTTAATGTTACTCTTGTCAAACGCTCTAACTAATTCTGGAACAAACATGCCTCCGTTCTTAACATATAGAGTAACCCCATCATCCGAATCCAGAATATCTACGATGCCAGGAATCGTTTGAAGGACTTGCTTTGCAGATTGCTTTACATTCTGGTCGTATTTTCCCTCAGCGTCTCTCATCGTGATCGTAATTGCATCTGCGCCAATCTCTTGTTTTAGTTCTGAGGGAGAGCCTTGGGCAACTATCTTTCCTCCATCAACGATACAAAGACGTTCGCATAGTCTATCGGCTTCCTCAAGATATTGAGTGGTGAGGAAAATTGTGATATGCTCTTTTGAGTTGAGTTCATCGAGATAATCCCAAACGACTGCTCTTGACTGAGGATCCAAACCTGTTGTGGGTTCGTCCAAGAATAGGATCTTTGGTTTGTGAACAAGTGTTGTCGCAAGATCTAGCCTCTTTCTCATCCCTCCGGAATAGCGATTGGCGCGTTTGTCAGCCGCATCTTTCAATCCCACTACATCGAGTAAATAATCCACTCTTTCTTTAAGCTCCTTGCCACTCATTTGCTGGAGATTTCCTTCGAGAATCATATTTTCTCTACCCGTAAGGTCTGGATCAACGGAGGTATCTTGGCTTTGAACGCCTATGATCTTTCGAATTTCGCTTTCATCTTTGTCAAGGTCAAGGCCTGCAATTTTCACTGAACCGGACGTTTTTTGAAGAAGAGTCGTTAGAATTTTGATGGTGGTGCTCTTTCCGGCGCCATTTGGTCCTAGAAAACCGAAGAATTCACCTTCCCTCACAGAGAAACTAATGTCTTGTACAGCTTTAGTCCCGTCCGCATATGTTAGAACCAGATCTTTAACTTCGATAATCTCTGAAGCCAAACTTACGAACTCCGAAGCAATTTAACTGATTGGTGCCTTTTGCGCTCTTGACATGTTGTCTAGTTTTGGATGGTTGCTATATTCTAAAAAAGCACTATATAGTGACTATGTTAACGCGGTATTTAGATCTCGACTCGGCAACTAATTTGCTCAGGGTTTTTGATTTATGAAGATTGGCGCTTTTCATTTACTGATAGCGGTTTCGGCAATTGCCGTTTTCTTAAGGCTCGTTGTGATACCCTTCTTCGGGAATGGTTTACACGGTAATCCAGTAGATGTTTATTATGTCGATCGTGAGGCAGCTAAACTAATCCTTCAATATCAGAATCCGTATCTTTTCTCAAATTACACAAATTACCTTGGAAAAGTAGTCACTTTTGCATATTTGCCGGTAATACCTGCGTATTTTGCCCCTTTCGTCTTTATCGGCTCTGACATTAGATATGGGAGCATCATCGCAGATGTAGTCATAACGATCGCGATGTACTTCATTGCTAGGTCTACACTGGGAGGGACTCACACCAAACCGTGGATTCGATTTTCTGGATCTATAGCTTACGCAATCTTGCCGACTTCGATCTATCTTACTAGCGTTTCCGGCACAAACATGATGATAGGCCCCATGTTTTTGATTGTGGCTTTGGCTGCTCTTTTACAAGAAAAATGGTTGGTTGCAGGCATTTTTCTTGGCCTAGCATTAGCGGCAAACCAGTTCATAATCCTGACTTTTCCGCTCATAGCGATCTACTCCCTTAGAAATCATAATTTGAAAACGATACTCGTTTCTATTTTGGTTGCGTCAGCAATAATTCTGCCTTTCATGTTGTATTCGCCTTCGAAATTTCTGTATGATGTCTTGCTATTTCAACTGGAAAGACCAATGCAAAAAAATGGAATCTGGAGCCTCTATTATTTGGTTTACGCAATAAGTGGATTCAAAATGGGAACTTACCTCCGCCTTGCGATATTTCTTGTTCCAGCAGGGATTGTAAGTATATTATTTTCAACAACAAAGAAGAATGTACTGATCGGAACTGCTATAGTGAGCGCGCTCGCTACCTTCGTACTCCCGTTAGATGGGTTTTGGAATTATTTTCTTTTACCCATGATCATAATCTGTGCTCTCATACCGTCAATCTTGAGCTATGGTTATGTAAAGCGATTTGTGCTCCTAAAGGAGATCAATACTTCGAGCCGCCCCGAAAATATTGGTTCACCTCGATTCACTGATAAACAATGAGCTACCAAAAATGACTTCGATAAATGATGGAGGACTATACTCAGAGATTCACAGGACGGGCTGAAGCGTATTCAAGATACCGTCCTACTTACCCGAAACAATTTCTCGACATTTTAAATAAAGAAGCAAATTTTGATTCGACCAAGATAGTTGCCGACGTCGGTTCAGGCACAGGGATTCTGTCAAAGTTGTTTCTTGAGAATGGGAATCGAGTATTCAGTGTTGAGCCAAATGATGATATGAGAAGCGTGGCAGGATCAAACCTAGGACATTTTCAAAGATTTGCAAGTATCAAGGGAACTGCCGAAAATACGACACTTGAAGATCGAAGCGTAGATCTCATCTCCGTAGGTCAAGCACTTCACTGGTTTGATTCGAAAAGATCGTGGAAAGAGTTCAGTAGAATCATAAAGCAAGGAGGATATCTTTGCATTCTCTACAATGACAGAAAAACGGATGATGCTTCGGGAATCATGCAAAGATATGAAGCAATAATCGATAAACACGCGAGAAATAAGCCCAAGTTAGAAAGAGTTGAAGATGATACCTTGTCCAAATTTTTCAGCGGATGGTCATTCAAGAAATTTTCTATTTCAAACGAGCAGGTTTTGGATTTTGAAGGACTTGTTGGAAGGGTCTGCTCTGCGTCATACATGCCTCAGCCAAACCAAGAGCGATTTTCAGAAGTGAAAAAGGAACTCGAAGATATGTTTAGCAAATATCAAAAGGACAGCAAGATTATGCTAACTTACGAGACGAATATTTTTCTCGGATTGTTATGATTTCCAAACGGTTAAATCTTTGATAGGCCTGTGTTCCATTCTGCAATGCAACAAACACATTCTACTTACTTGAGAAAAGGATCGAGAGTAGAGAGAATATCAACTGTCATCGCAACGTGGTGTCCTCATTGTTACCCACTATCCGTTGATAACTCAAAGCGAATGGCTGAGGAACTGGATGTCCAGCTTCGCGTCTTGGATATAGATCGGGAGGATGACGTAAAAATTGCTGATAAACTCGTCAAGGACCACGGAGACGATGCGGAAGACTATTTGATTCCCCAGGTCTTTATGGAGCTCAAAGACGGCTCTGTCAAACATATATTCACTGGCTTTTCAGAGAATCCCAAAGTCACAAAACAAAGATGGGAAGATCTATTCAAGAGCAAGTTCTATATTGATATGAAGAAATCGCAATCCAACTAGTGTCTCTCGCAAATTTTGCTCTTTAAAGTAAGCGGGTGCGTGAATAATTTACCGCACCTTTCGCAAAGAAAGTTGCCCAGTTTTTTCTCCTCATTGGTCTTTGCATAAAATGTCCAATAGTACTCCTTTATTCCACTTGATGGATTCGTGAACGCCGCTATCTCGTTCTCTGCGTTGCCACCAAGCTCCCAGCCGTGGCGAGTTGCGATCCTAAAGTCTCTGTCCCTGACAAAAGAGCCACCTTCTAACTCGCTTCGAACAAAGCTCTTGAACCAGTCCATATCGTGATTAGTTAATTCGAAATAGACAATCCGGACGACGTAACTGTCCGGGCACACATAGGCGCCCACTAGCTTATTCCTATCTTCCATGAGAGCGGCAAAATGAGTGGGCTTTTCGCAATGTCTTGAGCAAGGGAGACCTTCAACGACTAGATATTTTCGAACAAAGGAAATAAAATCACTTTTTGGAATTGTTCTAGCGCTACTCATGACTGAGGAAACCAATCTCCTTGTTCTTGTTCTTTACTAAATGCTATTCAAGTTGACAAAGAAGGAAAATTGCCCTTTTTCTCCCAAAAAAAGTAATCCCTTGGCTCGATTGGCTCAGATAACCTCAGACGAAATCAACCAAACTAGCGTTCCTGATTTTGATTGAAGTTCGCCTCCAATATCAATACGGGCCATAGAACCCGGCGCAAACCCCATGCTTGCATTAGATCCGATGAGGTCAGATATCGTTTCACCAATACTTGGTTGATGCGAAACAACTAGAACTCGGTCCGCAGGTCCAAATTTCTGCTTTGAAAGGAAGGAATACACTTCGTATGGGGATTTTTCTGGAACTAGTGCCTCGTCCAAGATAATTTTGGGCTTGTTTGGTTTCAAAACTTCCTTTGCAATTTCTGCACTTTCCAATGCTCGTTTGTAGGGGCTAGAGAGTATGCGATCTATTTCGACGCCGTAGGTATACTTTGCAATTGAAAGAACCTTTCTTACCTTTGCGGCTCCTTCAGAAGTTAGCACTCTGTCTTCGTCGCCTGCAAAACTTGCTTTTGGCTGCGCTTGACCATGACGAAGAAAATAAAGAATCAACACAAATCCATTCTCCTTAGGTCCTCAAACATGGTTGCAATCATGGCGCATGCATTTCTTTTTTATGTTCAGAAGACTCGGATCGAAAAACTATAGGGTGATCACCGCGTATTGGTTAGATTAATTATGAGCAAGAACAGCAGTAGCAATATTTGGTACGATTCGGAGGAAGACATTTTGGCTATTCAAGTGAGCGAAAAGAAATACTGGAAGAGTGTCGAGATAGCTCCGAATGTTGTTGTTGATATCTCAAAGACCGGACAAATCACAGGCTTCGAAATCTCGAATGCAAAGAAATCCTTTAGAAAAAAGGATGCTTCACTTGTTCTTTCTTCCGCCAATAAGCGCAAATAGATATTCTCTTGCATGATCAGCTCCACAATATGGTCGACAAGATGAGAATCTCGTACTCCAGTCCGATTGTGGACGCATACTCTCATCCAATGCTTGGATCCGAGCCCATCTTGTGGATCTTCTCTTCATTTCGAAGAGTTCAGCACCTTCTTCCTTGCTCATCTCCTTGTAGTCAAGAAAATTACGTTTTGATTCCACAATCAAAGTTCCTCTCGTTCCCATCCTTAGGGGAGCATGACAAAGGAGAAAATGATATGCCCTTCGTAGATATATCCGCTTGGAGGCCACTTCTCTCTTCCGCTATGTTTCCTACATATGAAACAATCTTCAGGGTCTCTTGATGCATTTGGCATTAAGGCCCTGAATTAATTGCCTCTTCATAACTTTACAGATCGAACAATAACCCTCAAGAGCCATTCAGTAAAAAATGCAGATCGCCCTGCACATTTAAAACAGAAGCAAAAACCTATATGCAACTTCGGGTAAGCTAGGGATTTATCGTAGTACTTCTGGGCAGGGAATATCCCAAAGCCAAGATTTGCACAGCACTATCAGGTGTATCCAAAGTGGGAATAATGCGAGTTCGCCTCAATCTAGGCGATACTGTGTACGTTAGCGATGAAGAAGACCACGGCATCATAGAACAATTTGTTCCTTACGGGCGAGTAATAGTGAGGCTCGTCAAGAAAGGTAAAGTTCTAAAATTAAATCGCGGCGACGTGAAAAAGTCAAGGCAGTAGTTAAAGCGATTACTCGGTTTCCGACTATGGGCAAACTTTTAGTTATACTTTTTTCTCTATTCTGATCTGTATTATGAAGCGAGCAAGTGGCCCTTCAGTGCGCTTGGACATTGTCGGTCTGGAACCCAGAATATTTTTGATGTGTAGAGAAAATAATCGGACTCTTGTGCAATCGAGAGGCAAAGAACGTCTTGTCTCTACCGAGAGCTCGAATCTAGCTCCGACCAATTCTGAACTTGCCTCGATTCCAAAGGATCAGCTTGCTCTATACAACAAAATAGTATCAATTACAGTTGATTTTGAAAGAGCTTATGGGAGAGGCGTCGAGGTACGCGTTTTCGAAAGGTCTTCGAACAAATTGCTGAATACTTTCCTTCGTGGGAGAGACTCTTCTCTTGAGGTAAAGCCCACCTTTTACGTAAACGGCGTTAAAGTGTATACGGGAATCCCAAATAGTTTCTCGGAGTTAGACGAAGCCATCGATAATTCCTTTGGCCGTAGAGATTAAAGTAGATACTAACTTTTTCCTAGCTATAGACAATCCGATAGTTTACTAAACTCTCGCTAAACTTAGTTTTGTGTAATCGTGAACAAGAGGTTTCTTGTTTGCGGGAAGTAGGCAACGAACGCATCCCGGAGATTGAAAGAAAGCAAAACACTTTATCCAAAGTTCATTGTCTTTCATTTGAATTGCCATTTCATAGTTTCAACGGCAAGTCTCCTAGAATCTCAGAAAGCTCCTTTGTAGCAGAAAGCGCCACTCTGATCGGCGACGTATCCATTGGCGAAGAAGCCTCTGTATGGTATGGCGCGGTCATTCGAACCGAACTCGAACCAATCTTAATCGGAAAACAGAGTAATATTCAGGACAACTGCGTCATACATACCGATCTAAGCTTTCCAGTCGATATTGGAGACAGGGTTTCTGTAGGCCATGGGGCAGTCATTCATGGCGCAATTGTTGGATCAAATTGCCTAGTCGGAATGCGAGCTACTTTGCTCAATGGAGCAAAGATAGGAGAAAACTGCCTTGTGGCTGCAGGATCTCTTGTAACTCAAGGAAAGGAGATGCCAAGCAATTCCCTAGTCATTGGTTCACCCGCAGTTGCAAAGCGTAAACTTACAGAAGATGAAATAAAGCAGATTCAGCTAAATGCGAATCATTACAACGAATTTAGAGTGCGATATCTCGAAATGAGGCAAATCAAGAGAAAGAGGTGAGTTGAACTATCTTAAGTGGCAAGAAAGACGAAATCGTAGTCGACTATTTCTCCGATTCAAACAGCGTCGGAGGATTCCATAGCGAAAATCAAGATTCGCTATTTGCGTCCGTGACTAACTTTGTGTTTACTGTCGCTGACGGCGTGGGTGGATATCTCGGTGCAAAGGAGGCAAGTGAGATTGCCGTGCAAATCATCAAAGATAAATTGATGATTTTAGACAGTGAAAAAGCACTTGAAACCTGTGTCTTTGAGATAGACCGAAAAATCAAGGAGAGAGCGAAAGAGCTTCACAATCTAGGAATGGGAACAACTCTGGCACTCGCAAAAGTCTTGCCTGAGAGAAAAACGATCCTTACTGCGAACGTGGGGGATAGCCCGATCTTTTTGATTAAAGGCGGAGAAGATAAGGTGATTCTCTTGTACAAAGATGACTCTGAACGATTTGAAGATCCAAATAACATGTGGTCGATAAATCAGTATCTAGGTTTTGGTGGAAGGGTTACTATTCACACAAAATCAACCGATTATGATAAGGAGGACATTCTGCTTTTGTGTTCAGATGGAATAAGCGACAATATTCTTGGGACAACGAATGATATTTCTAAATTAAGAGATCTAGTTTTGAAGAACAAAAGTGCGAAAGCTCTTGTTGAAATTGCAATGGAGACTGGCCTTAAATCTGATGACATGAGCGCAGTAATTGTCTTTCTTTAGATTGTGAATTTTAAAAATTTGCCTCAAAAAGCACAAAATAGATTATCCGCTGCGGTAGGACCTTCGCTCCTAGTTATTGTAGAAGCCTTCGGAATCGCTATTTTATTTCTCTCATCAACTATTACTCAAGTAATTCTCCAAGCAATACTATTCCTAGTCTCGATGGCGGTCATTTGGTATGCAGCTCATCCTCTTTCCCATTTCGCGGTCGCGAAAATCTACGGTGTGCGCACTTTATTTTTCTTCATTGGGTCCAGCGACATAGGTAAGAATGGGCCCTCAATTGCAAAGAAAATCTCCCCCTATCTGATTACAGTTGGAACGAAGCTTGATCGTTCGAGATTTTTGACTATTTCTAAAACTCGCAGAGGATGGATACTAGGATCCGGCGCGCTGGTGGGAGTAATAGTACTCGCACTAATCGAGTCATTCGCAATACTGGATTTTGAATTCAACACAGTTTCTTTAGTTCTCGGAGGTATTTTCTTCCTATTGACTGTCGGAACTGAACTAGTGTTGAGCACAAAAAGCGGAGATCTTTCAAAAATGAAAAAGGAATTATCTAAAGCAAAGTGATTGAAGATTTCAACAGTTCTTTTGAATCTTCGCTAAAAATGAACATCCCATCGAACTTTATTCCCTCAATCAAAAGAGGGAGCCAATGTCTATCATCTGCCCACATTTCGTCATATGGCAGGGCATTCTTGTTGAACCATTGAAGCTTTCCTTCATGACTTTCATTCACTTCCCCTTCGAATTTAGAGCAGACAAATACATTCACAAACCAGTCTGGTATTTGTTTTGACTTGCCAAAAAAGAACTTTAGAGATCCTGCTTTGATCAGCTCGAGTACTCGAAGGCCTGTCTCCTCCAGGACCTCTCTCTTTACCGCTTCCTCGGGCTTTTCCTTTGGCTCAATCTTTCCTCCTGGCGCATTCCAAAACCCCTCCCCAAATTTCCCCTTTGACTTTAGAAGCAAAAGGTATTGGTTATTTTTATCAAGATAACAAAGTACAGCCTGTACCGTCTTCGGCGGGTTGAGCCAGTCGGGTTTCGTACTTGGAAATGAGGTTGCCAAAGCTTTTTTGGACTGTTAAGATTATGTCATAAAGCATTTGCGATTTTGAGATCATCAAAAGCAAAAGCATTTTGAATGAAGTGAAACTTGGCTTTGTCTTCAGGTATCCAATCAAATTAAATGCGCATCAGCTACAGGGACTAGCCAACGAATGGCGTTCAGACTAAAGAAAAAACCCCTCAAGGAAGCAAAGCACAAGCCTAGAAAGCGTATACTAGATTTTACTTTCCAGAATATCGGAGGATATGATGCAGTTAAACAGGAAATACGCGATGCCATAGTAATGCCTATGCGCCATCCAGACTTGTACAAGCGTCTAAAAATTAGAGCACCAAAGGGTATTCTTCTCTGGGGAGCTCCTGGAACTGGCAAGACGCTTTTTGCTAGGACTATCGCGAAAGAATGCAGCGCGACTTTCTATCATATCAGATCTTCTGATATTATGAGCGAATGGTTCGGAGTCTCTGAGAGAAGAGTGAAGCAGCTCTTCTCCAAAGCAAGCAAGACGAAACCCTCCATAATCTTCTTTGATGAGCTTGAGAGCCTTGCGCCGAACAGACAGGCGATTACGATCGAAGACGCCAGAACTTCGCTTCTTTCAAGCCTTCTCTCCGAAATGGATGGATTTGTTCCTCTGAGCCAAGTCACGATTCTTGGCTCGACAAACATGCCAAATAGGCTCGATCCAGCTCTTCTGAGACCCGGTCGCTTTGATAAGATGATTTACATTCCTCCTCCAAACAAAGCTGAGCGAAAAGAAATTCTAAAAATTCACTTGGCTGGAAAACCAATTGGTAAGATAGACATTGAGCAATTGACGCAAAAGACTAACTTGTTTACTGGGGCAGATCTCGAACTCTTAGTAAACAGTGCAACTACCGCATGGGTGAAAAAGTTCATCTCGAATAAGAAAGAAGCTCTTTCTATGCAATACTTTGAAAGCGCGCTGAAGACCGTTCGGCCTAGTTTGAAATCCGAAGACCTAAGATACTACGAGTACTTGAGAAACCATTTTGAGAGCTCTTCAAACTTTCGTGATGAACACTCGCCGACTTATTATGGCTGATTGTTCGATGACGACGAAGGCTGGGTTGGATCCTGTCGAGACAAAGAATCCTGACCTGGAAAAGTAAATCTTCGGGAACTAGTAAATCTCAGATAGAGAAAGCCCAAAAGATATCCTGCGAGCAGAGAAACCGCTAGGGACGAAAGTATTTCGATTGGGTCAACGAAGCCGGCCAGCCCTAATTCGTAAAGCAACCAGAAAAAGACCGCCACCACAGTTCCCTTAACCATGTAGTTTTGTTTGCTTAGGAATCGTGGCGCAATCCAAACAAAAAGCACTCCAATCAAGGCACCAAAACCAATTCCACCTGCAAACGCAACAGCAGTGTTAACCTCAAGAGTAAAACTCATGTACTGGAGGGGCGTCATTCCACCTAGAGCAGTTTGATTCGCTGTCCAAATCCCATTATAATAATCCAAGGTTTGCGAATAGAACACTGCGACGACTATTGCTCCAGCAGCAGAGATGAGAGCAGCCCAGAGCGCACCTGAGATAAGTCCAGCCAATACCCCAGGCTTGTATTCTACCATACTTTGTTCGTCTTCTTTCAGAAACCTGATTTTGCTGCTATATTAGTTGAGGCTACAAAATAGAAAAAGGTGAAGAATATCATTATGAGATGAATATTTCCATTGAAAGAAACACGCAACGCAGGGTAAAGCAACTGCAATCTGGGATAAGAATGACAAAATGAGCGCGATCAAACATTTCAAAGTCCGATCCGTTGTGTTTGATCTATTTCATACACTTGTTGATCCAGAAGATTACAGACCAAAGGATTTTACAAGGACTAGCAAGGTCGCTGAACTTTTCAAACTCGATCAAGATGCATTTTCGAAATACTGGTCTGAAACTCTTGTCGAAAGATGCACTTCTAGGTCAAGAAAGACTCTAGATTATGTCGAGAAATACGTTCAGAAAACAACTGGGAAACCCTGCTCAAAGGATGATCTTATGATTGCGGAGTTTATACTGGGGCGATATCAAGATTTGGCGATCCGAAACCCTGATCCCATGGTTCGTCAAACCTTGGCTAAGCTCAAGTATAATGGAATGAAACTGGGTATACTTTCAAATGTAGACGAAAGAGAAGTTTCCGCATGGCCTTATTCTAGTCTCGCGTCGTTATTTGACGCAGTGTGTTTTTCATGCGAGATTGGTTACATGAAGCCTTCAAATGAAGCATATTCTATTGTGTTGAATAGACTAGTAACACCGGCCCAATCCTCCGTCTATGTAGGCGATGGAGCAAGCGAAGAACTCGCAGGAGCCAAAGACGCGGGTTTTGGATTAGTGGTTTTTATGCGAGGGCATGTCGCAAAAAATGGTCTCAAGAATCAGGAAGAAATCAGAAAGATTGTAGATATCGCGGATCTTGCAATAGATAATTTGACTGAGGTTCCCTTACTTATCGATAAAGTCGAAAAAGGATAGTAAGTAGTAATGTTAGACGTCATAACGCCTTAACTGATTCGAAGAATCGCGCATACTTCGTATACAAGCACTTTCTAAGTACCTTGCTCCCAGCCAGAAAGGTAATCCTTTTGCTCCTTTGAAAGAGAATCTATCTCCATTCCCATACTTTCGAGTTTCAGACGCGCCACTTCCTCGTCTTGGGATCTCGGAATCTCGTAAACATACGGTCTCAGATTCTTTCCTTCTTTCGCAAGTCTCAAAATCGAGAGAAACTGATTTGCGAAACTCATGTCCATCACTTCGCTTGGATGTCCTTCCGCAGCAGCGAGATTCACGAGTCTTCCCTCCGCTAGTGCGTATAGTTTCTTTCCGCTAGGAAGCGTATACTCTACGTTGTCTGGTCTAATTTCTCTTTTCTTCTTTGCTAGAGAATCGAGATCTCCAATGGAATATTCAACATTGAAATGCCCAGCATTGGCAAGTATTGCTCCGTCTTTCATCTGAGCGAAATGATCTTTCGTAATCACATCTTTGCAACCAGTAGCTGTGATGAAAATATCTCCGACTTTTGCCGCCTTGTCCATGGTCATAACATCGTAGCCTTCCATTCTTGCACGCAACGCTTGGATTGGATCGACTTCAGTCACGATTACTTTCGCGCCAAATCCTCTAGCCCTTGAAGAGAGACCTTTCCCACAATGACCGTATCCAGAGATAACAACGTTTTTTCCCGCGAAGAGAACATTTGTAGCCCGTATCACTCCATCGATAGCGCTCTGACCTGTACCGTAGACGTTGTCAAAATCTGATTTCGTTTCTGCATCATTTACAGCAATGATTGGATACTTTAGTTTGCCATCTTTGGCCATCGCCCTAATCCTGTGGACACCAGTAGTTGTTTCTTCCGTACCCCCTTGCAAAGCACTCAGATATTCAATATGTTTCTTGTGAACTGTGAAGATGAGATCAGCGCCGTCGTCGAGAGTCAAATGAGGCTTGATTTTAAGAGTCTCTTCAATACTCCAGTAGTATTCTTTAGGAGTGAGTCCGCGCCATGCAAAGACTTCAATATCGTTAGCATCTAGGGCTGCCGAGACGTCATCCTGAGTTGAGAGAGGATTACAACCCGACCATGCAACCTCGGCTCCTGCTGCCTTGAATGTTTCAACTAGAACTGCAGTTTCTTTTGTGACATGAAGGCAGCCTGAAATCCTAAAGCCCGACAGCGTTTTTTTCTTTGCATGAGTAGATCGTAATTTCATCAGAACGGGCATCCTAGATTCAGCCCATTCGATTTTTTTCCTACCGGAAGGCGCGAGTGAAGGGTCTTTGATTTTGCTCATAATCTCAACTTCTAAAGATATTAATCCTACATTAAGCACGAATTACGATTTAAGAGTTGTCAGAAGTAAAGAAATTGAAAGCTTTGTTTAACACATTAATGCATGATCGAGATTCTAATTTAACATTGTGTTAACTCTTGAGTCGAGAAATGGACCAAATTGATGCCAAATTACTTAATGAGCTTGCTAAGAACTCTTCGCAATCGACAAAGAAACTTGCCGAGAAGATTGGAGTCACAAGGCAGACTGTTGCGTCTAGAATCACGAAACTCGAGAAAAGAAAGATTATTGACGGATTCCGCGCGAAGATAGACTACTCTAAGCTTGGATACAATATATTCTTCGTACTGTTTCTGAAGTTGGGATCTTTCGACGAAGCGCTATTATCTGCGGCTCTAGACGATTTTAGAGCAAGTCATCACGTTCTAATGGATGCTTCAGTGACAGGCGAGTGGGATATCATGCAGATCCTGGCGTTTCGAAATACGAAGGAGTACGATCAGTACATTGCGAACCTTCGGACAAAGTATGGAAAAGTATTTCGAGACAGCAAGAGCCATGCCATTCTTCGAATATTCAAATCTCCGGATGATTTTGTTCCAGTAACATGAGATTTTTGTGATTGAATTTCGCGGACTTTGACGAATTTGATATATCTTTAAGAGCGGGTCCTGGCCTAGATATTGCGCATAGCTGGAATTAAGCTTTTGCTATTTTGAGCTTTGGCAATTTATCTCCTTGGTGATTAAAAGGTAATGGTAGAAATCGAATCAGAGGAAGAGGAGCCCGAGGAGGAGCAGACTCGAGTTAGCTCGAAAAAGAAGCAATGGGCGACGTTATCCCACAACGGAGTCGTATTTCCAGAGTCATACAAATCTGATCCAAGGACAAACACGATTTCGATTAAAGGAGAAAAAATCGTAATGAACTTGGCCCAGGAAGAAATGGCAGTAGCCTGGGCAAAGAAGATAGGCACTCCTTACGTCGAAGATCCTGTTTTTCAAAAGAACTTCCTGTCTGATTTTTTGAAGCTATTCCCTGAAAAATACAGAAACGCAAAGATCTCCGACATTATTTTTCCAACTTTGCCAGAGAAGGCCGAACTCACAAAAGAACAAAAGAAAACTCTCGCTGCTGAGAGAAAGAAAAAGAGACTCGAGCTAAAGGAGAAGTTTGGTTATGCTCTGGTAGATGGCGTAAAAACCGAGATCGCAAACTGGGTCGTTGAGCCTCCAGGAATCTATATGGGGCGTGGCCAGATTCCGATCCGCGGCCACTGGAAACCTAGAATATTGGAAGAAGATGTAACGCTGAACCTGGATAAGAACGCTCAAGTTCCAAAGGGCAAGTGGAAGATAGTTCACGAGCCCCACAATATGTGGGTTGCTTGCTGGACGGATAAACTCACAGGCAAAGTCAAGTACATCTGGCTGCATGATTCTTCGAGCTTGCGGCAGATGCGCGACAAGAGCAAGTACGACAAGGCGCAGAGGCTAGAGAAAGACATCAGGAAGGTCGACTCGTTCATCTTGAAAGCGATGAAATCAAAAGATCCAAAAGAACGCAAAATAGCGACGGCTTGTTTTTTGATCCACAGACTCGCTATGAGAGTCGGAGATGAAAAAGATGAAGACGAGGCCGATACTGTTGGAGCCTCGACTCTAAGAGTAGAGCATCTGATTTTCCCCAGGCCGAACACGGTAGACTTTGATTTCTTTGGAAAAGATTATGTCCGCTGGCAGAAAACTCTTGAGGTCAGCCCTAGCGAAGGCATTGCAATTGAAAACTTGAAAGAATTCTGCAAAGGTAAGCAGCCCGAAGATCTTATCTTTGATGGAATAACATCAAGGCATGTGAACGAATTTTTTGGAAAAGCTTCTCAAGGGCTAACAGCCAAAGTCTTCCGCACGTACATTGCGACTTCCGTAGTCAAAGACTATCTAAAAGAGCACAGTGCATTCCCAGATGGAACACCTGAGCACGACAAGATCTACGAGGCACGCCTTGCCAATCTTGAAGCCGCATTGAAATGTAATCACAAGAGAACGCCTCCAAAGACGTTTGAGCAAACGCTTCAGAAGAAAAAAGATAGGCTAGCTCAATTGGAGCAGAGCATCCCAAAAACAGACAGACAGAAAGAGAAACTGAAACTACGAATCGCAAAACTCAAGAAACAAATTGAACTCAGCGAACAAACCAAAGATTACAATCTCAACACTTCTCTTCGAAACTATATTGATCCTCGCGTATTCAAGAGCTGGGCGGATAGAATAAAATTAGATTGGAAGGTGTTGTATACTGCTACACTGCAAAGGAAAATGGCATGGGTGGACGGAGAGGCTGCGCGTGTACAGGCCCCCCAACCAGCCGAAGTAACAGTGAAGGTGGAGAAGCGGCAGTTTTAGGGCGAGTTTCCATTTTCGTGTTGCTGCGATGAAGACTCTGAGATTGGAATCTCGCTGGATCGTTCATTCTTGTTTTCTCCAATCAGTGCCAGAACTCGATCCCAGTACTCTTTGGGAGTATCTTTGTCAAGTGTAATGTTAATCACTGTTTGAATTGTAGGCGATGAGTTACCTTCGAAATCACGACGAGATTTTTTAGGGAGACTAGTTGAATAAATTCGTGATTCTCGGCCAGGTCTAGTAGTTCTTTCAACTGTGAGTCTTGGTACTGAATTTAACGATGATGTGGAAGCTGATACTGTTGGAGCTGCGTTTGCGCTTTTTTCTGTCAATAGAGAGGAGAGCTCGGAAGATACGGTGAGCGCTCCCTTTTCGGCAAGATAAAGAAAGAACTTTGTGGCATTGATAGCTTTGTCTCGACTAAAAGCGTAGCGTCGAATGAAGAAATTTACCAGATCATCAGGAACGGCCTTTTCAACGACAATTTCTGACATCAGTTCGCCATAGGATTCGCGGATCATTTTCTGGAATCCTTTCTTCTGCTCCGCGCCCACCATGTTAAGCATTGAAAGAAGCTCCGTAGGTTTACCCTCCTCGTCTATAACATGAAGAAATTTGAGCTGTGCGAGCAGTTTTCCCTCGTTATTCGGCGCTACCTGGCTCAAAAAAGACGAATCAATCACGCTCGGATTCTGCCTTTGAATTATTGCAAGAAATCGCTCAAACCAAAACCTAGATGTGTTTCTCGCAGGTGGATTTCTCTTTCCATTCTGGGCTTTGGGTGTCGTTGCTTCTGCTAATACTGAGGATTCTTCGCGCTCAATATCAGTTGAAAATCTATTCTCTCCGTTTTTCTGAACTAGTTCTAATTCTTCCATTTTCTAACCGAGCTCCTTGTACATTTCTGGACCTGTTACTGCATTTTTACTGTAACTTAAGTGTTCCGATTTTTCATTTGAGAGTGCAGGTTCCGAGTGTCTAATGAAAGATGATAGACTAGAAGTTTGGCAATTCTAATCCGAATCTCGGAATAAGAAGGAGCTTAGCTCAAATTCAGGCCGGGCAATTGATAATCATGGCCCGGTTCGCTTTGCATATCTCGCAAGTTAAAATTGCAAGCAACCCGCCAGCATAATCTTTGGCCGACTCTAATTTCCAATCGTGACCTGAGAGTAACTCATCGATTTCATTGGCACTCTCTATTGCGTCAGCCTTCGGAAAAGTACACTCATGTTGAGAGCTGCCTTTGTTCTCCATCTTGCTTTCTCCACAACAAAAAAATGCAAAAGCATCTCAGATAAATGGCAAAGCCAAATGGTTCTATAGCTAATAGTATAGAATCGTCATAAAAAGAGTCTTTGCTGAGCACGACTTCTCTAAAGGTTTAAGCTTCTAACATTTCTTCCATATTATTGCCACAGAGACCTCTCCTATCAGTATTTTATCGGAGCCAATCTTAGTGATCCATAGTTGAGAGCTGAAAGTCGACTTGGTAAAACTTGGCCAACATAGGCAACTTAAAGAAATTGACCTAGCGGGAAAATTGGACTGTCTTCAAATTAGAGCGGATCATTATTTTGGTATATCCGTGATCTCTCTTTCCACAGAAGATGCGCTTCGGCTTCGTGACGAAATAGACGAGTGGGTGAGAGAGCAAACTAAGCTAAGTTCTGAACCAGCTGTCGTTGAATAGAAAGCTTCCTTACAATGACAAAGACGCAATGGTGTCCGAGGACATATAATCCTGCTTACTGAGAATAGCTATCGAGCTACTTTTTCCAATTAATCTTGATTCTTGACGCCAGTTAGGCGATAGTGTTCCTCCCTCGTATGAAGATCCAGCACTTTGTACTCGGAAAAAGTAGATAGTAGTTCTTCCTCTGTGAAATAATGATGTGGAACTCCTTTTTCTTCGCCGTCAAGAAAGATTACGGTCCCATTCCCGAGATCCTCATAACGTTGCCCCTCACTTTCAAGCCGTTTTAGCTTTTCAAAAGTAGGAACCTCAAGAAACAGATAACCTCCATTTTTTGTTATTCTTGAAATCTCACTCGCGACTTTGTTGACATTCTCCTTTGTTGTATGATGAATAACCTTGGTTGAAATAACAGCTGAGAAAAAAGAGTTGTCGTATTGATAAGGAAAGTCTATCATATTCCAAACTCTAAAATTTACTATCAATTTTTCATTTTCAGCAAGCTCTTTTGCTCTTCTGATCGCCTTTTCAGACTGATCGAGACCGAAGACGTTGAATCCCTTCTTTGCAAGAAATATAGAATGCCTCCCGGTTCCACAGCCAAGATCTAAAATTGTGGAGACTTTGTTCTTTGCAAAAAGATCTGCGATATCCGGAAGCTCTGGATCTATCTTCCCTTCTTTGCCCCAATACCAATAGAGCCAAGTATCTGCAAGCTTATCCCCTAGTTCCAAATTGGCGGAACTCACTTCAATAATTTTAGTCTAGATTTTCTGAGCTAAAAGAAGCTGAGCGTTTCTAGCATCGGAGGAAAATAGGCCCATTGCTTCTTGAGGGATCTTGGCTTGGCGTGCGTACTCTTCAAAACTAATTCTCTCAACTCTCGCTTCCTCAAAGCCACCTTGGTGAGCTAGCTGTACAAGCTGTTGATCTTCGTAAAAGTGCAGCTGGGAAGCGATAGGCTCCGGCGCTGCTGGTGTGCCCTTGAGCTCCTTAGTACTTACGAATACGATCAGTCTGCCCCCTTTAACCATCACTCTGCATACTTCGGACAATACTACGACAGGCCTGTCAATAAAACCAAAGACTCCAGTACAAACAGCGCAGGTGAACTTACCGTCGGGAAACGGAAGAGATTCGGCTTCTGATTCGAGTATTTCTAGGCGCTTTTCCGCAATTGCCGAGGAATTCAGTTCTTTGGCGACCATCACCATGTCAGGACTGTGGTCAATCGCAGCCGCCCTGCAACCAGATTTCAGAGCTTCGAAGAGGAAAGCTCCCCCACCGCAGCCCACTTCGAGAAGATAATCTTCTTTCTTCAGTTTAAGATAGTCAAAGAGTGCCAAGAAATTTGGGCGATGATACACAGGATCCCGGTAACCCTCTCGAGCCATAGCCCCCATCGGCCTTCGAGCTCTTCTGTCTGTTAGCCAGTTCACAAACCGCCTCGGACTAGTTGCGTCGATGAGATTTGCAGCTATTTCATCTGCAAACCACTCCGATAGACGATTTCCACGATCTTCGACAAGGCTTCCCCATCCTTCGTTTTCTATGGTAATTCTCGTTCCTCCATTTGGAAGCCCTTCGAATTCAAACTTGAGCTTTGACGTATCGTTAGGATTCCATGTCGCGGCGGTATACCAATCAATTTCAATTTTCTTAGGGGGCTGCCATACCACAACTTGCCCAATTTTCACGAGGCCCTGATGGATCTCTACTTTTTCGCCTAAATTGAATTCTATTTTTCGTGTCTTAAGACTGTCTTTTAGCTGCGCAACAAATTGTTCGAATGCATCCTTGGGAGCTAATTCTAATTCAATGTTCGCAAGCAACAAATTGCCTCCTACTGACTATCGTATTTATGCAGATGCCACAGCCAGAACTCGAAATGAGGACTGACGTGCGGGTTCCATTTTTTTCGAGATTCCAAGTGAATCCTCATAAAAGCCAAGGACATTGAAACCATTCTCCTCAAGCAGGTGTCTCATCTCAGAAATTGAATAGGCCTTCAGAAGATGCGTTTCTGAAAAAGAATCACTCAACCTTTTCGTCTTTGGATTGAGTATGTATGTATCAAATGTTAAGTGGCAAATGTCGGTAATAGGATCGTACTTGTTTGTGTCTAACCTGATTATGATATTGTGTCCAAATTTCGCCTTCACAAACGAGGTGTAACCATTCTTGCTCGAAGATTCTGGCCGCAGTCCAGATACATGCCAGAATTCGAAGATTAGCAGTCCGTCTTGGTTTAGGCGTTGTTTTACGCTTGTAAAAAATTCTAGAACATCTTCATGCTTGAGAAGATAACTAAAGCCTCCAAATGGAGCGATAGCGGCGTCATATTTCGCATTGAGTCGAATGTCACGCATGTCCATTCTGAGGAATTCTGGGTTTGCTTTCGAAGATCTATGCTTTCCTTTGGCAACCTTAATCATATCTTCAGATAGGTCGATTCCTGTTGTTCTATAGCCTCTCTTTGCAAAGATGAGAGTAAAGTTTCCCGTCCCGCATCCTACATCGAGAATAGTTCTCACTCTACCTCGAAAGTCGTGGAAAATCTTCTCAAGATTACTCGTCTGCGATTCGTAATCAACTATATGGTTGTAGATCGCATCGTAGTATTTTGCGAGCTTTGTGTAGCTCCTTTGTGATCTTGGTACCAAGTGATTGAACACGACTCTTTTATTTCTCTGATATTTTTTAAAGTGAAATGATACACTAGAATTTAGTTTTGAGCGTATGAGTTAGTGTTTCAACCATATTCTTGTCTTTCGGGTCAAGGATTTGAAAATAGAAATTCTGAATGCCCGCATCGATTTTCTCATTCATTTGGTCAACAAATTCATCCACGATGCCGCATAATCTGCCTCCGTCAATCAGTTTCTTAGCTGCTTGATCAGGATCGGAGCCGAGCCCCAGCTTGGCAGCAAGTCTCGCAAGTTTCTGATCGAGCTTCTTCCGACTCTCTGCAATCAGGAAAGAACCCATCTGCGAAATCTCGATTCTTTCCTCTGAAGACCTATTTTCGATCAATACCTGTTTCAGTTTCTGAAAAGTCCCAAGCGGACTGTTGAATACATTCCACTCATCAACATAATTCGCGAGAGTTTGAACGATTCTTGGATTTCTGCCTCCACCGATGAGATGCACCTTTCGTTTTGCTGGCTTTGGATAACATTCAACATGCGCCGAATAATACTCGCCGTCAAAATCCACTCGCTTACCTTCGGTGATTCCTCTTACTATCTTGTATCCTTCGTCGGCCTGTTTTCTTCTAACTTTGAATGTTGGAAAATCATATCCATGGGCTTTGTATTCATTCTCATTCCAACCGGCCCCGAGCCCCAGACACACTCGTCCTCGCGAGTAAGAGTCAAGCGTACAAGCCATCCTTGCGAGTAGGGCTGGATTTCTAAAACCAACCGGAGTGACTAAAGGACCGAATTTAATCTTAGTTGTTTTGGCTGCTACGGCTCCCAAAGTTACCCAACACTCGGAGGAGTCAATTGCCTTTTTTCCTTCAGGTTGGTCAGATCCTTGCAAGGCAAGCAGATGATCTGATCTAAAAATGTAACCATAGCCTTTTCTTTCTGCATATAGCGCCCAGTCAATGATCTCCTGGACCTTCATTCCTTCCTGTGGTTCGAGCATAAGCCCGCAGTTCTTGATCGAAAACAATGCAGGAATTTCTTGGAAAGTCTGACACTTATTCTTTAAGAAAAAACGAGGAGTAAAAGCAGATAGACATAGAATATTTCATACCAATCTCAGAAATGAGCAGAAAGCAAATCTTTCCAGAGCCGACTGTTGGAGCACTAATAGAAAATGAACAAGGCAAAGTGCTCTTGTGCGATTCCCACAAATGGCCCGGGATTTACACAGTGCCGGGCGGACACGTCGAGCTCGGCGAAACGTGCGAGGAGGCTCTGATCAGAGAATGCAAAGAGGAAGTGGGACTAGACGTGAAGGTTGTTGAACTTCTCTCTATCCAGCAGGTAATCCATCCAAAGGAATTCTGGAGAAGCGATGTGCACTTCATTTTCTTTGATTATCTCTGCAAGGCCGAAGGAAAGCAGGAAGCGACGGTGGATTCTGACGAGATTCAGTCAATAATCTGGGTAGATCCAAAAGCAGCTCTTGATCTGAAAATAGATAGATATCTCAAGCATTTCATCTTGAGATTTCTAGATCACAGCACCCCGTTCTCTGTCTCTTGGAAGTACACAGGAGATTGTCCTTGAATCCAATCTTGAAAATATTCGCTCAGAGCCTATTAGAGCGCTTCCAAACAATTCATTTTACCGGAACATCCGAAACTCGATCGAATTTATGAAAGAGTTTTTTCATGAAGCGCAAATTGCAAAATAGCTTGATGCTAAACCTCTTACTTTGCATCTAATGGCGATGCAGTCTCACTTGTGGGATGTTGGTACGGCTTTTGGAGACACGCTGCTGGTCTGGAGGCAGCTATCTACCTTTTGACTATAGACGCACAGAATTTTCTTGGCCATTATGATATGGAATTTTTGAATCAAATGACTGGTTCTAAACACATATAAAACGGGACATGAAATGAGAAATCTCATTGCCCTCTTGCCCGAAGTGCGGAAGAGAAATCTCACACTATCATAGATTCTGCCCTTCGTGTGGAATTCGTCTAAGAGATGCATCCTCAGATCTAGGCTTTCTTGTAGCTACTTCGCTTAAACCAACGACTCTTGAAATTCCCTCCAATTTGAGTGGCAGCGTCCTAAAACCTACAATCGACTTTACCCAAGGACCGCTGTATGAATTAGTCGATTACATTCGCCCTGTTAATGCGAAATTGTTAGAATCTCACAAGGACCAACCCGCAGTGATATACGCCATTAACATGGACGATCATCTCATCGGTGCTATATTACCTCAAATCTGCTGCGAAGCTGTCGGAGGCAAGGCATACGACGCCATAGACCTCGCTTATGCCTATTCGCTTGGCTTGATAGCCGGAAGAATTTGCGATGACATGATGGACAGGACAAACGAGAGAAGAGGAAAGAGGACTCTGTGGAGGCAGTTTGGCGATCCTGTTGCAATTCCTCTGGGACTCCAGCTCGTCTCTGAAATGTTTGAGGCACTATCTACGTACGACCTAACCTTAGGGCGGGTTAGCTCTGAAAGAGTTAACAGAATTTTCAGATTGGCTCTTGCAGAATCCGCGCGTGCAGAAGAGGAGGAGAAACTAGCTACAAGATCCAAAGCTTCCCTGACCTTCGGAGAAGGAATAAAGCTAGCACAGGGAAAGAGAGGAATATTAGTCGCAGCTGGAACTACCGCAGGAGGTATTGTCGGAGGCGGAACAGAACTTGAAATTGAACTATTGAAAAATTATGGAATGGCAATGGGTACCTCAAATCAGCTATTTGATGACTCTAGAGATCCCGATTATCCACAATCATACAGAGAAAAGGCTCTTGCGGAAAGTAGAGATTTAACAGCCGAGGGCATAAAATCAACTGACCAACTAAGGAACACAGAAGCACAGAGAAAGCTCCGAGAGCTGTGCAAAATGTCCGAAATCCCACTACTATGATTTTTTAAAAAACCTAGTAGATTCGATCTTTGTGTCGAATATTCAAATCGTAGTCGTTTTCTTTTCTTTTTGAATATCGCTTTCTATCGTTGCTGCAACGTTGACGATCTCCTTTGCTGCTTTTCTGTATGTAATTATTTTCATTATTGGCCCATCTAGTTTGAACCTGCCTGTAATTATTCCCTGTATTGGATCTATCTCCTTGTTGATTAGCCTGACCCAGTTTTTGTATGGTCCAATGTACTTGAATTCTGATTTAGGCATTTTTGATTCCGCGCAATCGTCGTGATACTCGAACCTCCTACACTTTCCTTCGAATAGATCAAGATAGACGCATGACGTCCTAGGAAAATTCTCGTCCTTATCAACCACAAATAAAATATCCCCTACCCAATTTTCGCCAGCTTCGGCAAACTCTGGACTGGAATTTAGTTTTTCAACGAAACTGTCGACCCATTCCTTGCTTGGAAATACGAGCATGAGACGTTATACACCTCACAAGGTCTTTTCCACTTTTTATAAAGACAATCTTGAGGCATTATGGATATGGGCTCCTTACCACAAATCCATAAGCGCTAACAACGAAATCGAATTTTATTGCGGCCCTCAGGCATCTCGAGTTGATTCATTGCATTAACTGCGGAAATGAAATCTCAGAGGGCGAGAGATACTGCTCTTCGTGCGGATTGTTCATGAAAGATTCTCTTTTGGATGTTCGTTTTCTCGCAGGCTCGGCAAGCGTACCAACAACAAAATTATCGATTCCAGATGATTCCAATGAATTAATACGCAATTCATACGAGTTTGTTAATTATGTTCGTCCAGTTAATACAAAGCTGCTAGAGTTGCATAAAGATCAACCTGCAGTACTCTATGCGATTAACATGAATGATCATTTGATTGGCGCCGTCATTCCACAAATATCATGTGAAGCGGTCGGAGGGAGATCCTACGATGCGCTGGTTTTGTCTTATAGCTATTCACTTGGGTTGATAGCAGGAAGGATTTTTGATGATATAATGGACCGGACAAACGAAAGAAGAGGAAAAAGGACTGTATGGAAAGAGTTCGGAGATCCTGTCGCAATACCACTCGCACTATGGCTCGTTTCCGAAATGTTTGAAGCGCTCTCTGCCTACGATTCTATTTTGGGAAGAGGGGAATCCGATCGGCTCATGAGAACTTTTAGGTCTGCATTTGGCGATTCCTCTCGCGCAGAGGAGGAAGAGAAACTAGCTAAAAGGTCGAAAGCTGACCTAACCTTTGAGGAGGGAGTTAGGCTTGCAGAAGGCAAAAGAGGAATACTCGTCGCAGCTGGAACTACCGCAGGAGGTATTGTCGGGAAAGGCTCTGAAGAAGAAATCTTGCTCTTGAAGAATTATGGAATGGCAATGGGGACTGCTAACCAGCTCTTCGACGATTCTGGAGATCCTGACTATCCAAAGTCTTACAGGGAAAGGGCCCTCTCAGAAAGTAGAGATCTAACTTCAGAGGCGATAAAATGCACCGATAAGCTCAAGCCGACACAAGCGCAGAGGAAACTTAGAAACCTCTGCAAGATCTCTGAAATTCCATTGATTTGAGATAGTCCAACACCAAATTGTGACAAATTCTCGTACACATCTGATACGTTTATAGAAGACGCTTGGGAACGCGTAAACAAAAATGCCGCGTGAGCTAGGTCCAAAGGTAAAGGAAACTATCGGGTATCACTTCAACCCAAAGAAGAAAGTATTCTTAGTTTCCATCGAAATGAAAAGTGACCCCAGGGCATTAGCCAGCATAACTTCGATTCTCTCCAGTTCAGGGATAACAGCATTGGGTGGTTTTACTTCGATGAATCCAGTGTCACAAATTGGAGTTTGGGGTTTTTTTGCAGAGAGTGAAAAGGATGTGCGAGCTTCCCAGCTTAAGAAACTAATTGACAGTTCGCCTTACGTGACTGGGAGCAGCGTTGTCGAGGGAACAGAAGAAGGATTAGTTGTCGATACTATTCATTTTCCATTGAAATTGAATTCGGGAGAGACCATGATTCTTGCAAGAAAAGAGGTTTTCAGTGATATGTTCAAGCGGCTCGGCGAGATATTTGGAACAGGCGGAGAGACGATTGTATTTGAAGAAGGGGAAGCCACTGGAGAAAGTGATGGGCGAAGACTGATTGAGGTCTTTGGCAAGGATTTGGCGCAGCAGAGTATACCAGAGCTCAGCAATCTGTACCTCACTCTTGGTTGGGGAAGGCCTGAGCTTGTTAGATTCAATGCGATTCCATTCAGTGCCACTATAAGGCTCTATGATTCCTTTGAGTGCGCTGGGCAGAAATCGACGAAACCACACAGCTATTTTATCCGCGGCCACATGACTGGGCTCATAAACACTATCTTTCAGAAAAAAGTGAATTGTACCGAGACAAAATGTGCGGCTCTCGGAGACTCGTTCTGCGAGTTTGTTCTAACTGAGAAATAACACGAATAAGCAAAAAATGCCTGACTAGATTAATCCGTGGATTCTTAGGGACGCTAGCTGCCTTTCTCCTGCTCCTCTTTTGGCAAGACCTCAATTTCGAGAGGAACTGATTTGCTGAGATATGGAGATCTTTGGATGATTTCGGATATTCTTTCCTCGTTGCCGCTATGGCTTCGAGACTTTTCACCGTGAAGTTTGAACAAGTCCTTGTCAATTCTGTCTAGTCGAAGATATGTTGTAGAGTTCTC
This sequence comes from archaeon, assembly GCA_029850555.1. GTDB lineage: Archaea > Thermoproteota > Nitrososphaeria > Nitrososphaerales > CADDZS01 > JASHOD01. Next base: position 8,972 of record JARCRS010000090.1, on the reverse strand, counting down.
GCTTCTGAATTTGAGCCAGATTGATCGCCCTATAGGAATCTGCTCAAGTATCTTGGAGTAGTAAGAAGCAGGGGCCTGTCTTTTCACTAATTCCTTTGACATCCCAAACTATGGAAATAGTACCAGTATTCATAGATAGCAATTTTGGAACTAATGTAGTCCAAGAGTGTCTTTTGATATCCACAGGCCTGCGACCCAGTTAGGCGCATCGACAACCTCATGAATTTTCAAGTCAGCCGCGACGCTGCATAAAATATATGCTTCTTTCTTTTCTAGGTCATGCTCTCTAACCAGATAGTCAATCATATTTCTTGTAGCTAGCCTGCACGCGTCCATAAGATCAGGCGCAATTCCGGTTGTTACAAAGTAGCCTTCTTTTGAAGTGGAATCTGATTTTTCTTTCGTAATGAACCTAGGAGCCGGGATATTTGCGCCTTTAATTAGTTCAAACCTCAAAGTAACTTCGCCTGGGCATTCAATAGCAGTTACGCAAACCTCGCCATCACCCATTGCTGCGTGAAGATCTCCCACTGAGAAGAGAGCTCCCTTGGCCCATACAGGCAGAATGAGCCTACTTTCAACTCTCAAATGCTTGATGTCCAAATTGCCTCCATGTTTTCCAGGTGGCAGAACGTCGAATGATCCTTTTTCTTTGGGCGCAACTCCCATCACACCGCAAAAGGGATTTAACGGTACATTGATCTCGTTCTTGAATCGGACTAACTTTTCACTCTTCGAAAGGTCCCATATCCAAAGATAAGGGTCTGTAAATTCAGGAAGAAGGCCGAGACCTGGCATAATTGCCGACCAGCCCCAATTTGCCGTTTTGATATTCTCAACTTCTATTTCCAAGGCGTCTCCTTCTGAAGCCCCCTCTACAAAAACGGGACCGGAGAGTGGGTAGAGTTTCCCTAGATCTAGTTTTACGAGATCTTCGAGTTTTGCATCTTTTTTGATTTGCCATGATGTGACCTCGTTTAATATGAAATGAACTCTGTCCCCAGGTTTTATGTGTACAATTGCCTTGTGCTCATTGTTCCATCGATAATGATAAGACTCTTGGCCTATTTCGTATGTGGTCACTGTCAAAGACTTCTTTGCAGAATCAAAAGAATTCGGCATAATAAGAACTTGCGTCGCAACCATCAATATTTTTGAAAAAGTCTAATCTCCACATGAAGGATACTTTGTAAATAATTCGAAAGAGGTATTCATCTCGTTTGTCTACCAAAGAAAGCAGAGATTCAGATGTTGATCCTCTAGGCCTCAATGATGAAATGTTCAGGGTTTATATTGTGTATGCAATTCTATCAAAGGAAACCGAGAAAGCAGTTGACCTTGTGTGCAAGAGAAATCGTGTAACGGTGCCGAGCTTAAGAGTTGGCGGAGTCCCGAAGGGTCACAAGAAAGCGCTTGGAGTCTATAGCGTCGCGTCAAATTCCATTGCTTTCAGGGATCAAGATCAGTTCTTCAATCCATTTGTTGTACTTCACGAGCTATATCATTGCATTAGGTCAAAATCAGGGGCGCATAAAGGAACCGAGAAGAACGCGGATAGATTCGCTCTATCCTTTATTGATACATACAATAAATTTGCAAAATCGGTTTCTGCGAAGATTTCGGCAGAAGCGCTAGATGTTGACTAAAGAATGTCAGCAATAGGAATCGTTTTTAGAATCGTCATTGCCCTACATGAGCACTATAATGCAACGCCACGAAGAGAATTTCGAAAGTTCAGCATACAAAGTGATTCGAGGTTCGCGTGGAACTACCCTCTCATTCTTCCTCGAAGATTGTTTAGAAGGGATGAGACTAAATCTCAAAGATCGGTCGGTTGACATTGTGGTTACTTCTCCGCCGTACAATATTGGCATGAAATACGGAAAGCATGAAGACAATCTGCCAAGGCAAAAATATCTAGAATGGATGGGAAAATTAGGAGAAGAGGTTAAACGAGCATTAAGAGATGATGGGTCTTTCTTTTTGAATATTGGCAACACTCCAAAAAATCAATGGATAGCCTGGGATGTTGCTGCAAGCCTACGCGAAAAGTTTGTACTTCAAAACGTAATACACTGGGTCAAATCGATTGCGATTAAGAAGGAAGACGTCGGAAATTATCCTAACATGATTGGCGACGTGTCGGTTGGTCATTTCAAGCCGATAGTGAGCAAGAGATTTCTAAATGACTGTCATGAGTACATTTTTCATTTTACAAAGTTTGGCGAAACAAAACTTGAGAAACTTTCGATAGGCGTCCCCTATCAGGACAAGACAAACATTGGGAGGTGGAAAACAGCTACGTCTGACAATCGAGACAGGGGGAATACTTGGTTCATCCCGTACGAGACTATCCAGAGGAAAAGTGAGAGGCCGCATCCGGCTACTTTTCCTTCTAGACTTCCGGAAATGTGTATCAGACTTCATGGGGTCAGGAAAGGGGTGAAGGTTGTCGATCCTTTCTCGGGCATAGGTTCAACGGCCCTTGCATCGCTCAAACTCGGGGTATGGTTTATTGGCTTTGAAATTGATAAAGAGTACTTGGACGAATCGATATCCAGAGTCCTTTCTGCAAAGAAGAAACAAGAATTTAGGAAGAAATAATGGACCCTCTCGTCTACGTCTTTATAATTTTGGCAATAGGGATAGCAATCGTAGCAGAAATACTGGTTGCCTATCAAAAATATCTGATGAAAAAACAGTTTGCCGAAGAGTTAGATCGAAAAGATGAGCAAGGGAATGTTGAGAAAGAAACCGAATCTTGAACGATTTGTATGATCGCATAATTACCTCATATTTCTTGTATTCATGATCCAAGTCATTTCTGGAGGCTCGATATCTAATTGCCACATCATAGCAATAATTTCTCCGATATGATGGGCCTGTTCGAATGAGACTTGCATGAGAACATCTGCAAGGTAATGCGATCCTGGAAGCCAAGGAGCCTTGACTTTCTTTGCAAGGAGCTCATCATCCAAATTATCCAATAGTTCATCGACTCCCAACCACACCTTATCTCTGAATTTCCGAATATCACCAATGGAATTGTAGCTCTCCGGGTTATGCTCAGTCTCGTGGGGGATCTCGGATGATCTGCCATACACGTTGTAGTTTAACCATCCATTATAGACCGTTAGAATGTGGACGAGGGTATCCTTCATCGAGTAATGAGAAGATTCCATATTCTTTGAGAGCGTTTTCCAAGGAAGTTTTGCGAGCGCATTGAGATATGCATTGAATACCTTCCTGTTGTATGCAAATAGGCGCCTATAATAATCGGGACTGGCAATTTTCTTCTTCGAGCTACGATTTATCTTTCGCAATTAAACCACGATCTGCGCTTACCACATTCCCTATAGAGTTTCTTTTTTGTCTTTAATCGTGGTTTCGTGCTTGAATCCAATAAGAATTAGTGATGCGGTTCGCCGACACATCAATATAGTGAAAAACTAGGACGGTTTATTCCCCAGCGCAGAGTGGTTCACTCGAGCAAGAAAAAGAGTCAAGACGTGAGCGCGAGACGTCGAAGAATGGCGGAAAAAGGCAAGGTTCCTTGGGGATACATAATCCCTGCTCTGATCGTCTTAGCAATTATCATTGGAGTCATCTACATAGAAAGCTACTCTCACCCTCCCGTTGTAGGCTTACAACCGGGGAATTTTAACTGGCCATTTGCGGAAGTCACTTCATCTCTCGTCATCCACATTCACCCTTGGCTAGTAATCACGATTAACGGGCAAAACGTGACTGTACCCCAAGGGATAGGTTGTATATCGGATAACCCGAGTAACTGCGTGGAACCTATGCATACTCACGATAGTTCCGGACTTATTCACATAGAGTCGTCCACAAATACGAACTATACTCTAGCACAGTTCTTCGAAATTTGGAACGCTAGTTATGCCTATGCATTGGTGAATGGAACCCGCGAGCCAATTGTCTTCAACAATACAGACATATTAGGATTCAAAGTGAATAGTTCGTCCGATAGTTTGAAGCTTCTTGTAGATGGTAAATCAGCGCCCTCCGGGGACTTTAGTGGATCATCGTCTCAGTACGGGAATTTAGTATTGAATGTGCTAGACTATTGTTCGAGCTCTCAGCCAGCAAACAGCCCTCCTTGTTATCCAACAGACGCTGGATCGAACGGTGTAATAGGCAATCCGTATTGGAATGGTGTAACTGGGTTTGCACCTGGGACTGCTGGCGGTTACCCATACGGAGGAAACCACACGATTGTAATCGAATATACCTCATAGTCTCTTTTGCATCCACGATGATTTTGCGGCAACTCTTTTATCGCAAATCAGTTTCAAATCGACATTGTCCTTTTGTTCTCTTCTCAAGCCATGAATTGGTTCAACCCATCGGGATTTGTTGGAAACAACCCAAACTGGAGAACGAAAGTAATCATAGAACGGCCCAGTGCCGAAATGTGCCTTGCATGTAGAGGGGCGAAACTACTATGCGGCAAATCAAAGTGCCCTATTCTTGCAAAGGTTGAAGGATTCTCAAGACATGCAGAGATGCTCTATAGCTCCGATGTCATTTCGGGTTCATCCCCGCCTGGGGTTTTTGTAGGAAGATTTGGTTATCCTAAGGTATTCATTGGGCCGATGGTTCCTGCGATCCATGGAGACACGGAATTTCTGGACACCCCAGAAATGTGGAAAGGAAAAACAATTGAGGAAATTGTTGACTACAGGTACAGTCTTGTCAGGGGTTGCTTCAAAGCAGACATTCATGATGCGGTAAATGGTTCAAGCCTTATCGATATTCTTCAAGAAATTTCAATGTCAAACAAGCCGACTGACTCCGAGCTTGTGCTTGGAACCAAGCCAGTTCAAAGGATTACTTTCAGCGAGAATAGCCAGCCTTTTGGACCTAGCGCTCCTCTGAAACAATTCAAGCCCTCTGGGAATATCTCGGTCGATTCCAGGATGGAGAAAGCATACTATGATCGCGACCTAAAAGCAAGTGACGCGGTTTTTGACCTCTATAGAGACGGGGTACTATTCTCGAAAATTGAGAAAGCTTTCTCAGTAGGAGTATTCGGCGAAAAGAAAAGAAGAAAGCTTGTCCCCACCCGTTGGAGTATAACTGCCGTCGACAGCAACCTTTCTCTCCGGCTGATTGATGAAATCAAAGACTATAATGAAATTGACGGGTTCAGGGTATTTCATTATGAGAATCTTGACAATGCCTACATCGCAATTCTGACTCCAGAAAAATGGAAGTACGAATGGATAGAGGCGTGGCACTCGGGGACAGCCTGGAACAAGTTTGGAACAAAGCCAGAGATGATCGGCGACTATGAAGGGTACTACGGGAGAAAAACTTACGCGAAACCCGGCGGCTGTTATTACACCACACGATTTGCCGTAAGCGAATATCTTGCGAGAGAAAGAAAGCAAAGCGGAGCAATCATGCTAAGAGAAATCCACCCTGGCTATATTTTGCCAGTTGGAGTTTGGAATGTCAGGGAGAGCATTAGGAGCCTGCTTATGACTAGATACAAAGCGTTTGATACTTTAGATGAAGCGTTGAACTACGCCTGCACTTTCTTTTCAATTCCAAAATCTAACTGGATCGCAAACTCCGAGCTTTTGCGCCAAGCCAAAGAGCAGATGAAAATAACTCAATTTTTTGTTAGATAAACTGGATACTCTTAATATTTGATTAGTTCAAGTTTGAATTACCCTAGCTATCAACACTGCTAAGAAATTATGACTGAGAAATGTCGTTTAGTGGAAAGATGCCTCCGTTTAGAGTAAAGAGAATCCAAAAAACCGAAAGAAAGAATCGGATTCGCGATAGTCTTGAGAACCAAGCTTGGCGCAGCTTGGCAAGGACCTACAAGACTGTGTATTTTCACATAAATTCTGACTTGAGAAAATACGGACTAACTCCCCCACAATATGCAGTCTTGCGAACAATCTGGAGATCTCCCAGAGGCCTATTACCTATGAATGAGATTGGAAAAGAGATGGTAGTAACCTTTGCAAATATCACAACAATTGTTGATAATTTAGAGAAAAGATCGTATGTGAAACGCGTTCGTGATCAAGGCGATAGACGAATTGTAAGAGTGCAGTTACTTCCAGACGGGAAGAAACTAGTGAGGCGCATCTATAGTTCACACCACAAACAAATCGCAAAGCTAATGTCGGCCCTCAAAGGAAGTGAGCTTCAATCGCTCATAGATTATACTACAAAAATTAGAGATATGATCCAAGCTCAAGAGTAGCATAAGACAGCGAAAAAATGTAGGGAGAGGGAAGCCTATACTCCATCTTAAGGAATAACTTCTTCCAGCTCTTCTCTATCGTCTTCGAGACCTAGAAGCTTTCCGTGATCTTGAGGATCGGCTCTTGGAAGTCTTTCTTTTTGCTGGGCCTTTTATCGCAACGTAGCACTTTCTTGGAGTATGTCTCTTTTTCTCGTTATGCCTGTACACTAGGTACGCATAGTTCTTACCGCTTTTTCCTTTTATCACGAATCTGTAGGGCTTCCAGGCTCTTTTGTGGCACTTAGGACAGATGGTTACCATAGTTAGGACGTAGCTCAAAGTACGCTACTTAAAAACTATACGCATAGATGCTAAATCTGTCTCTGGGACCCATATCGACACTTGATAGGGCAAAATTTGCTTGATGGTTAGGGCAAATTGAACACTAACTAGTTTTGCGCAAACTCTTTTTTATCTTTGGCAAAGTATGTTTCATTTTCAAAAAATAGTTCAAGACCGAAGGTTAAGGCATATCATGCTGGGTTGCGAGCCTGAGAATGATCAAAAGATAGCTCGCATTGAACGCTTAAATAGTATGAAGGATAAGGAAGGTTTTGAGTACATAAGAAAAAGAAAGGGCAAAGGGCCGTCTCGCAATCAACAGATCCAAAGGGAATATTCCATTTAGAACGTTTGTGATTTTTCAAATTCTCGAAACGTTGTGGTTATGATTTACCTCTCTTCTGTGCAGGAGAAGGACTTTTGTCTTCTTAAGAAAGCATAGGAAAAAGAAAGAAAGGAATCTCTACAACCGCCTTTAGCGATATTGAGAGGTTCGAAGAGGAAGAATCGAAACGACTGGCAAAAACCGGTTGTTTTGAGCTCCAACCAAAATTGGGAACAAGGAGCTAGCAAAAACTTCCAGCTTCGCAATCTTTTCTCTCTTTGGCACCATGCACGAATGTACTAGCAAAAAAGAAAGAGAGAAGAAAAAATAATGAATGAACAAGAGATAGTGTCAACTACGACAAAGAACGAACTTGGAAAGCCGCAGGAAAATCGGGGCTTTCAAACCCTGAAGCTACGGCCTGAGCTCGCCCGCTCGCTTCGTGACGCTGGGTATACCGGTATGTTTCCAATCCAGGAGCAAGCGATACCACCCCTCCTTGAAGGAAGAGATGTCATAGGTCAGGCCCATACAGGATCTGGCAAAACGGCGGCGTTTTCGATTCCGATGATTGAAAGGTTGGATGAAAAAAAGCCATATGTCCAAGCGCTAGTGGTCGTGCCTACCCGTGAACTAGCAGTTCAGGTTACGGAAGAATTCAACAAGTTAGCAAAGTTCACAACTCTGAAAGCGTATCCCATCTATGGTGGACAATCGATTACTCCACAGATTGAGAGATTGCACAAGAGACCCCCTCAGGTTGTAGTTGCAACACCAGGAAGGTTGATAGATCATATTGAGCGAGAAACAATCGATCTTCAAGACGTCCGGTTTGTAGTTCTGGACGAGGCGGACAGGATGCTCGATATGGGCTTCATAGATGATATAGATTATATTCTAAGACAAATTCCGAGCGGAAATCAGACGGCTTTATTCTCTGCTACGATGCCAGAGGAAATCAAACGCCTTAGTCAGCGCTACATGAATCGGCCGCTAGAAGTTCTGATCGACAGTGATGAAATCTCACTTGAAACGATTGAGCAACGATACGTCTTGGTGGACGACAGAACAAAGTTTCCAGCCTTGACTGAATACCTTAGACGAAATGGAATCTCGTCGGGAATAATTTTCTGTGGAATGAAATCTCGAGCCCACCGGCTTGCTGAAAAACTCCAAACTGCAGGCTTTAAGGCGTCGCCAATTCACGGAGACCTCTCCCAGAATCAAAGAGAACATGCCATGAGAAATTTCAGAAACGGATACATCGAACTTCTTGTAGCGACAGATGTTGCAGCTAGAGGCATAGATGTTCCAGCTGTGAGCCACGTCATAAACTACGATGTACCACAAGATCCATTGACTTACTTCCATAGGATTGGAAGAACTGCAAGAGCAGGTAGAACTGGCCAAGCGATAACACTTGTTACGGAATCAGAGTACCCAGATTTCAATAGAATTGCTGGTATGACGGAAGTTCCGATAACAAAACTCACGGGCTTAGTTGGCGAAGGCAGAGAAATCGCAGGCTTTTCAGCTTCGAGTTCTGGACCCTCGAGACCTCAAAGAGGATATCGTAATGATCGAGGTTTTAGGCAAAGAAGAGGAGGAGAAAGAAGATTTGGACAATCTAGAGGAGGAGGCGGATTCCGCTCTGGAAGCCGTTCTAATGACAGGCCTTCGAGTTCACAAGGAACACAGAGTCATAACTCTGATAGAGGAAGAAACTTTAGTTTCACGGAAAACGTGGCTTCCTCTTCGAGTGACTTTCGAGAACACAAGCCTCGCTTTCAGAGAAATCAAAGACGCTAATTTCGAGTGCTCCACTCTTAAATATCTCAAACCTCAGTCTTTTTGATCGAAGGCTGGAAGAATCAGCATGGCTTGGGACGATCCCGTCGTTTGGATTCTGATAGTCGCCCTGGTAGTCTTCCTATTTGGGAGCAACAAGATTCCTGAAATTGCGCGAGCAATGGGTCAAGCTCGGAGGGAATTTGAGAAAGGAATGAGAGGGATTCCGCCTGGAGTCACTCATAACGTCGGAATCACCCCTACCGAGTCAAGCCCGATCCCAAGTCC
>JARCRS010000089.1 GCA_029850555.1 archaeon | reverse complement strand
GTTGATACGGCCTGAAGATCTTGAAAGGCTGTCAAGGTTAGGGAATTTATTCTCCAAAGTCCGAGGGAGTTCTCCTGATTCTGAAGAAATACAACGGTTGATTTATGCTATTAGGGAGTTTGCTGAAGGTTTTAGCCAAAGACGAAAGCTTATTGTGTGACATAATTCAGGGCCTGTGAGTGATGTCATTTACTTACTCACAGGATATCACAATAATATCACTACTTTTGTCTACTACAGCGCTCATTGTTGTAGTAATCGTGGGAATCTTGCTTTCGCGACAGAAGAATCAATTGAACCTAGAAAGTAGTATGATAGATGCTTCTGCTTTAGTACAGGAATTTGGAGAAAGGCAAAAGCGTCTAGAACGGAAGATGATCGATGAGAAAGTCAGATTGGAGATTCTTGAACTTCGTCTGTTTAAAGAAAGCCGTGGAGTTAGTCCTAGTCCTTCCCAGATCGGGCAAACTGCTCAAGGAATCCGAAACTACGAACCAACTTTGGAACCAAGGTTATCGGATCAAAATTCCAAAGGCAGCGCATTAGATCAGGTTGTTGATGTTAGAGCTAGCGCAGCTGTAGTGAGTTCAAGTTCAAGGAGGGATAAGACGGTGACCGAGATACTTGAGGCTGTAATGGTAGGCCGTGGGAACATTACTGCCCGGCAAATCCAAGAGAGAATTAGAAGGTCTAGAGAGCACACCGCTAGAATGATGAATTTGCTTTACAAGCAGGGCCTAGTATCAAGAGATACAAACATGAGGCCATTTACTTACTCCCTCACCGAAGCTGGTATGAAAGAGTTAGACGAGCAAATATGATGTTTCTACCTAGGGATTAAGCTTGTTGTTTGAGGTTCACTAAGCTCTTCGGGTTGTTCTTGTTCTTGGAAATGTTGTTGGGGTTTTAGTAGTTTATAGATCCATCCAGCGCCATTCCTAGACCTAGTAAGGAGGCCTCGTTCAGCTAGGCGTGCAAGGTAGGTGGAAATTGTGCTAAGCGTTGTGTGGAGTTGAAAGTGTTGTTCGTAGGCTTCTAGGACATCGTTAGAAGTGAATGATCCGAACCTGAATTTATTTTGAACTAATCCAAGTACTTTGTTGAAATTAGTATCGATTACAGCAGTTTCAGGAGTAGTAGGAGTGTCGGATTGTTTGACAGAAATAGTTTCAACAAATTCCATAATCTTCACCATGTTCTCTTTAGAGGGGCCTTCGATTGCAAATGAGTATTTGGCCCCTTTTTGGTCTGTAAATTCTATCTTGACCTTCGGTGCGGCCTGTTTTGGAGGAATCTTTGCAACTGGTAGGTCATCTATTATCGTAGACAATTTCACTGACTTAACAAGGGGCCAGAATGGACTTGTATAAACTGTAAAGCTGTAAAGTAGTGAAACTGCTTGTCAATTTTTAGAATGTTGATTGAGAGAGTGTGGGACTATAAGGTAATCTTGATCCATCTATTTGCAAGGCTGTGAACAAGACTAGATTGAAAAGGCCTGGATTCGTTCTCCAGTGGAAACATAGGGGTGGTTGAACAGAGGTTGTCAACATGTTAAGGAGTGTAAATTAGCCCCCAGTGGAAATGTAGGGGTCAGATTGTCTTTTTTCATCAGGGTGAAATGTTGTCTAAAGGCCCTCCACCCTATGGATTCCAGTGGAAATGGTTACAATAGTTTCTTTGGTTTGATAGCATTCTAATCAATTGTTGATTGTTTAGTTAATTCTAATTGATTATGTTGTTTTTGTTGATCATTAGGTAATTGTAATTACTTTACTAGTCTTGATTGTCTTGACTCTATTATGCATTCTGAAACAAGCTCCAGTGGAAAGTTAGGTCGGAGGGCCTAATCCAAATGATTTCAGATCAAGATCGCGACCGGGACACTTTGGATACTATCTTTTCCAAAGCCTTGCAAGGTAGAACTCTTTTCAAAAATCATAAGGCCTTACAATCTGATTTTGTTCCAGACCATCTACCATTTAGAAACACCCAATTATCATCAATAGCTGAGATATTAGCTCCAATCCTACACGGATCCAAACCATCTAATTTATTGATCTATGGAAAAACTGGCACTGGTAAAACGGCAGCGGCCAGACATATTACTACTAAACTCGCCCAAACAGCTCAAAAGAAACGAATTGATTCTAACTTTATCTATTGCAACGCAAGAATGAGTGGAACTGAGTATAGAACACTTTGCGAACTTGCTATAGGTATTGGACTAAAAATTCCCTTTACAGGCCTTGCAGTGACTGAAGTCCTTTCAAGAATACAACATTTCATGAAACAACATTCACTCAAGACAATATTTGTCATAGATGAAATCGATTATCTGATAAGGGCCTATGGAGATGATCTCCTCTACGACCTTACAAGCTCATCTGACAAAATATCTCCTGGCTTTCTTTCACTCATAGGAATTTCTAACGACCTACAATTCAAAGAGGAATTAGGTGCTAGGGTCCAGAGTAGACTCTCTGAAGAAGAGCTAGTGTTCCCGCCTTATTCTGCAGAAGAGCTCCGCACAATCTTAAACGAAAGAGCAACTGTCGCACTGAACACAAAAGCCTATACTACCGCAGCGATTAACCTCTGCTCCGCTCTTTCCGGTTCAGAACATGGAGACGCCCGTAGAGCAGTAGATCTTCTACGAATAGCAGGAGAAATAGCAGAACGCGAAGGCTCAGACCAGCTCGATGAAAGGCATGTTAGAATAGCCCTTCAAAAAATTGACCAAGACCGTGTCTCTGAGGCTCTTAAAACACTACCAATCCACGCCAAGATAGTGCTTTTGGCCTCGATTTACTCATCACAGAACGACTCCACCCATTCATCGAGTGGATTTGTATATGACAAATATTCGGAGCTATGCAAGAAGACAGGCCTCGAGGCCTTGACAACAAGAAGAGTCTCAGGCCTTCTTACCGAACTCGACACTCTAGGCCTCCTTACAGCCGCGGTAGTCAACTATGGCCGTTATGGAAGGACGAAGAAAATTACTCCACAGATATCATTTGCCGTCGCATCGAAAGTTTTCGAATCTGACGACACTATCAAACATTTGATCCACTAACATTCACTTCATAAGTAGTCAAAAATTCACGTGTAGTTACTTCCAAAGTTGCTAAATTGACAATTGGAACAAGGCCTGGCCTAGGCATTATACCCAAATTGGCTTGATACCCAGTCTGGGCCTGCCACGCTCCTGAATTGATAATCAATGTCCCTTTGTAATTTTCAATTCCCACACTATGCACATGGCCAGCGTGAAAAATATCAGGAACTTGATCTATCACAAGATGGTCTTCAATCTCAGGTGCTATTGGAGTTCTGGAACCAAACATAGGGGCTAAATGTCTAGCCTTTAGCAACACCTTCATGGCTTCTGTAGGCCTTTCATATGAAAGGCCTGGTGTAGTAGCTAAAATATCATCCAAGCTTCTACCATGATAGACTAAAACTGACACACCATGAAGCCTGATCAATGTAGGATCTCCTAACATTGTTACATTCTTCAGTTTGTATAACGACTCTGCGTATTTTCGCGGGATCATTGGTTGAGGGAGAGCCTGTCTTGTAGAATCATGATTACCTGGAATCGCAAACACCGATAAATGTTGGGGAATTGATGCCAGTTTTTTTGATACCATTTCATATTGTTTGTACACATTACTTTCAGCTAGCTCAAATTCTTGGTTTGGAAATACTCCTACACCATCAACGATATCTCCACCGATAATCACATATTTTAGCCGGCTGATCATATCCCCATCCTCTTCCGCACGAAGGCCTTTGCCAGACAACCAATCAAGTAATCTAGAGAATGCTCCTTCTAGGAACTTGTTACTTCCGATATGGAGATCTGATAGAAATAACGCGTAAACTGTTTTCTTCGAAGTACTTGCTATCCTATTTGGAAGGTCTGGTTGCGTGACGCTCTTGAGAAGAAAACGCCCTCCCTTACCATCAACTTCAAGCATAATGCACTGATCCAGCGCAACCTCGTTAGCATTTTTCTTTGCCTCCTCACTCAAAGCGAAGACGGAAAGCTTACCAGATTCATCATCAATCACGAGCTCAACTCCATTTTTTGTTGCTCTTTTCGAGAAAACGAGGCCTGCAACACGCCCGGGTTTATCTCCTTTCAACTCTGAAATTTTCGAAAGCTGTCTTGCCTCGGGCCTTTCTCTCAGAATTTTTATCAGCTTCTCATAGCGACTTTTGAATAATTGACTAAATCCTTCGATACCTACCGGTCGAATTTTATCCGATGGATCATTTAGAATCTCGACTTTCGCTTCGATATTCTCTATTTGTCTTACTTGTTCTTGTGCATCAACATTCACTGATGAGACTTTGCTTTCCGCTTGGAGTCCCTCAAATAAGTCAGGTTCTATAGCAATTAGGTCACGAACAGCAATGGTGTTAGTCGATTCATTACTAGACTGTCCAATAGTGGCACGAACCTTTTCTTCAATTGCTAACTGAAG
>JARCRS010000088.1 GCA_029850555.1 archaeon | reverse complement strand
ACCACGACCACTTGGGCCAATATTGACGATGAAAAGATTCGGGCGAAGCTCATCATCCATTTTGTCGGCTAACGCAATGTCGTACAGATCGGCGGAAACTATAGCTGTTCCGCATCCTCTAGCCCACATCGGTGTAGCTTTGTTCTCTTTTGTTAGAAACTCTTCCCAGCGGCCAATGATTCCGTCTTTGAAAGGGACTGCCAACTGTTCTGGGCGTAGCTGTTGTCCTTGTCCTTCTTCGTTTGTCAAAATAAAATCACTTGCAAAATCTGTCGTAAATTTCGTCGTTTGTCAGTGGCTCTTCTGGTGGTTCATGTTTCGTGCGTCTGTGGTACATGAGTTCCTTCCAGCCGAGGATTATCTTGTGACAAGTGAAACACTCATAGGATTTCTTCTTTGAAGACTTGGTCGCAGAAGTTAGAGGCGAGCTATCTTTTTTAGATTCGACTACTCTTGTTTCCATTTGAATTCATCAATCTCACTGATGGATGTACATCAAGACGATCTGTCTTGGTAGGCCGCAGTCCGTAAACTGCGGTTTCACTCTTATTCATTCTAAATTTCTCCCCTTTTCTTGTGTGAGGCAATATGCAGTTGCATATTGAATTCGAAGTGGCTCTTAGAAAATCCTCGTATAGTTCGTGGACAGTATTTGCACTTTTCGACGAAAGCTTCTCTCCGTTTAGTCTCAACTACTTGAGTTCGCATTTCGAACAGATTAACCCTTTAAGGCACTAATAAATTCTTAAAATCAGGTACGTCCTAAGAGATTTTTGTCCAAAATACATACCGAACTAAGATTCAGTTATTTGGTTACAATGCATCTATTTCTTCAAGTTCGTTTTACTAGCATCTGGAATATCCCCGTAAGCTTGAATGTATTCAAAGCTGTAGGGTTTGACATAGTCAAACGGATATACGGACTCAGTAATCGTTTGGTGTTCTACATCCACGGTGATTAGACGCCAGACGTCCCAATGTTGTTGAGTTCCAATTCCGAATCCAAGAATATCCATTAAGCTTCCGCTTACCATTTCACAAAATATTATTCTTGCAAGATACTCATGGTCATCCCAGCGGTCATACCCACGCGTAAGGGCCTTCGCGACATCTTTGCCCAAGGATGTGGCAGTCCAATGTGTGTAGAGATAGACGCCTGAGTCTTTTATCAGGACTTGGCCACGGTCGCCCATTTTGCCTCACCTTCCTATCCTTCTTTTTCTGCCTCCTTCAAGTCATATCGATTGAGAGCTTCACATGAAGAGCAGAGAAAATAGTAGAAGTCATCAAAGTAAAGTAGCTTCGAAAAGCTCGGGTCGTATTCCTTTCCGCACTGTCCACACGTTAGGTCCTGATCTGTTGGTTTAGGTTCTTCTTTCATAAAAAACTCGGGAAAAAGAGAGGATCACCACGTTTTAAGAGTTGAAAATTGAAGTGCGCCCTAATAATATCAAGCGGTTAAGAGCTTCATATTATTTGATATCCATGCTTTTGCCCTTCAAAGAGCAAAAGCAGGATATAGAATCGGGAAAAATCTGTCAAAACGAAACTGTCAAGCGCTTCGCTATGACCTTTCGTCCTTGCATTCAATTTACTCGGCTGGGTCACGCTGCTCAAGATATGTCTTAATCAGATATATGGGAGGCTTTAAGGATCTCTCTCGCATGAACAGCATAGCTGTAAAGGGATAATAGTGCTAAAAGGAAAAGAATGCCCAGACTAAACCGGATGGGGGAGAGGAATGCAGTTTCTCGGGTCCTGCTAGCTTTGATTCATTTCAGCTGGTGAGGACTCACTACTGTTTCCTTTGTAGCCGTTTTCGGGAGTCGCAGTTGGGGCTGTCTCGACAGCCATATTACTACCTACTCCTCGCGTCAAAGCAAGAGCTACTATCAATCCTCCAATTGCTACAATGAAGACTACTAGCTCGAATAATCCTATTCCAAGTCTAGACGAGAAGGGTGTAAGGAAATCTATCAGAAAACCAATAGGAAAAGCTACTGCAAAGTAAATTCTCTTTCTGTACACAGCCGCTAATACAGCAAGATAACCCCATGCGAAATGAGCAAGAATGGAAGTGACTCTTTCCAATATAGCATATCCAATCAGTGGAAGCGCGTTGGAACTGCCGTAGAATAAACTCGGTGCGCCTTTGCTCAACGTCGAATACAAAGTTTGGGCAATTGAAGAACTCGGAGTTGAAAGGATAGCATAATAACTTGCGTAATCTATCAGCGTAAGAAGTCCTATCAATACTCCGTTCTCCCAGAAAGCGAGGCCCAAACCGAGACCCTCGGCATCGTTGCCTTTGAAATAACCTCGAGAGACAGCGATCGTCGCAACTAGAAACGCTCCTCCTACTTAAACACTCCAGTCTGGATTCCATAGTATAGTCCTAGCACTACAGGGCTGTTACCAAAAGCAGAATCCAAGGCGGCGATTGTCGGTATCTGAATCATGTACTTTAGAGCGATCGCACCTGCGTAGGCGGCGAGCGAATAGATCAATACCCATTTTGAAAAGCTCCTTTTGAAATGCCAGTATAATACAAGCCCAAAACTAAATTCGATCACCACGATCGGCGTGATGAAATACAAAGGATCAATGTTTTGCATATTCAGTGTACTACTTCGTAAGATGCTTGACGAACTGTCTTGGCTTGATATGGGTCAAAGTCCTGTTAAAACGCTCCAAAACAGGAGTTACGTATTACTTTCGGGCCCTGTACAACTTTAAATTATGGAAGGCTCATCTGTTCCCTGCTTTTTGCTCCTATGATGGGGTCTGACTACGATTATGAAACTTGCAACCACGAATACAATTATAGCTCCGCCTATTATGTATGGAATTTCCTGGATGATTACATTCTCCACATAGAAGGGATTGAGGACTGCTGCTATGCCTAACGCCATCGCCAATAGTACGAGTGAGATGTAAAACAAGAGATGGTAGATAATTGGATGTCTTTCCTTGCGCTTTTCGCTTCTTCTCCTGTCCAGCTCCCCTGATAAAGCTCGACAACTATCCCAGTTGCGCCAATCACAAAAGGAATCGCGAAGTTGGATGGGATATGTGTTGAACTCAAGTCAATAAAATCATGTAATCCTAGCCTAGAGATTGCCAGAAGATATAGGAAAAGAAAAAATGAACCTAGGCCAATCCCCTGATCAAGTAGGCGACTTGAGAGGGCTGGTCCGTATATTCTGCGCCAAGGGACTAGGCTTTGTATCTCTCAAGTCTTCGTTAGACGTGCGCGCATCTGCAATAAGATCATTCTGATAAAAAACTACCTTCTTTTCAGGAGGAACATCGAGCTTTTTCATCCCCTCGTCATATAGTGTGGGTTTGACAAACCTGGTGAATGGGAAGAGCCACTCTATACCACGGTCCTTTGCGGTAGTCAGGGCATCGAGTAAAGTGTGGAGAAAGGCTCCAATCCCCAGGAAGGGGTTTATGAGGTAAAAAATTCCTATGGCCACAAAGTTATGGAAGAGCGCACGATGGATCTGTTTGTCTCGAAAAAGAATCTCGCCGAAAAAATCCGTATTCCCGGTCCATGTCCGGAATCGCCGACCCGATACCGATCAATAGGATGGCCTCGGGTTTGCCGAAGAATATCGCGCCGATAAGAATCCCAAACATTACATGCGTCGTGAAGTTCATAGCAAAAAAAGAGAGGAGGGGGCGTTTTAGGATTTAGAGCGATACGCCAAGCCGTACCAGCCTCGTCCGGCTACAAGGCTAATCAGGAACAAGACTATGACGACGACTATTATGATATAGAGAAGGTTCCCGAGAGCGCTTGCGATTCCACCAAACCCTAGCAGAGCGAATATGACAATGAGGACGATTATCACGACCAATATGTTTAGGAGACCCATTTTCTTACTCAGCCACTCTTTTCGCGGTAGAGATTCATAAGGGATTTAGCGTACTTATTAGAGAAATACTGCATAGACCAAATAGTTTTTCCAAGAGATCTCCTCTTGGCCTTTTGTCTTTGTACCTATCTTTACCGTTAGCTCCTCCAAAGACGCCGCAAGATTTCAATCTTTTCGATGGATATGCGGGCTGATATGCACCGTGCTTGTTCTTCAACGCGTGCTTCATAAGACTAAGTTTTTGCGATTTTGATATTTCGAAAAGAAAGAATCGATATGATGTGTCTATAGAAAAAAGCAGTCGCCAAAATTGAAAGTTAATCGCTCCAGTCATTGTTAACAAGAGCTAATTTCAATTGCGCGATGATTAGATTGAACGTTTTCTCCCATTTCACAGCGAATGCGCACTATTTAACTCCGCAAAGATCTGCTTTACATTTTCTGGATGACACCAAAGAATAAACTCAAATTGAATGTGGTGAGTTTTTCGAATCTATCTTTAGCGATGCAGTCTTCAAGCTTGATTTCCGCTTCGCCTTGCTTGATCGTCTTCCCCAAAGAATATACTCCGCGACTCTCTTCCTCACATTTTTAAGATACGTCATACTACCATCTACAGACCGGGCCCTCCAGCTCCTTGTAAACCTCTACATCCTTGAGTTTCCTGCAAAAGGGTAGTTAGAGCCACATTTGAATAAACTAAATATTCAATTGCCTAAGTGATTTTATTATCGCTCTATGAGCTTATCCATCTTAACATTTGGGTGCTTTGGACTAAATACGTGATAGTGCGCTCTAAATCCAAGTAAGATGTATACAGATCCAATCACGAGCATTGTTACGCCAAGGTGAGTTGCAATCGATGAGATAATGGATGAAAAAGTTACGACCTCTTGTATGAAAAGTATCACCACGGCCGCCTCTATCAAATACGCCCCCGCCACAAGGAACCTCCATGTCTTTTCGAGTTCCCCTGTTCGCATTTGCAAAAGAATCCTGGATGCATAATAGGCCATACCCAAAACTGTGGAAACCGCAATTATGCCAAGGGCAACATAAGAGTAGTCAAGCATTTGTCTAAACTATCAGGTCCCGCTATACCTCTTTGCGGAACGAGTCTATGTTAAGCCTTTTTGAAGACCAAGTACGGATTTCAAATCTCATAGATAGAATCCAATTTGCTCTTATTTGCGAGTAATCTATAATCTCACTACCATGAATTCAAAGAAGAAAATGCTCGATGATTACGAGCTCATGCAATGCATTGATGCAGGGCTTGACAGGTTCGGGCGCGGAATAAAATACACTGTGTACTGGAGAATGGTCGTGCTTAACGAATCGCCCAGCGAGGGTATCATCTCAAACCCGAAAGGCTTCCTTATTGCTCTCAAAAGCATTTTTGGAAACAGCGCAAAACAGATCGAACAGTCAATAATAGACGAGATAAACGCTCTAGTCGGCGAAAAGGGCCTTCAACAAACCGCCTCTCTTCCTGAATTGATAAGCCAGGTCAGAAGAGAAAGACTACTTGTTCAATCGGTACACTAGGCCACTGATGAGTTCAGAACAAGACGCCCGAAAGATGATATCTTTCGGGCTAACATGCAAGGAATGAATCTAGCTTCTCTTAAACTAGCGCTTTGTGCCGTTATTGAGAGAAGGCTCTAAGCTTCCTTTACGCCTTGCAATCTCCATTTCAACAGCGCAAGCCATATCGAATTTCCTCTTATCATGGAATAGCGCATAATGCCACTTCAAAGTTGCAAGTTCTTGGATTAGTTCTGAAGTACTCAAACTCCGAAGCTTTTGCTCGTATTTTACTTCTTTAGGCTTGCCTAGAGAGGATGCTTCCTGCTGGAAAAAGTTGTCTTGATTCAGGCTAGGATCTGAACTCATTTCTCTGCAACACTCTAACCCAGATAATATGGTCGTGTTCTTCTATTAATTTTAATCAGCCATTTTCATAAACGAATTATTCTGTTCCATATCCAAATCACAAAAAAAGCTTTGAAATACTGATTCCCGCTTCTGTCTTTTCCTCAGTTGAAATAAAGCGGGTTTGAGAGTTTGCTCACTGCGCGTCTTGCTGGAGGTATCCCGAGCCTTGCACTCGCCAGCCTATTTGTCGCAATTGACCTGCATCTTTCGGAGCAGTACTTTCTTCGAACTAAAATTTGAGGGCTGAAAAGTTCACTCAAATTCTTGCCGCAGAACTCGCAGTACCGTACATCATCGGCGTCCTCCTTTTTTGTTGCTGCGTTTCTTCCAGCTGCCTTTGTGGGCTTGTTCGACTGCTCTTGAGATGCCATATCGAGAGTCTCACTTTATCTTTCTCGTTCAGCTGATGTTGACGAAGTACTCTCTTACAAGGAGAAATTGATTTAGGAGCTCGAATCCTCTGTTTGAGAGATGTAGTGAAGATCTTCCTTCTACTAGGGCTTCTTCGACTAGGCCCTGAGCTTTGAGATTCTCAAGGAATCCGCGCATCACAACCCACGAGAGGTTTGCCTTGTACATCACATGAGTTGGCTTCTCTGCGCCAGAACCTATCGCGCGGAGTATGTCTAGATACATCTCCATCTTGGAACGTCTATCTTTCTCAGATGACATTTTTTGTCCGTTGCTGTTGAGATTACGGAACGGCTGTTCAGGTGATTCAGAATTGAGCATTGTTCTTTCAGATCACTTTTGTTGTTGTTTTGAACTCGCCAGGAGTCGAAATATATAGCTGCTTTTTCTATTACATGAGATGCATCTCAAACCTGAAATCTGCTAATTATCTCATCTCATTTTGTTTGGGCTGAAATGACGAAGAACAAAGATGCATACACAGTACAGATCCACAATCAATGTCTTTTGTTTTACGACTCTTTGTTGGCTTGGTCCAAACGCCATTAGGGCAATCGTATTCTCGGTGTTTATCTCGTATTGACGGCCATTTAGGATCGATTTGTGGGAACCATTGTATAGCATTACGCCCTAACTACTGCTCTACATTTACGATTAGAATTAGAAGATGGGAAGATTAATTGACAAAGCTGCCTGTTTTGCTAATCAGATCTCTATATTGATAATCGAATTATGTGGCAAATTTGCAAGGCTCGGGCGATGCGTAAAATTATGTTTTCGAGCCTGTTTGCGTCCTAATTTGGCTGGTACGAATGTATCTGCAGGGTATCCTTCGAAGAGGAATGCCGCGCAGAGTTTTGTGTTAAATACATGGACTCAAAAGACTGCTTGAGGACACTCGGAAATCTCGGACAGTTTGTCTTTGTCTTTCATATCTTTTCTAAAGAACGCAGCTTTTATTGACTCTCAATTCATTCATTCGCAAAGTCTGATTTTTCCACAAAAGATCAATTCTCATACTAATAAATATCAGGAAGCCCCTAGTTTGAAGGAATCAGGGATAAATCTTTTTCAGGTCACTTTCATAGTACAAGTTATTCATTCGCTTAATTATTTTCAAACTAAAAGAGATGATTTAGTTACGCTTCAGTATGGCAAACTACGCCCTTCATGGTCCAGACTCTGCTATGGATCAATCAGACGCGTTTTTTAATAAACATAGGGCGACGAGTTCTTTGCCACCTTCAGCTTTCAACGTCGGAAATACTCCACTCTTAAAATTGGATCGCATATCAAAGAATCTATTTGGCAAAGCCGAGTTTCTAAATCCGACTGGTTCAGTGAAGGATCGAGCCGCTGCAAACATGCTAAAACAGGCAATAGAAAGCGGTCAACTCGTTGAAGGAAAAGAAATTCTTGATTCTAGTTCAGGGAACACCGGAATATCTTTGGCCGCCTTTGGTACCGCAGCTGGTTACAAAGTGACTATTGTACTTCCCTCGAGCGCT
Source organism: archaeon (assembly GCA_029850555.1). Lineage (GTDB taxonomy): Archaea > Thermoproteota > Nitrososphaeria > Nitrososphaerales > CADDZS01 > JASHOD01. The sequence continues at coordinate 12,780 of JARCRS010000088.1, read as the reverse complement.
AGCATTGAGAGACAGAGACTGCTCAATCTCTACGGAGCTAGGATTGTTTTTTCAGATCCAATGGAGGGGTCTGACGGCGCAATAATTGTGGCTAGAGACCTAGCTTCCGAAGCTCCAGAGAGATACTTCTACATTGACCAGTACAGCAATGATGCAAATTGGCAGGCGCATTACTATGGCACTTCTGAGGAAATCTGGAGGCAGACCTCGGGTATGATCACTCATTTTGTATCAGGCGTTGGAACAGGGGGGACAATTATGGGAACCGGAAAGAGACTACGCGAGCTTAATCCCAAAGTGAAAATCATCGCAGTCGAGCCATCGGGCCCCTTCCATGGTCTTGAAGGATTGAAACATATCGAGAGTTCGATCAAGCCAAGGATCTTCGAACCAAATTTTCCCGATGAGACGGTATACGTTGAAACGGAGAAAGCTCAAGAAATGGTAAAGCGTCTAGCTAGAGAGCAAGGGGTGTTTGCAGGGACATCATCTGGTGCAACAGTCCTAGCTTCACTAAAATATGCAGCTCATGAATACAGCCACGTGGTTGCAATTTTGGCCGATCAAGGAAGCAGATATCTTTCAGAGAAGTATTTGCAAGAACAGTGAACAAATAAAGCGATGCAAAAATCAAGCCTTACTAACGCCAAAGGTCACGGAAACATTAACATGCGAGAAGCGAGAATTGTCCTAGATCAGCAAATGCTCGAGGAGATGCATGCACACGCAATTTCGACCTACCCTGAGGAGTGCTGCGGCCTGATGTTTGGAAGTTTCTCTGGCAATGCGGGAGAAAAGAAGGTCTTGAGACTGCGTAGGATGAAGAACGCATTCGAACCTAAAGAACGATATCACCGGTATACTATTGATCCGAAGGAGTTTTTGAATGCTGAAAAAGAGGCTGATGAAAGAGGGGATGAAATTATCGGAGTATATCACTCCCATCCTAACGCGCCTGCAAAGCCTTCAGAATTTGATCGTGGCCATGCCTGGCCCACTCTTTCCTATGTTGTGATCGAGGTTAGGGAGCGGAAAGCACTAGAAACAAAAAGCTGGGTTTTGAAAGAAGATAGAAGCGAGTTCGTTCCGGAAGAGTTGCAAATTGCGATAAACAAAAAGTGATTAATTAAAAATGGTAAGAGTTCTAATTCCAACTGCACTACGGCAATATACCGAGGGAAGCAAGTCCGAAGTCGATGTCAGAGCAAGCACAGTATCAGAGGCACTTTCTAGTCTCTTGGCAAATAATCAGAAGCTCGCAAGGCACATTTTAGACGAACAGGGAAAGCTTCGCAACTTTGTGAACATTTTCCTAAATGACGAAGATGTTAGGTATCTTGGAGGAGAAAACACAAAGGTATCAGATACAGACACGCTACGCATAGTGCCTGCGATTGCGGGCGGACTAGAGATAGTGGAGGAAGAGCAGCAAAGGCAAAGGGGCGATGATTTGGCGCTCGAAGACAGACCTGTCAAAATTTCTGCGAGGGAATATCGAAGGTATGGTAGGCACCTCATAATTCCAGAAGTGGGTCTTGAAGGACAAAGGAGGTTAAAATCGGCCCGCGTGCTAGTTATTGGCACTGGAGGACTAGGGTCTCCTTCATCTTTGTATTTAGCTGCCGCAGGGGTAGGAACAATTGGTCTGATTGATTTTGATACGATTGACGAAACAAATCTCCACCGTCAGATCCTCTACACTGACAAGGACGTCGGCAGGTCCAAGGTCCAAACTGCGATGCAGCGCCTCCATGAGGCGAATCCGAACACGATAATCAAAACCTATGAAGAGCCTCTATCAAGCGAAAACGCACTTGAGATCTTTAAAGGGTACGACATCATCGTCGATGGTACCGACAATTTCCCGACTCGATACTTGACAAATGACGCTTGCGTCAAACTAGGAAAGCCTAACGTGTATGCAAGCATCTTTCGCTTCGAAGGTCAAACCACAGTGTTTGACTCAAAGAAGGGGCCATGCTATCGTTGTCTATATCCAAAGCCTCCGCCTCCAGGACTAGTTCCATCGTGTGCCGAAGGAGGAGTGCTAGGAGTCCTACCTGGTCTAGTAGGGTTGATCCAGGCGACAGAGACCGTGAAACTCATTCTAAACAAAGGGGAGCCTTTGATTGGGAGACTACTTGTCTACGATGCTCTCGGTATGACATTTGAGGAGCTTAAAATTAGAAAGAATCCGAACTGCCCGGTTTGCTCTAAGGATCCTTCGAGCGTCAAACTAATTGATTATCAGCAGTTTTGTGGGATTGAAAAGGCTCCCGACATTGCTGTAGTCGGTCCAAAGGAACTAAACGCAGAGATTGAAAACGGGAGAAAAGTGAAATTAATTGACGTGAGAGAACCTCACGAATACGAGATTGCCCATATTGAGGGTTCCACACTTATTCCATTAGGGCAGCTCCCAGATCGAGTCAGCGAACTAGATACGGCTGATGAGCTCGTGATGTACTGTCACACCGGTGCAAGAAGTGCGCGCGCAACAGACTTTCTCCGAGGTATAGGTTACAAAAAAGTGCGCAACCTCGAAGGTGGAATAGACGCCTGGGCAGTCGAAGTAGATACTTCGATGAACCGTTATTAGACTAGCGCGTTTTCAGATTCAATACACTCGCGACCCCAGCCCTGCATCCTCCAGGTTCTCTGGCTCTAGAAGTATTATCGCACCCTCTTTATCTTCAACACCCAATACCAAAACTTCTGAAGTAAAGTTTGCAATCTTCTTTGGAGGAAAGTTCACAACTCCAATGATCTTCCTGCCGATGAGTTCTTCCTTCTTGTAGCGAACTGTGATTTGAGCACTCGAATCTTTGAGTCCGATTTCTTGACCAAAGTCAATTTTGAGTTGATATGCGGGTTTTCTTGCCTCGGCAAAATCTCGACATTCGATTATTTCCCCAACCCTCATATCGACTTTAACAAAATCGGAGTAGAATATTGCGTTTCTTGCAAGAGAATCTGGCATGGCTTTGGCTGAGCCTGATGAGATAGGGAAGGAAAGATTAGATTTTCGATTAAAAGGCTAGAGACGGTTTCCTTTGGCTAATTCTAGCAACCGATCCCCGAAGAAAGGAGGCTCCCTAATTCGCTCCGCGGAGACCAAAAGAATCCTCGAATTTCCAAGCGGAATCCCGTACATATCGATTTTTTCGTGCCTTGTGTAAAGAAGTATCTTATCACCGAGGAATTTGTTCCATTCATCAGTCATTGCCTGTATCAAGAACCATTTCAGGTATAGTTTGTCCTCGTCCTTTTTTGTTGGCTCGAGGGCGTTCATCCCCTGTCTCATTCCCCCTTTGATTAATTGCCCTTCCTCATTTATGATTCCAACAAATCTGACGCGGTGGTCAAGTTCCAGGATCTTCTGGACAAGATTTGCTTCTATTGTTGTCTCCATATCTCTTCCTCTAGTATCACTTGTACTGACCTTGGAACTTTTGTTCGTCGATTTTGGCTTCTTTTTCAAGCAATTCATCTAGCACGTTGTTAACATTCATTTTTAGTCGTTCGTTCAAATAAACTGCATACATTCGATGAAATCCCCAGGCGAACATTGTGGCGGACCCGACAAGTAAGATTCCTGCAGGGATGCCAAATTCATCGGCTACACTCGTACCTAGAGCAGCCGCGAGAAGATAAGGGACTTGGGAGACTGCAAGAAGGACTAGCCCGCTAACAAGTGAGGCAGGGCCATCTTTTGTGACCATGACCATCACCCTAGCTTTCTTAGTAAGTCTACTAAGTCGAAACCCGTAGTAGGCAGCTACAACAAAGGAGAAGAGTGCTAATGTATAGAATACGGACACAAGGGGGACCATAATCATGTTTGACCAATTATCCCGGAGGAAGAGGTAATAACAATCTACCTAGCTTCGCAAGCCGAATTTAAGCAAAATGAACCCCGAATACTTTTTCACGCTCAGGAGCTTGGCCAAGAATAATTCACCCATACGAATAGGGTAAATCCGCACAATGGCCCCAGCACTGTGCCGCGAGAAATTCTCCTGTCGCAAATTTGCAGTTTTAGCTGATTAACTAGACAGTTCTTAGAAAAGATGGCGGGCCGCCACAATATGTTTTCGATACCATAACAGGTAGGAGGCCCAGAGCCATATTATTGTAAGAGTTCCGTATATTGCGAGAAACTCAACAGGGCCATACAGCACATAGCCCAAAGGGCCAATGCTAAAGAATGCTCTTGGGATTGCGTTTCCTTCACTGGAGATATCGATTACCCTTTGAAAATAGAATGATTGAATGATATCCGCTGAAGTTATGAAAACCGAAACAAGAGCAAGCCGAGCAAGATTTGGTTTACTAAGAGAAGGAAGACTACGAATTCTCTGAAGTAGAGGAATAGTACTTGCCAAGAAACTCTAGTATTTCTGAGCATGACAAGATCGATTTAACGTTAACTACATTCTTACTTCAAAATAATCCTAATCAATAGACCTGCTCATCGGAGAGGATGGCTTCCTTGTGTTTTGCAGCGGCTTAGACTATCAGAAATCAAGGAGTAGGCGACGTGTTCTGATCACCTGGCGTTGCTTCACTTCTCTGAGGTGAGGAAGAGTGAGACCCCAGTCCCAAATGATGCCTCAATATCTTGAGAAGGTTTGCGTTTTGTTCGATAGCTTTCGAAGCTGATTCAAGAAGCTCGATCAGATCGCTCGCAAATCTCTTTGATCCGATAGCTCGGACTTGTTCGATTTTCTTCTTTGCCGTGTCATCAAGGTCGAGCGAAGATTTCAGCAAATGGTCGACAGTCACATTGCTCTGGCTTTCTTCCAATCTTTTCTGGTGCTGAATGAAAGATCTCGAGTACCGAGACTCCTTGATCGAATCTGGAAATTGCTCCCTTGATAAATCTGATCTGATGAGTAACACCTCGGTTCCATGTTCTTCAACAACCGCAGTGTGGGACTTGTCAAACGAAGAGGATGATGTTCTTTGATCTTCGCCTTTTTTTCTTTCGCTACCGCTCTTTGGCTCGCTCTTCCGTCTTCTGACTCCCAAATTGATTCACAGACCCATCCTTTACATTTCGTAGCTCTATTGCCAAGTTATCTCGCTTTTGAATCTAGTCTCTTCCCCCGGGTTGGATTGTATCCTTGGTGATTGCTCTAGCCTAAACGATCATGCGCAGAACATACTTTCTTTAAAATACCCATGAAGAAATGTCCTAGAACCAAACCCCACCCTGCTCAATTGCTTTGGTTCACTTCAAACTGCATGGAGTACATCTTTGAAAAGAGTCCGTCCTCACGAGAATTGAGCTCGGTAAAGCTTCCCTGTTCGGCGATTTCTCCATCACGCATGACTATTATCCTGTCGGCTAGTCGAATCGTAGAGAGGCGGTGGGCGATTATAATAGCAGTCCTACCTTTTAGAGCAATACCCAGCGCCTTTTGAAGCTGGAGTTCCGCTATCGGGTCAAGACCAGAAGTGGCTTCGTCCATGATGAGCAACTTTGGATCGCGAATTATTGCTCGTGTAAAGCATATCATCTGTTTTTGTCCCATAGACATGTTTGTAGCCGATTCGTTGACTAGAGTGTTGTATCCTTCAGGCAGGCGACTGATGAAGTCATCAATACCCAACCTCTTACAAAGATCTATTATCTGTTGATCGGATGCGCTTTCGTTTCCATATCGGATGTTCTCAAATATTGTTGCCTGAAAGAGAAATGGATCCTGGGGCACTAGGCTGAGCTTTTCCCGAAACTCATTGAAATCTAGGTCTCTTAGGTCTGTCCCGTTCATTGTCACTTTTCCTTCTTGCGGATCATAGAAGCGAAGAATAAGGTTCACTATGCTAGATTTTCCTGCTCCTGTATGCCCGACGATTGCGATCACCTCTTCAGGCTTTATCCTAAGATTAAGATTCTTAATTACGGGCGTATCTTTGGAATATCCGAAGGTCACGTGATCAAACTCAATCTCAATTGCCTTTGAATCATTCATTCCTGTCTTCGACTCTTTTGGCGGCGGAACATCAACCGAGGTATCCATCACTTGAATCACTCTATCTAGTCCAGTGACTGCCGACTGATACGAATTGTAGAATGTAGTTAGCTGAATGATTGGAGTGAAAAATGAGTTCATGTATAACAAGAATGCGACAACGATTTCAGCTGTGATCTGACCTCTGATCACCTCCGTCGTGCCGTACCAAATTACTAGTGCTATTCCGCCTGCTTCAATTAATTGAATCAATGCACTGAAGAGAGAAGTGAGCTTGTTCGCGCGAAGGTTTGTATCCAAGTTGTCTTGGTTTACTGAATCAAAATCTTGACTTACTCTCTCCTCCTCGGTAAAGGATTGGGTAACTTTGACTCCAGCGATTCCCTCTTGGAGTTTAGAAGTCACTATTGCAATCTTCTTTCGCGTTTCTACAAAGCTCGATTGAATCTTTCCTTGGAAGGCAAGTGTAACTAAGACAAGAGGAGGTATTACGGCAAACGATACAATAGTCAGAGTCGAATTGAAGTAAAGCATTGTCGGAACGATGGTGATAATTAAAATAAGCCCAGCAAGGACCTGGGGTAGCTGAAAGGTCACAAAATCAGAGAGCGCATCGACATCGTTTGTGATGTATGACATAATTCGTCCTGTCTCTCGCGAGGAATAATACGAAGGCGAAAGATCCTGAAGTTTTGCGAACGAATCGCGCCTAAGGTCTTGTATTATATTCTGACCCATAATCTGCATGTGGTATGTTCTCTGGTTGTCTGAAAGATAGCCAAAGAGATAGAGCACGGCATAAGCTCCAACCGCCCCAACCACACCGTCAAGTCCAAAGAAATTTCTAGAGACAAGGTCATGCAAGGCGACAATCGCGAGTAAGTACGGGCCAATGACACCCACTACAGCGGCAAAGATTAGCGAACCAACGACGATGGATAGATCTTTTTTGTATACAAGCATGTATGAAATTAAACGACCTACGAGTACTCTATCACTGTATTTTCTAAATTTGCGATCTCCTGGATCTTCCTTGTTTAAGTTACCCGCAATAGTCATAAAGTGAAATTCACCTCAAAATCTGGCTTGATGTTTCAGGTAGCTTCGCTTCCTCTTCCTGTTGGTTACTCAACCTCTCTTGGGGTGCGAGCTGAGAATAGTACAACCTAGAATACGTTCCGTTCAAAGACAGCAGCTCATCGTGCTTACCATCTTCGACTATTTTTCCATCATCAAAGACAATAATCCTCGTAGCAAGACGCAGTGTGGAGAGCCTCTGCGTTATCATAATCGTGGTTCGTCCTTGAACCACAGACTTTAGAGCATCTTGAATTGCGTATTCTGTTTCCACATCCACGCTCGAGAGCGAGTCGTCCAAAATTAGAATTCTTGGATCAGTGATGATCGTTCGCGCTATTGCAATTCTTTGCTTTTGACCACCTGAAAGTGTGATTCCCCTTTCTCCTACAAGGGTCTCATACTTATCAGGAAGGCGATCAACAAACTCGTCGGCGCGCGAAATCCTTGCGGCTTTGATCACCTGCTCAAGAGGAGTATTCCATCTCCCGTAGCTTATGTTTGCTCTGACACTAGCTGAAAATAGAAAAATATCCTGACTTACAAGTCCTATGTTTGAACGCAGTGATTTGAGTTTGATGTCGCGAACGTCGATCCCGTCAACCAGAACTCTGCCGCTAGATACATCATAAAATCGTGGGACAAGGTTCGCGAGTGTCGTCTTTCCTGAACCACTTGCTCCTAGGAATGCAACAATCTCGCCCGGCCTTATTTCGAGGCTGATTCCCTTCAGGATCGAGCTGTTCTTTCCATAGCCGAATGTCACATTCTCGAATCTTATCTCGCCCTTGATATCTTCGCTTCTGAGATCCTTTGCAGTAGGCCGATCTACTATCTCGACCGAAGCATCCGTAATCTGAAGCACTCTTTCAAAGCCCGCCATTCCATTTTGAAAAATCAAAATCAACTGTCCAAGAAATCTAACTGGTCCTTGTAAGAGCCCGATCAGAAATGTTGCAGAAGTTGCTTCTCCTATCAGAATCGCGCTAGAAGATAGAGAAAGCGATTGGGTTCCTGCGGCGAAATATAATGCGGCGAGAGTGAGGCTTATCACTAAGGTCAGAAGAGGAGTATAGAAGGCCCGTATCTTTGCCGCCCCAACTAAATCATCGCGATACTCTGTGTTCACAGCATTGAACTTTTGAATTTCTTTCTTTTCAGCAGAGAACGCCCTCACGATCCTCATGCCTGTTATGTTTTCTTGGAGAACAGAATTGATGTTGCCATAATTGATTCTTGCTTGCCTCCAGAACGGAGCTTGGGTCTGGCTGAATCTCCATGCAGTGTAAACTAATACCGGTAGAATTAGAGTGACAATTAAAGCAAATTCCACATTAAGAAACCAGAATGCGATTAATACTCCGATCATCAACAGTACCTGACCTAGTATCTGTGCAGAGCCAAATGCAAGAAATCGGCGAACTGCCTCAACGTCCCCTGTAGCTCTTGCCATAAGCTGTCCAGTCTGGTTCTTGTCGTGAAAGCTAAATGACTGACCTTGGATTGCGACGAAGAGTTTGTTTCGCATGTCATAGATTACCTTCTGCCCCAGGTACTGCCCACCGTACCCAAGACTGAATTGAAAGACAGCCGACGTCGCGCTCAAGCCTATGATTTCGAGAGACACCACAAGTACGCTTTGGATTGGACTCTTGCTTGCGAGTATGACGGTTACAGCATTTCCTATGAGCAGTGGTATAGCTACTTGTAATCCCGTTAGCGCGACTCCACTAACCAGCATGAGGATTATCGTTCGTTTGTATTTACGACCATACTCGGCTAGTTTTCGATATTTTTCAAATTCAATCTTATTTTTCAGCACGTCTGTTTCCTTCATTCACAGCTAATGACACTTTCTCATTCTTAGCAAAGAGCGAGAGGCCGATTATCAGAAATTGCACTGGGAAAGCTTACTTCTCGTAACACCACTCTTTTTTCTTTAGTTGCGCTCTTTTTGACTCTCTTCGAGGTTTAAAAGAATTCAGGGCTCACGCTGAATAACTATCATTTTCGTGCTTAAATGAAATATTATTTAGATTGACCTGCTTTTGGATAATATCAGAGGCAGTGAGGAAAGAAATTGGCTTTGATCAGTGTTTCAAGAAAATCTCCTAGGTCCGGCTCGCGTTCACAGATAAAGAGATTCAAGATGTATATTGATGGTGACTGGGTCGATTCGGAAAAAGAAGAAACACTTGAAGTGATAAACCCTGCGACCGAGGAGGTCTTTGCAAAAGTACCAAAGGCTTCAAAGGAACAAGTCAAAGGTGCCCTCGAGGCTGCGGAGAAAGCTCAGAGAAAGTGGGAAGATCTATCCCCCCTTCAGAGAGCAAAGTTCTTGTTTAAAATTGCGGAACTCATTCGAAGAGACCGTGAAAGACTAGCAAGAATTCTGACTTCCGAGCAGGGCAAGCCCCTCTATGAATCTCGACTTGAAATTGATGGCGCAGCTGAGAACTTTCAATATTATGCAGAGTTCGCTCGCAGAATTGAAGGTGATGTACTTCCAAGCGATTTTCCTGAGCAGACAATAATGATACTCAAGCTTCCAATAGGCGTGGTCGCATCAATCACCCCGTGGAACTTTCCTTCCGCCACTGTAGCACGCAAACTAGCTCCAGCGTTGATTACGGGAAATGCTTTGGTTACAAAGCCGTCGAGTAATACTCCCCTTAGCTCTATTGAACTAGTCAAACTTGCAGAAGAGGCGGGACTTCCCAAGGGAGTTTTGAATCTAGTTACGGGCGCAGGCTCTGAAGTTGGGGATGAGATGGTAACAAACAAAATCACTGGACTAGTGACAATGACTGGCAGTACAGAGGCAGGCAGGAAGATAATGGAAAGTGCTTCAGGTCACGTCGGAAAGCTTATCCTTGAACTAGGCGGAAAAGCTCCATTCATAGTTTGGAATGATGCTGACATGGCCTGGGCTCTTAAATGCGCTGTGTGGGCAAGGTTTTGGAATTGTGGTCAGACATGTATCTGCGCTGAGCGAATGTACATTGACGAGAAAGTAAAGAACAAGTTCGTCTCCGCGTTTGCAAAAGCCGTGGCTTCACTCAGAATAGGAAATCCTTTCAACTCAAAGACAGATCTCGGTCCAATGATTTCTGAAAAGGAGAGGGAAACTACTGAAAGCTTTGTAGAGAGGGCCCGGGAAGAAGGGGACAAAATAATCATTGGCGGATCGGAGCCGAAAGGAAAAGGCTGGTTCTACAAGCCCACCATCGTCGAAGACAACGACCAAAAGTCACCATTGATTCAAGAGGAAATCTTTGGACCTGTCGCGCCGATCATGGAAGTAGACTCGTTTGACAAAGCTATTGATTATGCCAACGACTCAATCTTCGGACTATCTTCGTATGTCTTTACAAAAGACAGCGCAAGAATTTTCAAAGCCATGCACAAAATCAAATTTGGCGAGTCATACATTAATCAGGTCGGCCCAGAACAGTTTCAAGGGGCGCACACTGGTTTTAGACAAACAGGCATAGGAGCAGAAGGATCAAAGTACGGTCTCGCGTGCTACACTCAGCTCAAGACCTGTTATGTTGACTGGGATGAAAGACCAAATTTGCCATATCTGTTTCCATACAGAAAAAAGCATTAGTTATCGTCTAACTATTAGCACGTTTGTCTTGGCGCTGTCTGCCACACCGGCAGCCACACTTCCTAGGAAAAATGACTTTATTCTACCATATCCTCTGTTTCCAACTGCGATAAGATCATACGATCCTCTTGTGGCCTCCTCGATTATCCCTTTTGTAACGTCAGAAGAATCCACGGTCTTTCCTTGGCATTTGGTTACGCCATGCTCCTTTAGAAGTTCTACTGCATCTCGAATATCATCGACCATTTCTTTCTCCCATTTCGAAACGCTATCTGGGATCACCATCCCCTCAGGCGAGATGGGTATTGAAACCACTCCGATCGGATCGACTTCTCCATGGAATCGCACTCCAATATCGGCCGCAGCGTAAAGTGCCTCTTTTCCTTCTTCAGACCCATCGTATCCAACCAATATCTTAGGCAGACCCTCAACTTTATTTTTCACAACCAGGACCGAGGTCTTTGCTTCTTTTGCGACTTTTTTAGATACGCTACCTAAAATTAGACTACGTAGTCCTGAGAGCCCCCTGCTGCCGAGAACAATCAAACTGTACGCCCCGATGCTTGCGAGCTTCATTATCTCTCCGGCGACGTCTTCAGATTCAAGAGAGGTTGCAATGCATTCTAGCCCCCTTTCTTCAACAACTTTTTTCCTCTGTTCGACCAGTGCCCCGTCTTTTCGTGCGTTCTTATGAATCTCCTGTGCTTGCCATTCGGGTACTGGGCTCAGGACAGGGCCGACAGACAGGGGGTCATAAAGCGGACTAGAGACAGGAGGAGGAAAAGACGGAGCGTAAACGTAGATCAGATCAACTTTGGAAGAAAAAGCTTCCCCTATGTGAATCGCGAGATTTAGAGCGTAATCTGACATTTCCGAGCCATCTATCGCCACGAGAAGCTTTGCAAATCTATTTGCTTTTTTTTCTTCGCTCAAAAGATATTTCCTGTCCTTTACTTTGGGAATTTCGATTTAGCCTTCATGAATAAGAGTATTGCGTTCGAGTCCGAGTCTACAATAATTTCAGAAGAAGGTAAATTACCAACACGACCGCGACAAAGACTAAAAGCATGAGCATCGTTATACCCAAATTCTTCCAAGGATGTTTGCTCCACATTGCTCCAAATGGGATGCCTATCAAAAATCCGATCGCATGCGAATAATATGCTACGTTCCCGCCCGCATTAATTGAAATATCGTAAAGATTCAGGAGAAAGAATAAAATTGCGACTAGGCCGACTGGCAGAATCACAACTGTGAGCTTTGTCGGATGGATCAACATGATTGCCCCGGCAAGAGTAAAGATTGCAGCCGAAGCTCCTACTAAGGGGGTGTTTATTGGATAAAAGGGAATTCCGATAAGAAAAGTGAGAACTCCGCCTAGGAAGAATAGCCCAATTGTTTTCTTTCCTCCAACTTCTCTTTCCAGCGCAGCGCCAAAAATGAACAGGAAAAGCATGTTTCCAAATAGATGTAGTAGACTTACGTGAACATAGAGCGCCGTAACAAGTGTCCAGATTTTTCCTCCAAGAAGACTGCTTGTGCTGAACGCCAAATATGAGACTATTTGAGATACTGAAAAGAAAGAGTATTCAAGAAAGTATGCAATTATGATGGATGCAATAAGTGCTAGAGTTGCTTTCAATGAGATTACTAGTCGTAATTTTGAGTAACTTAAAGTCGATTCGGACTATTTATTCATTGAAATTAATGCCGAAGCACTTTGCCTATTCGGTTTGACCCTATAGATGCTTCCGTGGAAGTTTCACTTTGTGATGTTCTTTATGAAGAAATGGATAGAAGCAAAGTTAAGACTAGTCTGCCATTGTTTTTTGTTGAATCTTTGTTTGCTTTAGAAAAGGAAAGCTTCTCTGGGGTCTGATAATTTATATGCCCTAACACCGCTAGGAGGATTATCCAGGAACGTCAGTTTTCTTTTTCCATTCGAACCAACTAGTCACTGGAGGCGCAATATCATCTTGCCATAATAAAGCGTTCAGTTCTCCCCTGTGTTGTAATTCTTCTTCAATCAAATGGTAGAGCATTTCTCTGACACTCCTAATTAGGATCTTCTTTCTCGAACCACTCCCCAAAGTGTATTGAAAGGATTTGCTTAGG
>JARCRS010000087.1 GCA_029850555.1 archaeon | reverse complement strand
GCTGATGCTGTGGGATTTAGCCTGTACTTCTTGGCAAAGAATTTTAGACCAAAGGGGTCCCATATTTTGCGCTGGGAGTTTCTTGCTATTGGAAGCATGGCAGTTTTCCTCGTGTCTGAATTTGTAACTCCATTGAACTGGCAAACTATTATTCCGCTTGTTCAATTTAACAATGTGACCTACTCACAACTTGCTTTTGTGTTTCTATCTCTCGTAGGAATGACTGTTGGAATTCGCGGGATAAGAATTGAAAAATCAAGAATAAGACAGAAAACCCCTATGATTTCTTCAACGCTATCTCAAAATATTCCAAAAGGGAAAGTAAACTAGACCATAAACCGCGCAAAAAATTGAAAGCTTTGGTCTACACTTTCCTCTTGTTAGTTTTTGTTATGCCCGAAATAATGAGAGGCAAAGTTCTCGCCCAAGAATCTTCAATCTCTTGATTTGTATATCCCTGGAGTCGCAGCATCTCCATTCCATAGTAGAGAGCAATGGCTCCGATTACAATTTCTTTAATTTCTATTTCTTTTTGAGAGATTTGCTCACCAAATTGCGTTTCTATAAAATTCACAATGATTTGCTGCACACGTCTACTTTCAGCTAGTCTATGTTTTTTCAAGCTCGGGTTTCTTGTAGATTCCGCCATCATTTCAATGTCCATTTTCTCGCTTCCCTTGGGGAGGCCAGCCTTGGTTTCCCGATAGAATGCTCGGGCGGTTGATGCAATATCACCTCTAGTCCAATCATGACCTTTCAAAATGCGAGATAATCTTGCTAGACTCGCGGTTGAAATTGCATTCAGAATCTCCCGTTTTGATCTGAAATAGAGGTAAATCGTTCCCCTCGCTATCCCAAGACTTTCTGCCACATCATCAAGATTTGTCTTATCATACCCCTTCCTGCAAAATTCGCTGTAAGCAGCCCGTAGTATTCTTTGCCTAAGCTCTTTCTTGTAGTTCTGAGTTACTCTAGGGCACATTGCACTTTGGATCTCTTAGTCTCAGGTTTAAGGCACTACTTCTGCTGTTGTTGGTTCTGAAGGAGTCGGAGCACCCTCTGTTGAGCTCCCTCTTCTCCCAAGCTTGGATGGCCACCAGTTGAACCTCTCAGCGATCCCCATAAGAGCTGGGACGAAAAACAGGATAACAACCGATATATCGATTATAACGGCTGCAGAGACTGCAAGACTAATCTCTTGAAGCAATCCAATCCCGGTTAAAAGTAATGACCCAAAGACGCTTGATAGAACTAGACCCAGACCTAGAACTGTTACCCATACCTTTGAGGTGGCAGTTTTTATTGCCTCATGATCTGTTTTGCCATTTAGTACTTCTTCTCTAATCCTGGTTACGTAGAATATGTCATAATCAATGCCGACGCCGAGCATAGTCACGACTACAAACAAGGGCGCAAAGTCGAATATTGGGAGGTTGAGCACATAGTAGAAGCTCACTGAGAGGAGAGCTAGAGAAAAGGCGACGCTGCAAAGGATTGTAAATACTAGTCTTAGAGGAGTAAAGGCGGATCGAAGCTGCAAAAATAAAATGACGTAAACTGCTGCGGCAAGTATGATCAAAACTTCCGGCAGGATCCCGTTTATGAAAGATTGGCTATCATAGGTTCCCTGCGTATCGCCACCGTAGTACACTTTGTTTGGTCCTAGCGAAAGAGAGTTCACTTTGGACTCTATTTTCAAAAGAGAGTTGACTGCACTTGCACTTTCTGATGAGCTAGAAAGACCGACCAGGATGAGGGCAGTCTTGTTGTCCTTTCCAATTTGCGAGGTCATCCCACTCAAATATTGAGAGTACAGCGGCTCTGACATGTTTTGGATCGAAGAATAATTGAATGGCTCGCCATACGGCCTGGTTGGGCTAGTGAGACTCGTAACTCCGGAAGAACTGGCTACGCTAGAAGAAATTAGTTCAATTTCGTTGAGCAAAGTTTGATTGAATTCATTATGACCAAAAACTATTGGGGTGGGGGTAGTCACGAGTATCACTGTTGGTGCAATCGTAGCGCTTCCCATGCTACTTGTGATCACGCTAAGACCCTGGTTACTTTGGAAGTTTGGAATGAGTTTTAGGAAATCTACTCCGGTGGGGGTGCTAGCTGTGCCATAAACCGCGCCAGCTGCAAAAAGAGTGATCACTACTGCAATCGCGACTTTGTGCTTTAGCGTCTTGTTTGAGATTTTTTCCAAGATACTAGGCTTTGATTGATGCTCTCGAGAGCGCAGGCTGGGCCAGAATAATTTGTCACCAAGAGATAATTCAAGCGATGGAAGTAGCGTCATTGAAGCAAGAAGTAATATCGAGACTCCAAGAGCAATTGCAGTTCCGACGTCACTGAAAATTGGGACATTGGCTACTGCCATGACGACGTAAGCAACAATAACAGTGATACCAGCAGTCAGGACTGCTTCTCCGGCCCATCTAACAGAAGTCGTGATGCTTTCCTCCTTCGACTTGCCGTTGATTCTTTCCTCCTTTGTTCTACGTAGCTGAAGAACTGAATAGTCTACTGCAAGACCGAGCATCAATAGCGTTGTGAGCGTCGGAGTCAAGAAAGTGATCTGTCCCTTGCCAATCTCCACGATTCCAATGTATATTGCAGCGTAGGCAATTAAGATCGATAACCCTCCGATCAAAAGAGGTATTATGGCGGCTAGGGGGGCAAAGAAGAGTAG
>JARCRS010000086.1 GCA_029850555.1 archaeon | reverse complement strand
AGGTTTACCCAGATGTGAGACAGGTTGCATTATTCCAAAATGCTTCTTGGATGCCCCGGTTGAAGAGCTGATAGTAGGATAGGCATTAACTGCTTTAATCCGATGATTGTCTGTGTCAGAGCCGGGGCACATATTTCCTATTTTGTCAGAGTTGTTTGGGTGTAGCTGATAAAGCGCGCGAAAGAGCCACAGGTACTCGACTATTCCACTGTTGTTCTTGACTCGTTTTTGTCTATCGACCTTCGCAATCACCTACCTGCGCGCGCGCATGCGGCAGGGGTTGATTTGAACGCCAATCTGATGGTAAAAACTTTTTTCCAAGAAAACATGCAACCTGATTCCTGCAGCCTCTTGTACGATACGTTACCGTCATAATATCGGCGCCAAGACGCGCTCTCGGAAATCAAGGAGCGCAATATTTTCACGCCGAGCTAATCAATGCTTGTTCTCCTATCGTGGACTCGTTAGCCACCCACTCTCATTTTATTCGTCTCTTCTCTTTTGTGTAATTTGTTTAGGCAAGGGTTCAATTACTCGACATCACAGCTTCGACGGCATGGACGTAAAGATCAATGCGTCAGACACGAACATGACAAGATGGAGTGAACAGCAGTGAAAATCAAAGTGATCAGCGTGTACGTGGACGACCAGGAAAAGGCTCTGCGCTTCTACACCAAGGTGCTGGGCTTTGCCAAGAAGACCGATTTCCGCAACGGGCCGTATCGCTGGCTGACGGTGGCCCCACCTGAGGACCCGGACAGCATCGAGCTTCAGCTGGCGCTGAACGACAATCTTGCGGCCAAGGCCTATCAGCAGGCCATGTTTCAGCAGGGCCAGCCCGCGATCATGTTCTTTACAAACGACATCAAGGGCGACTACGAGCAGATCAAGGCTCGCGGTGCCGAGTTCACCATGCCGCCTACCACGGTGACTGGCTCGACCATTGCCAAGCTGAAGGACACCTGCGGCAACCTGATTCAGATCTCGCAGCTGGCGCGCTATTGACGGCGCCCGTACTAGAAAAGGAATGAGGAATTATGAAGAGGAGCGGTACGCAGAAAGACTCGTCTCCGTCTCAGCTGAAAGATGCGAGAATTAACGAGCTGGGCGACTGGCGGGGGAGAACGCTCGCGAAGATACGCCAGCTCATCAAGGAGGCTGATCCGGAAGTCGTCGAAGAGAGAAAATGGATGAAACCGTCAAACCCCAGTGGAATTCCCGTTTGGTATCACAACGGGATGATTTGCACCGGTGAAGTTTACAAGGACCACGTGAAGATGACGTTTGCCAAAGGCGCATCGCTGGAGGATCCCTCTCACCTGTTCACCCAGCCCGGGACTGTCAGGCGCGCCATCGACATCCATGAAGGGGAAAGCATTAACGAAGCCGCCTTTAAGGATCTCATCCGGGCTGCTGTTTCCCTGAATATGTCTTCGGCGGGTGACTAATAGCTAATCAACAAGTCTGTGGGAGAGATCGTTTCGAATCAAAGATTGGTATGCCATAGAGAAACATTTGGCTATCTTTGCTTTCTCTAGGATCTTCGCTCTAACAAAGCGAATGTTTTGAGCCGTACTATCTGCAGTCTATTTCGCTCAAGCGCTTTTTCGGAATGCGCCAATCGCCAACCCTATTCCAGCTATTAGGGCGCCAATCCCTAGTAGGAGTGCACCATAAGGCACTAACGATTGATAAGTATTGTTCGCGCTATCAAGGGAGCTCGCCCCCGATTGGTATGATGAAACCGCTTGCTGGTATTGGCTCAAAGCAAGGACTTCTGAAGAGTTGGCTGCAGCAAAGTTCCCCTCGCTATACTGAGTGCTCGCCTTGCTCGCTGACGTTGTCGATTGGGTAATGAAGCTTACAGTCTGCGAATAGTGATAACTATTGGGGGAGGATAGAACGCTTGAGAAAACGCCAGAGTAGGCGCTCGCCATAGTGGTCAGATTCTTGTTCGCAAACCAGTAGCTCTGTTGAGCGGGCGATATGATGGCTAC
Organism: archaeon; assembly: GCA_029850555.1. GTDB lineage: Archaea > Thermoproteota > Nitrososphaeria > Nitrososphaerales > CADDZS01 > JASHOD01. The sequence goes on along the minus strand of JARCRS010000086.1, from coordinate 11,193 downwards.
CTTTCCGTAAAGTGAATCGAGCAAATCTTCCGAAGAAGTACTATTATTCGCCTGTGCATAATTTACGATATCAACTTGGTATTGATGGACATAGAAGTTGGAAGCGGTAGTGGGCGCTGTTACGGAAAAGCTGAGAACGTATGGTTGGTTCGGCAGTGCAGTGAACGTGTTAGAGGGATTAGCGTTTGATGCATTGGTGTATCCTGAAGCGCTTGTCGTGTAGTTCGGTACCGTATCAAACGCAAACCCAACAGACATATTGCAGCCCACCTTTGGGCAGGAATTTGACGGAGTGAAACTCACCATGACTGTCAGACTGGCTCCTTGCGCGACCTCAGGAACATTCATTTGATAATATGGGTCATAAAACGAAGAACCAAGAGAGCTATAAACACTGGCCGAATCCTGGTTAAGACCTCCTGCGGCATTGGATTCGAGCGCGAGAGGGATCAAAAAGAGCGAAAGCATGGCACAAACAAGAGAGACTAGAGCTAATCGACGAGCTATAGAGGGAGAATGATTTGGATTCGTAATTATCGCATCCGTTTAGAGCACTCCGAAATCAACTTTCTAGATATAACTTGTCGAGCGCGAATCAGAATTATGGCTACTAGTTCTACGACCAGCGTTTAGAGCGGAGAAATGCTTACTCTCGAGACCGTTAGAAAAATCTGCCACATAGAAGTTCTACAGGACTTCATAGCGGTCTCAACGAAAGATGTAACGCGCTACCTCAGGATTACCTCGCGTTGAGACTGATACACCTTGAACAAGGTCTTTGTGGCGAAGCAGGGAGCGGTATCTCTCTCTAGCCATTTCAAGACCATATCGCGAACCTCCTTTCTTCAGATTAGCCAGCTCGAAATCTGTGATGCCCCAACCGAACTTTTGCACGAGGCTCGCGGCATCCTCATCGTCCTTTAGGGGAAATATGCTGTGGACTATCGGCTTTTGGATTCCATACTTTCTAATCGCTTCGACCCTAGCTAGATATGCATCCAAATCCTCGAACATTTGTTCGCCCAAGAATATGTCAACGCCGCTAAGTTCCCTTTCCTTCACTGTTTTCAAATAGGAGCCATCATTTGATTTTGCTAGAGTTATTGGGGAAAGAATGCAAAGTGGATGTTCTGATGTTATGTGGCTCTCCATCTTTCTTGCAGTAGAAATTAGATTAGAAACTTTGCCGATGTCATAGACATTTTTGGGGTCTTTGAATTTGTTATCGCCATAAGGATCGCCGCGCACGAACAATATGTTTTCGATTCCAGCGAACAGCGCATACGTAATCATGCCGAGCAAGTTATGCTTGTTAGCGTCGCGAAGCGTGATCGTTGGGATCACAGCACTGCCGGTTCGTCTCCTGAGCTCGGTAGCGATTCCTACCGAATTGAGATGGATCCGATTCCCGTCTTTCAGCTCAGGTAGTGAAAACGCGTCAGTAAAAGGCTCCGTCCTGATGAGTGCTTGTACCAATCTATCAAAACGAAGATTGAGGTCGAATTTTTGAATCGATTTTAGATCTTCCGGAGATGGGATTGCTGGCGGAAAGACTTCGACGATTCGAATAAAGTGGCCCGATCGTGCTAAATCCGATAAACGCATAGAAGTATCGATCCCTCTTTTTCACGATCGCTACGAATCAAAACTAGTAGATTCCGGGAAGGCTGAGCGGTCTGTCCTGTCTATACGGGAGCTTATTTCGAAGTGCGGTCTCTGCTTTTCCTATCTCGTATCCGACATAACCAAGGTGGCGCTTTCCATATTCCGTATCGCTGATTATCTTGTTGTCAATGATGGCCGAGATCAGTTTCTCTCCACTGCTTGATTGCAATCTAACAAGTGGCAGGTGATCGTAAGAGTTGAATGAAACTACAATTTGTTGTTCTTGATTATCAACCTGGACAAGAAAGTATCCGTTTGGGTCGTATTCGCTCTCCTCGAGAGAGACGCTATGCGCCGCTTGAGGCTCGCCAAGATAAACCTCGTTTCTAGCGAGAGTAAGGTTCACGTTCTTTTGATACGCTGCATCCAACGAAAGTCCTCGCTCGCCGCACGCGGGATGAATAAAACGGATCCTGTTTTCTCCCACCTTTGAACTTACGCGCCTGATTACGTCAGAAATTGTCTTTACTGGTTCTACAATTGGACTGCTAGTGCTAACACAACCAAGGCCGATCTGTTGGTCAAAATTTCGAAGAGCGATTTCATCTGCTAATCTATCGCTCGATGTAAAGTCTAAGCTAATGACATCAACCTTTAGCTTCGTGAGCTCTCGGAATACGCTGAAAGTATCTCCGCAAACGTGAAGCACAATCGGAACCTTTAGTCCGGAAAGCATCTCTTCGTAGAGATCCACAATGTAATCTTTGAACGGCTCTACCGAGAAATAGGGCGCGTCCACCTGTAGATAGTCGACGTATTCTTGAATGGACTCGAGCTCGGGTCTGACAATTTCTCTTGCAATAGCGTATGTCAGATCTTTTAGATTGTCATACGTAGCTCCTTGCACCCTGCAGTTTCTGGCAAGAGTATATGGGTCGGTCACTGGCTCTTTTAGTCCATAGTAAGCCGGAATAGTTTCCTTTGCTGTCCGAACATCAGCAAGTCTTATTGGCTTTCGTCTAGCGATTTTCGCGGTCACTATTGTTTCCGAGCCGTGTTTTTCTATCCCGCTCACGTATTCAGGATCCAAAAATATTCGAATGAACGAATCTCGCGTTTGACCGGTCGAAGGATATTCTATCCCAGCGCTCAAAAAATCCCGAACACTAAGTTGAATGCTTGATTCTACCGGGTCTTCCACTTCATCTGAAAAAGCCGCATGTTGAGTCAACAGAGCTTGTGGAATGAACACGGGGTAACTTCCGATTACCGTCGTCGAGGGAAAGTTCTGTTTCTTTGGCATCCTGTCACTTGACCTCAGCCCTAGCTAATTTCGTTCCTTCTTCTAGCGCCTTTAGTTTTTCGAAAGTCACAGTCCAGCTCCGAGTCCTTAGGCCGCAATCCGGATTAACTGAGATACGCGAGGGATTTTTTAGAATCTTTGCCGCGGCTAGAATCCGGTCGCGAACAAGCTCTGGTGCTTCGATAATGTTTCTTCCTTCCAACCGAGCTCCATTACCAGGTTTGCCTGAATAATCATGGACGTGTAGGACCCCAAGACCAAACCCTCCGGTGTAGCCTTCGTCTTCGAAGAACTGCAGGTCGGAATATCCCCTCCTCTCCTGCTGCGAAAGTCCAAGGTTAGATCCGTCTCTGTTTGCGAATTCCAATGCAAGCTGAGACACGTTCTTGAGATCTGGTGAATAATGAGCTAATAGCTTGTAATCGCTGTAGCAGTTGTGAACACTAAACACGCATCCGGTAAATCCTCTCGTCAGCTCGTTTGTGGCTTCGACGAAGAGCTCCATCTCATCTTCGTCCGGCCGCGTAGTAATCGCAGGCTCGTCGATCTGAATCCATTCGACTCCATGCCGAATCAGATTTTCGACTTCTGGTCTTAGAGCGTTCTCTACAAGAGCTAAAATGAACTCGCGCCGTGCCTCGAAAGACATTGTGCGAAGATCCAAGCGCTTTGAGCTCGCATTTTGTTCTCTGACCTTTGACTCGTAGTATTCATTGAATGACCAATCGACAATGGTGTAGGGCCCAGTGATAGGAACCTTGATTTTACGGTCCGTAGAGGATTTCACAAATTCAAATTCGTCAAGATGAATTGGATGAACATATTTCGGCTCACCAACGATTGCGCCTTTAGTGAAGTACTTGTAGTCAAAGGAATGAACAGATCCTAGAAGCTTAAACCCCTGGATATTTCTGACAAGATGCTCGTACATCTCGACTCTCCATTGTTCTCCAGAGTACACGCGGTCAAGATCCGCATTTTCGAAAAGAGAAAGAACATAGCGGACAGACCAATCGCGGATTAACTCCTTCTCTTTATCACTTGGGGGGCTACTAGATTTTTCTCGCGACTTTAGCAGCTCAACGAGTTCTTCGAACTTTGGAACAGAAAGTTTCTTTCCCCATTCTACCGCTTCAGCAATATCCTTCGAGGTAATTTTCGCATCGTCCGATACTCCTTTTACTCTCCAGCTAGGTTTGGCGATACTTCCTATTTCCTGAGTTGGAAAAATTTGGTTCTCTGATTGTTTAGATGTCATCGTAATTCACTCTCAGTTTTCTTCTCTTGCAAGATTCCTTCCGACTATCTCGACGGCATTTCCTATCGCCTGAATTTTCTGATCCGCGTATTTTCTGGGAAGATACTTTAGGTCTGAACTGGGGAGAATCAAGAGACCCGAGGGCTTTAATGACCTAAAGGCAACCGAGCAGAACTCGGAAATCCATTCCGGGGATTCCACCAAAGAACTCCTAGCATCAACGCATCCTACGCCCAGTCCCTTGCCGTCAAATTCAAGGGAAGAAAGATTGTCAATTGGAGTTTGTGTGAAATCCACCCCAATCGTAGAAATGCCGGGGAGGCTCAATAGAGTTTTCAAGATTAGAGAGCAATCGCCAAAATAGGTGTGAAGCGTTACATTTAGCTTCAAGTTGCCGAGCTCTTGCATAAAAGCCGAAGTAAATGCCGCGAGATTCTTCCCATTGTTCAAAGCGGACTCACCATATTGGTAAACTAGCGAAGGCTCATTGATCTGAACATGAGAGTATCCACTCTTAGAAAGATGATCTATGACATTCCTGAGCACTCTAGCAAATTCATGAACTAGCTCCTCCCTAGAGTTGTAAAATTGGTCGTCTACAAGAGACGCGAGTGTGTAAGGACCAGGAAGAGCTAAGCTTCGATTTGCGTTTTCCCTATGTTCATCCCCAGAATATTTTTTCAGGTCAACGAAAGAGCCATCCGTGCTCAACTTCTTAGTCACAGTCGGTTTCTTGTAGAACGTATTTGTATCAAACCATCTAGAGAGATCAGCCCCGCTTTCCAAACCAGAAACAGATTCCGAAAAAGGCCGTATGAAATCTTGCCAGCGAAGCTGGCCGTCAGAAAGTCGAGTAAAACTAAAAGCCTCTTCAAGGGTCAACAGATCTTTTGCGTCTTTTTCGAACGCAAGGTTTAGGGCGTCCTCAGTCGTCCTACCACGATCATAGTCACGACTTGTTCTCACGAGATTCTCTGAACGCGAGTGGATGCCTGTTAGTGCGCATTCAACTTTGAATGAAATGTATGATCACCGCAACTTCAATTACTTCTGAAAGTTCCTATTAATGCTGGATTGCTCAGAATATTCCTATAGGAATTCTTTTGAGCTGCAAGTATTACCTGCTGGAAACGATTAAAAGGCCTTACGGGCAAAGCTTGGCAATACAACGGTCATAGCATGTTGAATCTAGAGATTACTTTCGAAAACTCTTCTCCCGTTTCACGCTTTCCTGTAGAATTTGTTGAACGAAAGGGCAAGGGCCATCCGGACACATTGTCCGATCGTGCTTCTGAGGAGCTAAGCATTGGTCTTTGCCAGTATTATCTTGAAAATTTTGGCCGAATATATCACCATAACGTGGACAAGTGTGTTCTAGTCGGTGGTCAGGCGGAAGCTTGGTTCGGAGGAGGCAAAATTATCGAACCAATTTACCTTCTCCTGGTAGGAAGGGCGGTTTCAGAAATTGATGGTCGCAAGATTCCAATACAAAAAATTGCTGAGGAAACAACCAAAAGCTGGCTCAAAAAAGACATGCACTTTTTGGATGTCGACAAACACTTTCAAATCGCAACAAAAATCAGACCTGGAAGCGTAGATCTTGTGCAGAATTATGATCTTGAAGACGATATTCCGCTAGCCAACGATACTAGCTTTGGTGTTTGGTATGGTCCAAATACAGAAACGGAAAATATCGTTCTCAACGTGGAAAAAGAGCTCAATTCTTCTGAAGTCAAGCGTCTTCATCCTGCGATTGGGGAAGATATCAAAGTCATGGGAGTCCGACGGCGCGATCAGTTAAATCTCACGATAGCCTGCGCAATTATCTCGGAATACGTGGAGGACGAGAGAGGCTATGAGGAAGTCAAAGAAATAATCAAGGACATTGCCGAGAAGGTTGCTAGCCGTTACACCAAGATGAAGGTCGCAATTAGAGTGAACACTGCTGATAATTATGCAAAGAAATTATATTATCTTACTGTCACAGGAACTAGCGCAGAACACGGTGATGACGGCCAGGTTGGACGAGGCAATCGCGCGAATGGAATAATCACTCCTTTTCGCCCAATGACACTTGAAGCGACTGCCGGCAAGAATCCGATCAGCCACACCGGCAAGATATACAACATTCTCGCGAACAAGATAGTCACCCAAATCAACAAAGATTACCCTGAAATTGAACAGACGGCCTGCTACATTGTTTCAGAGATAGGAAAGCCGATCAATGAGCCTCAAGCTATAAACTTGGAGCTCTTCTCGAAGAGAAATCCGAAGCTAGAGAAAGATGTCCAGTCTATAGTCGCGGAGAACTTTACGCAGCTTCCAGTGCTTTGGAAAGAAATAGTTCGCAGGGAACACTCTCTCTTTTAATGGAAGAGAGATAGCTCCCCGCGCATCTTATATGGTAAATCCTGTCAGAAATTTCCAATCTGCGGCTTTCCAGTCTCCGGGAACCTTTCAAACGCGGAGCTCGGAGCAAATGGAGTCTTGTCGATTATCGGCGCCGCGAGATCTTTTAGCGCGACGTAGCTTTCGAGAAATCGCGTCCCTTTCTCGGTAGTTCGATACAACGTTACTCTGTCTTCAGGGTAGCGGGATTCCGAAAGCAGCCCATTATCTAGCAAGAACTTGAGATAGTCTCGCAACATCGTGTAGCTCAGGTTGGCCTTGTACATGAGATGAGTCTTCAAGGCTCCTTGCTTTGCAATCGTAAGGATGTTTGCAACGATTCCTAGCCTATTGCGATTCTTAAATCGAGTCTTCAGTTTCTGTTCGTCCGGCATTAGGTCTTCTCCAATTTCAAAAGCCATGTTTGTTCACAGGTGAAATCGAAGTTCTTCCGCTCTATATCAAATGTAAGATTACAATTGTAGACTCATATGACATTCGCACCGATTGTAAACGTTTCACGGCTCAAAAAAATTAGGACAGAAGGTAAAAGAAAGATGAAACGCGAGAATAATCTCGCGTTTTGTTTCCTATTACTTTGAATTGGAAAGAAGCTCGTCCACGTTCTCCCAATTCACAACGTTCCAAAACGCGTCCACGTATGAGCCTCTGTCATTCTTGTACTGAAGATAGTACGCGTGTTCCCAGACGTCGCAGACCAACAGAGGGACGCTATTTTGACCGGACAAAAGATTGTGCTTCTCAGCCTGTAGCGTAAGAAGTTGCTCGTTTACCGGATCCCATACCAAGAGTCCCCAGCCAGAGCCTTCAACAGCCTTCGCGGCCGCGGAAAATTGAGCTTTGAACGCCTCGAACGATCCAAAGTCCTCGTTGATTTGGTCCGCAAGCTTTCCTCCGGGTTTGCCTCCGCCTCCTTGCTTCATGTTCGGCCAAAACACCGAATGTAGGACATGCCCTGCGAGATTGAAACTGAGGTCTCTCTCGATTCCTTTGATATCAACGCCCTGCCAGTTATTTTTTCGTCCGGCGTCCAGCTTGTCTAAGGCCGTATTTGCTCCATTCACGTAAGCCAGGTGGTGCTTGTCATGGTGAAGAGTCATAATTTCCTTTGATATGTATGGTTCCAACGCATCGTACTTGTAAGGAAGATCAGGAAGAGTGTATTTCTTCATAAGGTAAAAAAACGGCCCCAGACTATTTTAGAATTGCTCGGGAAGCGAAAAACCAATTTTTAGAATGCCAAGGAAGTTATCATAGAATGAGCACGCATTTCAGCGAGCTCATGAATTTGGACTCTCTTCTAGATTTTTACTAGTTTTCCGTATCGGCCGATGTTAAGCTGCACTTCTCCTCTAAATGCTCGCGTGTACCCATTTTCAATTCTTACTCTATCTCCCACATCGACCGTGTTGATCTGATCTCCCCATAGTGACAGCTTGATAGAGCCAGAATCGTCTCGAATTGTGCAGTCTGCGACATTGGATGAACCTCCAGCACGCAAATTTACAGAACGAGTTTCGCCCTTTTCAACGATTTCTCCTTCGACATCCACTTTGCTTTGTTCGCCTTTAAGATCCGCTATTCTCAATTTGAAGATTCAAATACTGACATTTCGCTTCGATATTTAAACTGATTATCTCGCCTTTGCTCACCGGGCCCTATTTTTAAAAGGTAAAACTTTCGACGCACTTTGTTCGAAGGAATTCACCAAGAACTTGAATCAGGAATCGCTTTTTATCTTTGCATCAATTAGTGCAATCGTTTCTTTCGTTCTCTGTTTCTTTTTGACGAAATGGCTGATAGGCTTCCTGATCAGAAAGAACATGACTGTCCTAGATTATCACAAGGTCGATAGGCCCAGCATTCCCCGCCCAGGCGGCCCCGCGATACTAGCAGGCATCATTATTGGAGAAGCGATTCTCTTTGCTGGTTCAGGAAGCTACGCAATTCTAGCACTGATTTTCTGCACTTTGATCTCTGGACTAATCGGAATTGTAGATGATCTAAAGACGCTTGGGGGCATAGCGAAACCGGCATTGCTTCTAGTGGGAGGCGTTCCAATACTTGCGATCCAATATTTTGTTCCAAAAGCAAATGTCTACAACTCTGAATTTTACCTGCCCTTGTTCCACAGCCCGGCTCACATTCCTCTAATCTATCCTTTACTTGTTTTAATTTCAATTCCGGTTGTGACAAATACAATCAACACTATTGATGTCCTAAACGGAGTCGTAAGCGGCTTCATCCTGATAGCCTGCATCCCTGTTACCTTTGATATATTTCTTCGAGTGCTTGACCACAAGAGCGACCCAATAGTGCTTCTGGCGATGGTTCCTATTCTCGCTACGACCGGTGCTTTCTTTCTATTCCACCGATATCCCTCGAAGATATTTCCCGGAGATTCCGGCTCAATCGCTCTCGGAGCCGCCTACGGAACAATGGCAATTATAGGCGGAGCTGAACTAGTCGCAGTAGTCGCAATACTTCCTGCCATACTGAACTCTTTCTTCTTTCTTTCTACAATGAAGAGATTGGTCGAACATCGCCAGATAAAAAATCAACCCACGGCGCTCCTGCCAGATGGAAAAGTGATCTCAACGGATGATCCAAAAGCCCCTGTCACCTTGATGAGAATGCTCGTTGCTCGCAGTGCTTTGGGCGAGGATGAAATAGCTAAAGACATTCTGAAACTTAGCCTTTATTGCGCGTTGCTTGCAGCAATTACAGCAGTCTTGACCTGGACAACTTTGGCGATTTGATTTTGGAAAAACAAAAACCCATGGTTGCTCTGTTTACGATATTTACGATAGCCTGGCTACTGGTTCTCGTTGGAACAATAGTGATTTTCAAGTTCATTGTCCCGTTTCATTATTGGGGAGGAATGTACGATAGTGTGACAAAGGGAGCCTTGACGACGATTCTTGCGCTTGTCTGGTTGTACACCTTCGGCTTTTTACGCAGCGTATTTGTCAAAAGAAACATCCTAACAAAGAAACAGGAATCTATAGGCAGTTAATGCAGAATTGTCATACTTTTCCTCAAAGGCTCTACTGATTCCATTTTCTTCTCTTTTCGTCATAGTCCTGCCTTGAGTACACTACTCGCGCAGGCACGCCCATGACCACACAATCATGAGGAACATTCCTTGTGACGATAGATCCCATACCTACGACGCTATTTTCTCCTACAGTAACCCCTGCTTTGATTACAGAACTTGCACAAATGACTGCCCCGTCTTCGACGGTTACTCCAATCATTTTATCAGAAGGAGGATAAGGGTCGTTAGTAAGACAAGCAGAAGGACCTATGAAGACATTGTTCCCGATTCTTGACATCGGCGCGATATAGGCGAGCCCTTCAATTTTGCAGTCATTGCCGATCACTACATTGTAATCTACGTGTGCAAGAGAGCCAATTTTTGTATTGTCGCCAATCTTCGTCTCTGGTCCGATGTATGCGTAGTTCCAGATTTTGACGTTCTTTCCAATTGTCGCTCTTGGCGAAATTAGATGCGGGATTGTCGTTGTTAGCTTCTTGTGTCTCGTGCTTCTCGTGGTTCTGGCATTCTTAGAGGGAGTTTTCTTTTTTGCCAATCGGAACAAACCTTTCGTAAGAAACTCTTATTCTAGATGGTGTGGTCTGCCCTCTTTAACGATCTTGTCGGGCAATTTTTCCCTGTATTTTACAAGAAAGTCCAGGTCTTCGTTTTTGTTACGGAGTTCGTCCGGCAGCATGACGGGGATCTCATCAATTATAGGATAGTAGCGGCCACATTGAGTACATACTAATGCACCATCGACTATAAGATCGCCTTCAGATTTTATCTCGAAAAGCTCAAGAGGATAGTGCTTGTCGATGGGACACGCTAGAATATCGAGTAGTTTCCTTTTCAAGTCTTTGAACCTCTTTACGACCACAGGTTTAGATTTTGCTCGTTTGATGGGTATTTAATTTCTCTCTAATGGAATAGTCTGATTTTCTGGATTGTGGAATCATCCAGTTTGATGTTGAACGCCTTTGGAGGTTTCTCGGAGAATCCCTTGATAGGCGGGCAGACTACTGACACATCTAGCTTGACACCCTGGCTTTTCAGATGATCCAGAAATTTGTAATATTCGTCAATGCTTTTCCAGTCCTTTGCTCTTTCAGAGCAGAGCGCCGTCCAGACGTCGAGCGTATTATTGTAGAGAAGATGTTGTTTTAGTTCTTCGACATTCTTTGGTCTGGGCACAGTAAATCACCGACAGGGACAAGCTATGATAGAAAGAAAAAAGTCTTGCTGAATGAAGGAGAGAAAAAAGACTATGGAAAGGGAAGTAGTACCTTTCCATAGAAGTTTGAGGCGCGTCTTTCGTATCAGCGTACGGTTGGAAGTGGAGACATTAGCTTCTCGAACTTTGAGGTGGCGTTTGAAACCACTCCAAATTCGATCTGGCTCTCATCTTGCGTTACTGTTTTGATGGCGCTAGTTCCTAGGCTGATCAGCTCTTCCAATGACATATTCGGTCTGTATCCGCGTTGGATTACCTCAAGAGATCTCTCGGAGCCTGCTCCTATGGCAAATCCAGAGCCTTTGAAATAAGTTCCACTCGGATCAACCTGATACATCTGAAGGCCC
>JARCRS010000085.1 GCA_029850555.1 archaeon | reverse complement strand
GAGCCATTCCTTGAAGTGAGGAGACGTTTTGTAATCGATACGGAGAGACTCAAGGGATACGTGAGATTCAAAGAGTTAGCACACGCAAACAGAACGTGCGGATTTTGCGGAACACAGTTACACGACAAACGTAAGATATTTTGTGATTTTAGATGCAGGAGGAGTTTCAACAGAAAGTTCAGCTACTTCATGATCACATGGAGACAGGTGCGCTACAGAACATTCAGACGTGACAGGTGGAGTTGCGTCAAGTGCGGAGGTAAAGCAAGAGAGGTTGATCACATAATACCTCTTGCTCTTGGTGGGAGGGAATTCGATCTTAACAACTGTCAGTCTCTTTGCCGTGCGTGCCATATGAGAAAAACTGTCCGTGAAATGCGGGACAGAACTGCGCGGAAAAAAGCGGACCAGATCGAAATTGCTATCCCAATAGCGAGTTAGCCCTCCTCTTTTCGATCAACCCCGAGACTGACTTCGTTCTAAAAAGATTTCATTCTTTATTTCCCGATTTCAAAGTTGCAGTCGGCTCCGTTTAACTCTCTGCAGAAGGAGTAAGCTTGATAGAAATTATTGCCACAGCCCCTCTACCTCTCAAAACATTCAGTAAGCGAGCGAGAGCGCCAACGAATCCATATTTTTTCCTGAGCAGTTTCAAGATGTGAGTGGCCTCCTCTCCGCATTTCTCACAAACGGCTAGCTTCTGCTTCAACTCTGGTTGTCGTAAATCAGACGTTGATTTTCACCTCGAAGAATTACGATAAAGTTTCTGGATATTGAGAAAGTTACCTAGCGCCGCAAAATAACCTTGATTATGGTTAAATACGCGGTATTACCATTATACCATCATGACGTCAAAGCTTACTGTATACATAGACGATTCGGTCAGACAGTTTCTAAAGGAGTCTGCTGGCACTGAGAGCGTTAGCAAACTTGTGAATGACGCCCTTGAATCTTATATGTCTGCAACCCTTGTAAAAGATTTGATCCCCCCAGGCAAGAAAAAGAACTGGAACTTTCCGTCACTTTCAGAAGTGGAGAGAAGGAGGCCTAGAAGTAGAGGTTCATCAACTGAAATTATTTCGAGTCAACGGAGAGGTCGCAATGCGCGTCTATCTTGACAGTAGTGCGATCGTAAAGCGATATATCAAAGAGATTGGATCGGACTCTCTAGATTTACTATACCACGAACTTGAGAATCTTTCTCAAGTTGATGCATTAGTTTTCTCCTCATGGAATCTTGGCGAAGTCTATGGGGCTATTGACACAAAACGTCAAAGAGGCGACATTAGCGAAGACGCCATGTATGAGGCTTTGACACTACTTTCACAAGAGACGAAGAAGTTTGTCGCCATGCGGAAAGTAAGAATAATCCCACTAGGAGCGAGAATTTTAACCCAGTCGAGAGATCTAATTCTGAAGTATCATATTTATCAGGCCGACGCTATTCAATTAGAGAGTGCAAAGCAGTCTCGCTCTGGTTTCTTCATTTCCGCAGACAGAAAGCTGGTGGATTGCGCGAAGTCAGAACAGCTGGAAGCTCTTAATCCCGAAAAAGACTATAGTTCAATTGAGGAAAGCATCAAGTCCAGTTAGTGCAAGAACATTAGGAATGGCTCCTGAAGGGACAGAATTGCCTTAATCTTAGATGAAGATCTTTGCGTGTCTATCTCTCTCCGAAGGTAGCTCTAATAGGGCGTTATTACCTCAAGTAGATTTATCGTGCAGAATTAACAAACATTATGAGTGTTTTCGTTCATTGCTATTGTCTTCCAAGCTTGGCAGATTGCTTAAGGCAGATGCAAGCACACGCCTTGCCTCGATCAAACGATTTGAAGAGACCACGAACTGGGAGGAAGAACTATTAGAAGACCCTTGGCCTGTTCTTGCCTGCTTTGCTCGAGTAAATTCGGAGACAAGAATATCTAGTTGAGAAGAGCTCAATGATTTTGGATCTCGTATAATTATTGAAAGGGACCTTGCGAGATCAATATCTCCTTTGATAGTTTCAATTTCCTCCTTGAGCACTCGGTTTTCGCTTCTCAATTTATCCCGATCGCGAAGAATGTCAAACAATTCAGCCTCGGCACGAACTCTCTCCTCAACATACCTGGAATCTAAGATGCGCTCTCTAGCATTATATTCGCTCTCAAGTGACTCACTTCTGCGGACATAGTAATTTTCAAGGGAGTCAATCTTCTTTTGAGCCTCCTCAGTTTTTCGATCAAGGGACTTGATCCTAGCAATCTCAAGCGCTTCCTCCTTTCTTGCCTCTTGAAGTTCTTTCTCAACTCTAAGAAGCGCTTCGCTCGTGTTTCCGTACCTTGTAAACCAATTCCCAACAATCTTCCCTGCTTCCCTAGGATCAATTCGGAGGCGTTTCAGCTCCTCAGCGATTAATTTGACTGTGGCTATTTCAAACCCGAATTGTCTTAGTCTTTTGTACTGTCTGACATATTCCGTTATGGTTTCCAAAGCAACACCATTTTCACCGAGCAGCTTCTCAAGTGCTTGTAATTCCTCTAAATTTGAAATTCCTGCTTCAAGATTTATTTCCAATTCCTCCATATCTTTCAATCTAGCAGTTGCTTTCCTAACAAGGTCGATCTTGGAGTTATAGTCCTCAACTATTGCACTGTATGGTTTTCCATAATCTCTTTCCAAAACCTGCATTATTTTCACCGAAGAGATGAAATCTGGAAGACTTGTTTTTCGCTTTTTCAAAACTGTTAGAGCAGTTTTTAATTCCTTCAAGGAAATATTTTCTTTGGCAAACGAGGCCTTGAATTTTCTTGGTTGGGCAAGATGGCTCCTTACTTCGGCCTTATCAGTACTGCGCTTTACATGATAGCGCTTATTTGATGTAGTTCTCAGAATATCTTTCCTGTTATCTCCTTGCTTTTTGGCTTTGGGAGATTGAGGTGCTTCGCCAATTTCCATGTGCTCTAAGGTCACCCCAGTTTCCTTAGATACGCTTTTGCCCACCTAGCGCTTTATCTTTCTTTTAGAGAAATATAGAGTAATTGCTTTTCCTTCGTCGTGGGCCACTTCGCGGCAGTATTCGAATATGCATCATGGAGTCTCGAAGCGTGCCGTCCGTACATATTATATGGCGTCGAAGACTGCGTTTCGACTGTTGCATCATCCTATCCGTGATCTTTCGTATCGTGTTCAAAGCACCTGGCGATTTTTTAGGAGTTTGTAAAATGTTAAATTTTCAAAGCATTTGATTCTTGCTTACGAGAAAATGAAAATCGATCATGCTTCAATTACCGTCAAAGATATGGATCAATCGATAGACTTCTATTGCAAGACTTTGGGACTGAAGCTTGTCAGTCGTAGAGAGATTCCAGAGAACAGGGCAGAAATTGCATTCGTGTCTGGTTCTGATGGCGACGACAATATTGGCATTGAACTCACTTTTTGGAAAGAAAAGAGGGACTGGACTGATGGGGATCAGCTAGATCACATCGCATTAGTCGTCGAAGACACTCGAAAGGCTGTAGAAGAATTTAGAAGAAAAGGAGTCGAAATCGCAAAGGAGCCCTATTCCCTAGTTGGATCAAAATCCATTATCGCTTTCATCAAAGATCCAAATGGAATTTGGTTAGAGCTGATTCAAAGACGAAAGTAAGAGTGATTTCAAACAACGAGCTCTTCAATGACGTTTTGAGCGCGTTGTTGATCTATAGAGGATAATTTCCTTAACCCTCTTGTGAAATTAGAAGTAGAAACTATTAGGTATGTCAATACGGTCTTTCTTCAAAGATCAGAAAACATCGAATTGACATCCTTGTATCTTCCTAAGTCCTTGAGGCCGCGTTCTATGCTTCTAACAAGCTTTTTGTCGCTCATTATCTCTAGTGTCTCCTCAAGCTCTTCTACACGATGTTCCAATTTTCGCAGGCGTTGTTCGGTTGCCCTCAATTTCCGAGGACTATATGCCTAGACTGTCTAAGTCCTCTCCATTGCTGTGATGGAAACAAGAATTTGTTTTTTACAAATCACATTTTTCCGGGCTAACTCTTCGCTCTTTCATTCATCCATCTGCCCCAGCTTGTTACTGGCGGATCAATATCATCCTGCCATAATAGAGCATTGAGCTCGCCCCGGTGCTGAAGCTCCTCCTCGACTAAATGCCAGAGCAAGTCAATTAGCTTCCTTTTTACGATGCGTTTCTCTTCTCCTTCGCCAGTCGTGAATTGGAAAGTGTTGTAAAGATCCTTTGAAGTTGTGTTTCTCATGAACTTTGAAATGTATTGATCAATCTCGCTTTCGAGATCTTTGACTTGAGTGAGCGAGAGTCCTTTGAGCTCAGGCAGATCCTTTCCTGTTCCTGTTTCATAAACGTGGAACCATGACTTGTACACATCCAAGATATGTGTCAATATGTCTAGAATTGAGGGAAAGGATGCGCCTCTATCCTTTGTGATCACATTTTCAGGAAGCTTTGAGATATAGTCCAAGTATCGCTTTCTCACAAAAGTATTGTACTCAAACCA
Source organism: archaeon (assembly GCA_029850555.1). Classification (GTDB taxonomy): domain Archaea; phylum Thermoproteota; class Nitrososphaeria; order Nitrososphaerales; family CADDZS01; genus JASHOD01. The sequence continues at coordinate 17,296 of JARCRS010000085.1, read as the reverse complement.
ATCTCTTACGGCTTCTAGTTCTTTTCGATCACTTTCTTCAGGCATGTGTGATTAGCGGATAAAATAGTACTTTACGTTTTCGAGAGGAATCCGAAATATTGAAAATTCAATAGATGGGGCTGGAAAGCGAGTCTTATGCGTTCGGTTGTGCTTTGGAAGACTTGAGCTAGCTTGTCAACGGTACTCCGAAAAGGATCAAGACCGCATAACAGTCCAAAGGGAACAGGAAACCTAAGATAAAATCAAGAATGCTAGCCTCCAAAACAAAATATTTGATTTCCAAGAGCTCGCCAACGGTGATTATGATAGTAGTAAGCAGAGCGACGCCATAGAGAATGTCGGCAATATCTATTGGCAAGAACACAACGAACTTGAAAACTATCAATCCAAGTCCTAAAGCAGCTCCTCTAAAGAAATGCTGGCGATGTTGAATTGTGCTGATTCTCAGAGATTTCATCGATGCAATTAAACTCACCCGGGACCGCGAACTATTAAATAATCGCGGAGTCTCCTAATGTTCGCTTTTTTATGAATGCGGTCTCAAAGATCGCTGCTTGTCTTATCCTTGTCGGAATAGTAGTCTCTTCAATAGTTGCTGGATACTTTGTGTTTCATACTGTTAGATCCAAGAATTCCAAAGAGATTCCTGTTGGTTCGTTTCTCTATCTTTGGTACGGAAATTCTACATCGGATCAGGGCGGTTTGCGTTCACCTGGATGGAATAGCAGCTCTAGTCCAGGCGGCGGTTCAGTCGTGGATAATCCTGTAAGCGGATATTACATCTCCGATTCCAACCAAACTTTTTCGTGGCAGATCTCGCAGATGCAAAACGCGGGTCTTACATTCGCGATAGTTTCTTGGTGGGGGCCCTTCACAGCGGGAGAAAGCGGCGCCATTAACAAAGCTACACATGACCTCTTCCAATATCTTGAAGCCGCAAGATCGACTTTCCAAATTGCGATAATGGTGGATAGCTATCTTCCAACTCAAAATCAGACGACATCAACATTCCAATCAATTTACAATTATGTGAACGATGAATTCGTTGCACCATACAGTCAGAGTTACTTTAACTTCGAAGGCAAGCCTCTGATATTGTTTTTCAATCCTGTTTATCCTACTTACTTGAATTCATCATTTACTGTCAGGACGACCGGGAACAGACCAAATCCAGTCGATTGGATTTTCTGGGATGCCCCAACTCAATATTTTTTCAGCGAGAACGGTACTCATGTCAACGCTTCGTATGACGAAGGTAATCCTGTGATCTCTTCGGATGGAGAAGTAACACTGGTTCCTCGCATTGATTCGTACTATTATGCGACCTTCGGTTATTCAGACAGCTACCTTCGCTTTGATTCAAATCTTTCAATGGGTCTTTATCAAGAACAGTGGTCTTTTGTCCTAGATCACTCTAGCAACGTGAGTCTCGTTTTGATTTATTCTTGGAATGAGTACCACGAGCGCTCCTCAATCGAACCTCATTATGATTACACTAACAGTAGTGTAAGCCCGTTCTATCTTACTAACCTTACCAAGGGATACATAGATCAACTAAACGGATGAAGTGGCGCGATGAATAATAGGAATCTTCTCTTTGTCGGTTTCGTAATCCTTGCGCTGATCATGGTCGGGGTAGTTGCATCGTTTGAAATTCATCCCCTTTCATCGAAAAGTACGACAACAACAACTACAAACACTTCTACGAGCACCTCGACAGTGGCAAGCTCTACCACGAGTCAAAGAGGTGTAGACATTGTTTCGAGCTTTACTTTCAACAATACAGCCGCAGAAAATTTCTTTCAAAAGCTAGACACGCCGACTGGGATGCTCGAAACTTTCTCGGGCAGCAAAACGATATTTCTTGCAGACGACCAAGCACTCGATTACTCTGCATTGATCAAGCTAGGCAATTACTCCTTAGCTAATAACATCAGTTCTTCAATTGCCCCATACGGTGGGCTCTATGGGTATTGGAACGATGTCTTTGTCTTTCTAAATCAATATCCTTCGAGCTGGAATTTCAGCATGCCTTATAATTATCCAGTCACAGTTCTCGATGGATACAATGTCAATGTGACAAGATTCACGGTCGCCGAAGGAAGTGATTACAAGACCTACGCGGATCTTGATTTGTACACTTCAATGTATCTATTGCACACTAACAATTATTCAGGAGCGATAAGTTACTTTAAGATTGCAAACAGTTATTGGGACGGTTACGGTATTGCTGACAAGCCAAACAATGGCTCCGCAAATGGATATACTTCATACAAACTAGCTATCGATCTGATTGTCTACAAGGCGCTAATGGCAAATCCAAATACTGAAGCACAAATCGTTTCTTACAATTCGACCATGACTCAAGTTCAGAGCATGATGTCAAAACTTCAGCAAAGTGACGGAGGCGTAATTTCAAACTATGAAGTTGTGAACGGCCAGATTCAGATTGCACCTGGTACTTATTCGAACGGCGAAACCACGTCTCTCTTTGTCCTAGCAAAATAGAAGAAACGAAAAGGGTTCAACCATCCTACCAAAAAATGAGGAGAGAATCTTGAGCAAAGTCGAATTGCATTGTAAGAAATGTGGCAGAGTAATATCACCTGAATCAAATTACTGCGCTTAGTGTGGTGTCTTCACGTTGGGAGAACCGGTTAAGCCGACTATTACCGATAGGCATAGTAACAGAAATAACGGTCCTTCGGTCTTAGACTCTGGGCTCAAATGTTACGTTCTCTCGCGGCCTCTTGCATAAGTTCATACAACGAGAAAATGTATTACCCCAACTAATCCCCTGCTTCAATTGCCGTTGACGGTTCTTGAAGAGCGGGTACCTTGCCCACCAATTGTTTATGTTTTGGACTCAATGTCGGGATGGCAGCCCAATACATGCAAGCAGTGCGGAGGACGAGGATGGGTCACACAGCGACGTAACGAAAATTATTCAAAAACTAGCGAAGGAAGACACGGCCAGTCTGAAATTGAGAAGAAGCAATCAACAAAGGATCACAAGAAGGTTTGCTGAGGAAACCGAATTTCTCGGATTTCGAATCGCTGATCTCTCCACGGACTTGGGCGCAATCTGATTAGAGGTATATGACTCTGGCGTAGCAGACTGCTAGTCGGTTTCCTGAATAGTCAGGTCTGCAACTGAATTTCTTCGAAGGGGGAACGTTATTCTACTCAAAAGTCGAAAGGAGAACGAAAAATCTGATAATGCACAAATAAGGTAATCACTTGTTGTCAGAGTATGTCATCATGGGATACGAAGGTTCGGTGGATTCCGATAATAACGGCAAGTTGCCCAATCCCATTTTCTAGCAGGTTAGGCGAAAATTGCGAGTAAAACAATTGATCGATGGAGGTCTCGTCCTCGATGGAGACCTCGAAGAAGCGACTGAGGAAGCCTTCATCGAAGGAAGATTCGTTGAAGCCTTTGCGCTACTTCACAGTTACATAGAGTGGTTAATTGTTGATCTCTATAGGCTCCATCAAGCGATCGGATTGGGAGAGAATGTGCATGAATTAGAAGCTCCAGTAAACGAAAACCATTCTTGGCAGGATTCGCTCAATCGCTTATTTGAAAACGATGCCATAACAAAGGAAGAGTACAAGCACTTGCGCAAATTTAACGAATTACGAAACAAGATAGTGCGCCGGCTCATCCTTCCTGCTTATCAGATGAGAAAAGAAAAAGTAACGCGAAGTGAAGCATTTGACATTTTCATGAATGCAAAAGAATTGATCTTCATGTTAAAAGCGCGATCAAAGTCTCTAACTTTGAGATCTCAGACATGGTATCAAGACGAGATGGATCATAAACTGCTAGGTTGATCTGAGCTTACTTGGAATGGCAAATAGAACCACACCTAAGGAACTGCAGCTAAACTTGCTAAGGTACTCCAAGCACGGGATATTTTCTTGCATTGAAAAAGAAGGATGACACAGTTCCAAGGATTTTCTCGGAAGGAGGATGTTTTGCTATCCCAAGGACAACAAGATCTGGTTGTAGGCGATCTGCCAATTCAAGTAGCATATGCGGAGGCGAGCCAAATTCCAAATGTACATATGGGATCTCTAAGTGCTTTCTTACAAAGCGAGCTCCGTTTGAGAGTATTTCATCACCTTCTTTTTTCAATGACTCAAGAAGTTCGTCTGGAACTGGATCAGCAATATTGATCGGCTTTTCCACAACGTAGGCTAAATGAAATTCAGTGGGCCCCTTTTGTTCTTGCAGTTCAATTGCTAGCTCCAACGCCCGAACAGATTCTTCGCTTCCGTCGTAGGCTATCAGAAACTTACGAGCCATCAATTATTTATTCCACCAACTTGGTTCTGCAATCATAACACAGTCACGAAAACGTAGAGCATGACAAATATTAGAGCAACAATAATGTAAATCAGATAATTACTGAGGCGACCTGGCATCAATTTTCTTCCAACAAGGGAAGAAAATGACAGAGTCCATCTGCCCAAAATATCATAGAATCTCTTGAACACATCGAGCACCTCGAGATCAACGAAATATTCCTCGGGCGACATGACCAGTGTCCTTTTCACTCCGCCAATTTGAATCACGTTCTCCTTTGTTCTAAACAGGAATCGCAACATTAGGCGGATAGGTGTACTGTATCCAAATGAATTGTAAACTTCCGATGCCGTACTTGGTTGAGGTTGTCCTCCAAACCATCCAGGAGTCCTCTTAATTCTCCAATGGCCCCCTATCAAAGATATTAGAAAAGGAACCGAAAGCAAACCGATCATGAAGATTGCAGTAAACGTTGGAGAGAAGCCTCCAAACGGATTCCCAGATAATATGACGAAGTATAGCGGAACGCCCAAATGATTGGACGAAATGACTGGCCCCGCCGCGCTCACAAGTTCTTGGAAAGCATTATTTCCAAGTATCGAAAATAATGCATTCGAGCCGAGGAAAAATATCGCTGGTGCAGCTATTCCAATGCCGACAATTAGAACTGCAAAATAGATCAGACTACTACTGATTTCAAGAGAACTCTTCTTGGTGGTATCCTGTCCAGTTTCGGAGCTTGAGACTACCGATGACGCTAGGGGACTTTTCTCCGACCAAAGGATTCCATAGCCGTATACTTTTGTCATGGCGACGATGATTATTCCGGCCGCTAGTGCAGAGAACGCTCCAACCAGAGTTCCGATTATTTGGCTTGCAACATCTCCATAGCGGAAAGATTGGAAGAGTACTTCTAAAATCATCCACTCCGATACAAATCCAGCCAAAGGTGGCGCAGCAGCAAGAGACAAAACCGTGAAGAGACCGCCAATGTAAGATGCCTTCTTGCCGATTGAAATTATCGGCCCGATCTTGTTTAGGTCAAAACTATTCTTGATCTTGCTAACCCAACCCATCAATAGGAAGAGGGAGCCCTTGGAAATTGAGTGAGAAAACGCATGAAAGAGGGCTGCGATTAGTGCAAGATCAGCAAGCAATGTTAAACCGTAGTATGATGAAAGAATGTATGCCCCAATTGCTACAATTATGAGACCGTTATTTTCAATTGTACTATAGGCTGGTAGCCCCTTAGTGTGTTCGGACGCCGAAGCAAAGAGAGCTCCCAACATTGCCGAGATCCCTCCAATAGCTAGTGCAATCCATCCCCACCATAGTTGATAGGATCCGAGGTGCGTCACTACGTCGATCAATCCGTACACTCCCATTAGAGTTAGAGTTGCAGAAAGAAGAGCGGACGCATTTGAAGGTGCGCTGGAATGCGCAATCGGAAGCCACTCGCTCATATGAAACGGAGCGACTCCCATCTTTAGTCCAAACCCGATAAGAGAAGCGAGGAAAACCCACGAGGCGATTGAGCCTGTGGCAATTATTGAATTTGATGATAGAAAGTCAAGAGTCTTTGCCGAACTGAAGATTCCTGCAAAACTAAGCATGACGAAGACAGTGCTACCCTCTCCAAAGGCTAAGAAAAGATAAGCGGCATTCAGCACTCCACTTCGATTGCCCTTACCCTGCAAAATCATGAAGAAAGAGCTTAGTGTCATTGATTCCCATCCAATTAGGAAAAGTACGGCATCGCCGGATAGTAAAATCACAACCATCGAAAGCATTGTGAGAAGCAAGAGCGATGAGAGAGAGTTAGGATAGTCGTCGTCATACTTGAGAGAATAAACACAAGTTCCAATCCAAACAAGGCTTGAAATGAGCAGAAAATATCCGCTGAAAGGAGAAATTGAGATCTCTGCCGAACTAGTCGCCGTAACTTTCCAGAGGCTGAAAGATAGAGTGATCTTTCCAAGGATAGCGAGTAGAGAAGTGCTCGCGGCAACTCCAGCTGCCAGAGCACCTGTCGTAAATGACGCTCTCTTTGAGAATATTCCGGATAACGATGCTGCCACGAAAAGTACGAAGGTTGCAATTACAAAGAGTTCTAGAAGGGGAGGCAAGAAAATCTACTCAACTCCTATAGCTCATTTTGTTTAGCCGGAAGACTAATTGTGATGGAATCTTGAGGATAACTTCTTGGCCTTGTCTTTCCCATTGCGATTAGCAACCCCTGAAGAATTTGAATCGGAGTCGGAGGACAACCAAGAATTACTACATCAACAGGAATCACGTCCCCCACAGGAGATGCGAAGCCTTCTGTTCCTTGAAATATCCCGCCACTAATCGGGCATGCGCCCACTGCAAGTACTACCTTTGGAGAAGGAATGCTTTCGTAAGTCCGCCTTAGAACGTCGACCATTGCTTTGTTTAAGGCTCCTACAACGACAAGTGCGTCTGCATGCTTTGGAGAATTTGTGAAGAATATCCCTAGGCGATTGAGGTCATAATAGGGATTACCGAGATTCAAGACTTCTAAATTGCAGGCATTGCACGAACCCACGTCAATCATAAGAATATGGAATGATTTGCCGAAAACTCTCCTCGCTTTTTCATATTGTTCCAAAACTTTGCTGTCGGTTAACTCTTGATTAGTACGAGACACGCGCGCGGCTCCTAGACTCCCTATTTTGTCTTCGGAAGCAAATCCAAAACCTGCTTGTGAACACTTTTGACAGTAAATGCATTTTCCAAGGTCAATTTGACCGCGGTTAGTTTCCTCAGCATACTGAATTGCTCCGGTTGGACAGATTAATTGCCCTAATTTCCAGTCTGAAGTAGGCAAAGGTTCTGGGGGAACCGATCGATTGGGAAGCTCCTCCAAAGTTGGAGCACTCTTTGGATACTTTGTTGTGAGAATCCCTTTCTTCAAGCCTAACAGAACCCATAATTTGACCAAAACTACTTTCAAACCTCTCCTCTATCGATCGCAGTCTGCGTAGTTTAGTCCGAAACTTTCAAATGAAAACTGGAAATCAGTGAACACGTTTCCCTCGAGACTCTTTGCAAATGCTTGCATATTCGCAAGCGAAGCAGGTCTAATGTGGAGCTTCTCGATTTTTCCATCACTTGTTAGCTTGACCGCTTGAATAAGGTCTCCACTTGGAGTTTCAATCCTGCAAAACGAGAAGTCTGGGTCTATTCGATAAGGAGTGCGCGGATTCTCAAAGGTGCCGTCTTTGGGCATTTTGTCCAACAATTGTTGCAGTTCCGTTACACTTGCCGCAATCTCTTTGATTCTGACCATTACCCTCGCCATGGTGTCGCATCCTGTTTCAGTGCTGATATCCACGAAGACTTCGTCATAGGGCTCGATCGGATAAGAAACTCGGTCGTCCCAATCGATCCCTGATCCTCTTGCCGCTGGACCGACAGCTCCCATTGAAAGGGCGTCATTCTTTCGAAGCTTTGCAGTATTTTGCAATCTGTCTAGGAAAATTCGTGATGAAAGGAAATACTCCACAATTTTAGTGAATTCATTGGTGATTTCACGCACATTTCGAAACAGCTCCGTCCTCATGTCCTTAGCCGAGAGATCAATACCAACTCCGCCGATTCTATTGAAGCCAAACAGGTATCTGTGAGCAAAATATTTTGAATTCACTCGTAGGATTCGCTCTCTTAGAGCACTAGTCTGATAAGTAGCTACATTTTGGGAGGCTGCTTCAGCTTCCCTTGCAAAAACATGGAGATGGTTATAGATCCGCTCAAGTTCTATTGCTACTGCCCTCGTCCATTTCGCTTGTTGTGGAACATTAGCCCCGAGACATTCCTCAATTGCCGTTACAAAGCAACTCGAATACGAGGCCGAAAAATTGCCAGCAGATCTCTCGATGAGAAACAATGCATCGTTTGGTTCCCTTCCGACAACCGAATTTTCGACGCCTCTTTTCTTGAAATTTATTAGAGGAATTACCTTGAGTACTCTTTCTCCGTATGTTACGAGTTTGAATCCTCCTGCCTCCGGAATGCCCGACGTGACAGGTCCATAGGGAAAAGTGAAAACACCGTAACCCTCGATTCTTGCACCATGCTTCAGATCCATTTCCTTCCCAGGCGAAGCATCCAAGCCCCGAAGAAGCGGCCCGATCTCTTCTCCCAGCTCTTGAGGTAGGTCGCTTACAATTGTCTTGTCGTTTTCTGTATCTGAAAGGATCGACACTCCTCTTCCATTTAGTTCAAAGAGTGTCGAGAGTTGCAATGTTTCACTTGCTCGCGCGCCACTTCTTTGCTCGACAAACTTTCTAATCATGACTTAACCAAGACCCAAATCTATAATCCGAATGATGTCGCAGCTTGCAGAAAGACAGGAATCATGTATAGTCCGATTATCAGAGAAACGATGAGATTAATCAGAGGAACAACAATTGAAAGCTTGTCCTCGCTCTTCTCAGTCTCGATTTCTTTAGGGCTTTTGTCTTCCACATTTGTTACAAGTTCTGTTTCATTCTGCGAACCAAATACCATTCTAGTAGATTGTCTGTTTAATCCAATGAAGGCGTACATGTAGGCGATAGCGAGAAGAGCTGCCACCAGGTAATTTCCCGTGTTGAAAGCTTGGATTAAAATGAAGAATTCACCAATAAAGATTCCAAACGGTGGTGCCCCGGTAACGGAGAAACACGAGAGCGAAAAGAGATATCCCGTTGAACGTAGTTTTCCTATCAACCCTTGAACTTCTGACATGTTCTTGCTGTCATATGATACAAAGATATTCCCAGACTCGTAAAATGCAGACGACTTTGCAAACGCATGTGCCACAATTTGAATGATAGCTCCAAGCGCACCTATTCCGCCTAAAGCAAGCCCGACCAGAACAATTCCCATATTCTCCATGCTAGAGTACGCCAGCATTCGCTTGTAGTTCCGCTGGAATCCAATTATGACAGCTGCAACAAGTGCAGTGAATATACCGAATCCAATGGCGAGGTCCTGCATCGACCCAAAAGCGCTTGTTCCGTGAAGCAGAGTAAAAGTCCTGGTGAAAGCATAGAGAGAAGTGGGAAGAAGTATTCCCGAAAACATGGCACTTATCGGAGACGGTGCTTCACTGTGTGCATCAGGGAGCCACGTGTGCATCGGGGCAATCCCCGCTTTCGTTCCATATCCCACTAGAGCGAAAGCAACGGCCACTGCCATAATCGGAATGTTTGATGCAGGGCGCACCATCAATTCCGAGATAGTCAATGTTCCTTGCGAAAAATAGACGAGAACTACTGATAGGAGAGACACTGCTAAACCGGCAGATACAATCAAAGTATATCTCCACGCTGACTCGATGCTGGTCCTTTCTCGTTCCAAAGCAACTAAGAGCGCGCTAGTGACAGTGGTAGCCTCAACAGCTATCCAGATGAAACCCAAATCGTTCACAACTATGGAAAGAAGCATAGTGAACGCGAACAAATCCACAAGAGAGTAGTACCATCGAAATTTGAAAAGAGGCTCCTTGACATGTCGGACATAAAATTTCGAATAAACAACTGAACTGAGATAAATCGCCGAAACGGTGAACACCATTATCTGGGTTAGTCCGTCTGAATAAAAGAAACCAAAACTTCCACTGACTCTTTCAACGAGTATAACTAGAGAAACTGCAAGTGAAGAAGCAGCCGCAAAACTAGACACTATGCTTTCAATGCCTTCTTTTGGCAGGAGCGAAATAGCAGCTGCGGCGGCGGGAGCTGAGAGCAAAATTACAAAGAGTATTGATGAATCCAAATCATCTCAACTTCAGTGCAGAGTTTTTATCCGCGAAGCTGCTCCAAGTCAGCCGGCTCGAGTGTGTGGAAGACATCTCTTTGCGCAGAAAGTATGATCCCTATAATCACGACTCCGAATATGTCCAAGACAACGGCAAATTCTATGAGCAGTGGCATAGTCGGAGCAATTAGCGCTCCTGCATAGAGGATTGCATTCTCCTCTTCAATGTAGCCTGTCATTTGGACAAGCGTGTTTCTTCGACTGATGATGAGCAGAAAACCTAGAAACAAAAGAGTAAGAGCGACAGAAACCTGCGAATTAGGGATATAGGGCTCTAGGATAGTTTTGAACAAAGCATAACCAAGAATGATGAGAGCAATTCCGATCAACATGAAAGCGGGAATCTTTTGGCCCGTTCCAGTTTCGCGCAAGGAATGTTTGAATTTCCTAACTTGATACAGCATTATCCGCGGAACTGTGATTCCTCTCATTATGACTGTGAGGACAGCGAGATAGAAGAGTTCGATAATGCCTGTTTGAATTGCAAGTATCGCAAACAGTGTTGCTAGTAGGAAAGATTGAACTAGAATTGCTCTAATCGTCGGGTCAACGAAAGACTGCCCCTGCATATAAAGTGCAGAAAGAAGGATTGTTATTCCAAGTAATGCCTCAATTTCAGTTGCGAAAGGTATGATCAAACCCGAAATCTAACCTCCTCCAACAAGAAAGAAGGCAATTACAGCAAGAAGCCCGAGGCTGAATGAAATAGCGAGGAAATCCAGTATCTTGAATAAGCGTAATTTCGCGAGCGATTCTTCGGTAATTACAATCACCCCGCTTAGCAGGAGAAGTTTGAGAAAAAGTGTCCCGACAGAATAGAAAGCTCCTTGCACCGAGACGCTGCTTGAGATCCACCAAGGTATCGCAAACACATTCAAGAATACTGACATCAGCATGAACTGCTTCATGTAACCGCCCCAATTCGAGAGTGCCAGTAGTTTTCCCGAATTCTCCATCACCTTTCCATCATCGAGCATTCCGAACTCCATGAGACCTGAACTTTCAACAGGAAGTCTGCCAGTTTCAAAGAGTAAGAGCATGAAGAATGCTCCCATTACAAGAATATGAGTTGCCGATAGATACCAGGAGGCCGAAGCAGAAAGCACATTGTTTGTAACGTATGGATTGTTTGTTCCCGTTATCGTCGCTACGCCGAAGAATACCATAATAAGAGTCGGTTCAGCAAGCGCAGTGAATGATGCGCTCCGACTTGCTCCCATTGAAGTGTAGTTAGTTTTTGCATCAATCGCAGCTATGATTCCCAAGATTCCAGCGAAGCCAAACATCAATGCTCCGCCTAAAAGATCGAGCAGAATTCCGTAAGGCAGAGGATATGGAGTTACAATTGGAATAACAAGCGAGATTACAAGGTATGCAGAGAAGGAAACAAATGGCGCTAAAACAAAGATGATTGAGGAGCGCTCAGGAAGTACGACTTCCTTCTTGAAAAGCTTTGAAAGGTCGTAGTACGGCTGGAAGATAGAAGGACCGTGCTTTGACTCAATTATCGCCTTGAGACGATTAATTATTCCTGCTATGAGAGGGGAAACGAAAAGGACAGTACCGACTTGGATGACATTTATGACTTGTAAGATTAGTTCGATTGTAGTCAATACATTGGCGCCCGCCACTTTTTCTCTAATGTGGTAGGCGTCATTGGTATGCAAGTAATTGCATACTATTCTTGTAACGGACAGACGCCACTGCCGCTTTTTGAATAATGCCGATTACGTTGAAAATCCTATAAAAATGTAGCTGAAGTTGCTTTCAAACCGTTAGTTCCTAACTGGATTGGCGAGTCCTCACAAATGCCTGAAATAACTTGAGAAAAATCTTTGGCGGAACTGACCAAGTTGCGCCTGAAGTAGAACGATCCAATTGGAACCTATGATCATCCCCTGGCTTTGGGAAGATGAGTGCCAGAGTTCAAAACCGAATCTCTTTCGGCTCGATTACCTGAAGTTCCGGGATTCGCTCAAAATGTTTTGAATTTAATGTGACTATTGGATATCCGTTCTTAGACGCTATTGAGCCAATTAATACATCTCTTGGATCGAATGCTCTCTTCGGGGCTTCGATCTCTTCCAAACTCTTTCAAGACCACTTTCAATTCTCTTTTCTTCAGCATCTGACATCGACCATGAGCCTGCATAATCAGAAGGTTTTGCTTTATTCTGCCCTATCGCATAAGCAAGAGCTTCATCTACCGAAACCGGCCTACCGAGACGTGAACGTAGTTCGTCGGCAAGCTCATTCAGTTTCCTGTATGTTTGTTCGCTGACCTTTACCGTTGCCATTATTGGAAACGTGGTAACCAAGTGACTAATTAACCAAATGCTACAAAACTGAAATTTTACAGAATTACACACTTGAAGTGAGCCGATATAGGGCTGCTCTTTACTCCGAAGGGCATTCGCAATTCAGAACTGTTAAGTACGACTGAGTCTGAGGAAGACTGAGACCTAGTTGTCCAATGTCCGAGTTAAACGGAAAGGCCAGGTGACCATACCCGTTGAGCTTAGATCTAGGCTTGGAATCGAGGAAGGAACTCTTCTCGAAGTTAAGGAACAAAGTGGAGCAATATTGATGCGGCCTGCCCCTCGATTGAAGGGCGGCAAGGTAGTTGGCCATAAGGAGTACAAGCGACTGATCCACGAGCTCGATGAGCTTCGGAGAAACTGGCATTGACCGGAGTTACCGACACGCGCCTATTACTTACCTTGGAGTTTCCGCCTTCGGAAGAAACCAAGGCAAAGGCTGTGCATTTGGTCCAAAACGAGATCGCAAAACATCTTCTCGCTCCTTCAATCGTGCTCACAGAATTTATCAAGATAGCAGGAGCCAAAATGGGAGAAGATGCCGCGAGGACAAGGATAAGACTGCTTAAGGAGAGAGGGATGCGAATCGTATCTTTAGGCGAAGAAGAAGCGTTGGTTGCTGGCACAATGCTCCTATCTCACCGAGACGTCCCAATGGCAGACGCATTGATCTCCTCATTTGTAAAAACCGGAGCCGCCGAATACGTGGTCACAGATGATCCGCATTACAAGACGTTGGGTCTCAAAACAAAGTGGTTCTCCGAAATTTAGGCAAAAATGAAATTATTTAGCTGTAGGATCAAAAAGAAATGCTGTCTTGCCATCGATCCTTTTGCAGGCAAGCAGCTAATACTTGGCTAGCAATACATCCATCTAAGAATAGTTTAATGCGACGACTGACGGGGCAAAATTGAATCAAAGAATGAGTAAGGAGTATCAGCTTCTCGAAGATCGGATTCGGAATATAGCATCGTTTTATGAAATTGAGGCTTACGAGGGAAGTCCCGAGGTTTGGGATCAGACTGAACATTTACTGGACATGACAGAGGCTGATATTTCCCTTGCAATAGGTAGACTCCCATAAAATTTTTCCTTGAATTTGCTTGTATCATCGAAACAGCCTATGTAGAAATCTTTTGGAAGGCCCTTCATATCGTGGCTGTCTGATATCATGCCATTTTCGGATCATTCGGTCACAGTTAACAGAAACCAGACACAGGGAATTGATCCAAAGACCTTTCAAATCAAATCTCTAGGACATCTTCGCCCGGCTTTGCGGCGGTGGACTTCTTTATCTGCGGGTTCACCCCTTCGACTCCCTGAACCAGGGGGGCGAGCTTATCAAACTGGAACAGCTCCTTGAACTCGTCGAGCTCCTGCTTTGTTCTGAGAACCAGCCCTCTTCTCTTTGTAGGAGAACCGGAAGCATCTACTGGGTTGAGTTCAACAGCCAGTCTTGTGGGACTGCTTTTGTATGCAGGCATTTTCAAGACAAAAACGCCAGGAATGGTTGTCTTGAGGCGCGACCAGTCATCGCCGCTCTTTAGAAATGAAGCAAGCTTCTCGTTGAACGAAGATGATTCCGAGGATGAAGAAGACAATTTTGATAGCCTGGCGGTGCTTTAGTCTCGCTTTGCTAATAAATGTTGAAGTGCCGGTTCTTCCGCCCAAAATATTGGATCTTTTCGAGAGAGCGATAGAACTTTGAACGAAGACATCTCAAAGGTTCTTGCTGTCTTTCCAGAAGCTTGGAGCCGCTCGAAAAAGCAGTACGTGATGCTCAAGCCTCTAGAAGAAGGGCAAAAATCAACAACGACCAGTCCAGTATGGTTAGGACACAAATACGATTTTTCACCGAACGGGAACAAGGCGAAGGTGGAGTACAGTGAAGCAGACATTAGAAAACTTGAGACTGCCCCCGATTCCTCGATGCTTCGAGTTCGAAGTGATAGAGGAGTGTACAATTTTGAAAAAACAAATGGAAAGTGGGTTCAAGTCACTGAAAAATAAGTAAGCAGAGCCGTAATTCTCTTAGTAAGCTCTTGCGCTTTCGTGTGCAGCATAACTCTTGTCAGCTAAGACTCGGTTCTTTCTTTTTGAGAGAATTTCTATGCCATGCATACGATAATATTCTCGTGCCCGCTCTCTGTTTCTTTCGATATATCTTGGGTCGTTCTTGTATTTCAGATGGTAATATTTGTTCATGGAGCTTGATCGCAGTTCCAAATGATCTTGACTTCATTACTCACAACTATTTATATAGCTTTTAGCTGTTATGATATCGAAAGACACCATGAGAAGACCTATGCAAGACTACGCTCTTACGAAAGATGAAATATCAGCTATAAGAGCGATCTCTGAACAGCGCAAGCTATCACTGGGAGAACTGGCTTCGGTTCTTCGTATGTCTAAAGCATGGGCTTCCCGGGTAGCCAAGCGACTCGAGGAAAAGGGGATAGTGGAAAAGAAAAGGCACGGAATTAGCAAATCCGTCGAAATAGTAGACCGAGACCATGCACAGCTTCTTGCAGAAATGATCAAAGCAGAACCATACATTCCATGGGAAAAAGTCCTCTCTTATTCCAATATGTCGGTTCTTCTGGCAAATGCTACGGGCGAGGGAGATTTCCAAAGAGGAATATCTGAAGTAACAAGATGGAGAAAATTGCGAAATCTAGCAGCGCACGGTCTCGTCCCTAAGGTCGGCAATAAATCGGATCTCAACTTGAAGTTAATTCATTTCGCAGAAGCGTACGCAAATTTCATTAGCGCTAAATTTGGGAGTGAAGTTCTTCCACAGAAAGCGATTGTGATCTGGAGGAAGGGGTATAGCTACTTCTTCAAGGTAGGAAGGAGGGGGCTGAAGAAAGAAGAGGAAGTCAAAATATTAGAAAAGAATTTCATCAAGACCGCGCTTAGCAGCTTTCCTCAATATGGAATACAGTTCATTACCGAGGACTTGTATTATTACTACGCGCCAGCAGTCAAAAAATTAGATTTGGAGGACATAATTCTTCATACGCTATTGATCGACCGAGGTAGTCAGACATACACCATCTATGCGCTTCTTCTTTTCTTCAAGAAGATCAAGAGTGTTAATTTCCAGATTCTTAGAGAGAAATCTAAGAGATACGATCTGCTGGAGAGCGTTGAAAATATCATCCAATTTGTCGACTCAAAAGGAGAGGTTCGTCCTTGGCCCCTTCCAAAATGGATCGAGCTTAGAGAACAGGCAAACATCTATGGAATAGTCATCGATCATGCAAACTGAGAGAAGAAAACAATTCTCACTCGAATATATCGAGAAAGAGTTAGACAAGCTAGAGAAGACTATCGACCCTCAAGTGAAAATCTACGTGGCAGGTGGCTACGTAATGGCATATCAGGAGCTCAAGGCGGGGACAAAAGACATTGATGTCATTGTTGAAACAAGATATCAAGCGGAAATCCTAGCTAAGGGGCTCATGGCTACAGGCTATCGCCTTCTACCTAATGGAACTTTGACAAAGGAATACCATGCTTTGGGCGCAACAGCCTACGAGAATGCAGATGGTTTCCGTTGGGAGATCTTCAAGAAAGTAGTCGCAAACAAGTTAGCTCTGTCAGCCGGCATGAAGACGCGCTCAAAGGTGATAAGGAAAGGAGATAAGTTGCAAGTTTCAATTCTGTCAAATGAGGACATATTTCTGATGAAGGGCGTTACGGACAGAGATAGAGATCTTGAGGACATTTCTCTCTTGGCTAGATCGGGCGTTAATTATGAATCCGTCTTTAAAGAATGTCTGAGTCAATCAGATAGAACAGGTAAGTTGTGGGAGATAGGACTGCACGACAAATGTGAAGAGCTCGAAGAAAAATATGGTGTGCGTGTACCGATTACGAAAAAGCTTCAAAAAATCGCGGAAGAGAAGATGCTGACCAAGAGAATCGTTCCTGTCTTAAGACAAGGCCCTAAGAGTGAGGAGGAATTAATCCAGCTTCTAAATGAGAAGCTGAAAAGCAGCGACATCAAAGCAGGGCTGAAAATTTTGAAGGAGCAAGCTCGAATTCGAATTTCAAAAAGAGGGAAAATATCCTTAGCATCGTGAACCTATCGAGTCTCGATTCCGTGCAAGATCTCGAAAATCTTTTCCGCGTCGAGGTCCGTCGCCTGAAGCGGCTCAAGCTTCGAAACCATGAAATCGCCGACAAATGCCAAGTTTCTGTCCGCACGATAGAGGAGGATCTTGCAATCATCCGAAAAGAAAACAAAGAAATGCTGGAGAAAATCCACCAAGACGGGCTCCTTAACGAATCTGAACCTACTTGAGTATAAGAACCGGCGACCGCACCACTACTTCAGGTTAAGATCGCTTCCAAGCATAGGTTTTCAGTTAGAAGCTGATTCCGAAAGAAGGATTTCTACAAAGACTCCCGAGTTAAAGAAACTAAATAGCAGGATTTCTAATTATAAGAAAAAAGAATGAAGCTGCTAACAAAGTCTGTTGAGGCTCCCAGAGACACGGAAGTCTTGTCAAAGATCGATCATCAAAATGAATTGATAGCCGAGTTCAAGAGACTGCGAGAAGGAATCGCTCAGCATTGGTCTTCCGAAGGACCGTGCAATGCTTAAAGCATGAATTTTTGCGTAGATTATATAAGCAGTCATCATAAATGATTTAGACTTATATAGTGAGCAAGAGATTATAGAATCTCGGGAAATGGTAGCGCAAGAAGTTCATCCAAGCATAGTAGCCGCACAAAGACTAGATCAGGCCAATCTAATTCACAGCACCAAGGAACTAGCCGTTATTGTAGGATCTATTCCTACTGCACAAAGATATGTGAGGCAATTAGAAGACCT
>JARCRS010000084.1 GCA_029850555.1 archaeon | reverse complement strand
AGAGAAAGGGTAGAGCAAGAATTCAAAACAAGACGACTGGATGCTCTAGTTTGTACTTCGACCCTAGAGCTTGGAATCGACATTGGGTCTGTTGACCTAGTAATACAATACATGTCGCCGAGACAGGTGAGCTCTATGATCCAGAGGGTCGGAAGATCCGGGCATTCGCTCACAAGGACTTCTGAAGGCGTCACTTTGAGTGTCAGCCCTGAGGATGCGCTTGAGGCGATTGCAATCTCGAAGAAATCCATAGAACGCAAAATAGAGCCTGTCCTAATTCATCAATGCGCGCTAGACGTCTTGTGTCACCAAGTCGCTGGGCAGCTACTAGTATCAGGAAGACAAAGTATTTCGGAGATACTCGATCTCTTCAAGAGAAGTCATTGCTACAAGAGCCTCTCGAAAGATCAGCTAGTCTCTGTTGTAAATTATATGCAGACGCTTGGTTATCTTAGAATCGAGCCAGATGATTCTTTGATCCCGCGCTCTGCAAAGTGCAGGGACTATTATCTTCAAAATCTCTCAATGATTCCTGATGAGCGTCGCTACAATGTGATTGACCTGAGCACTCAGCAAAAGGTGGGAATTCTAGGAGAAGAATTCATGCTGTTGCATGCAGAGGTCGGGGTGCATTTCATAATCAAGGGCAAAGTCTGGCAGATTGAATCTATTCAGGCCGAAAACGTGTACGTTACGCCAATTGCTGACCCCTCAGCTTCTATTCCCGGATGGGATGGCGAGCTACTTCCCATACCTCAGGGAGTCGCAGAAAGCGTCGCTGAAGAAAGAGGCTTCATAGAATCAAAACTTCCAAAAGGAAAAGAAGTGTTGGTAGAGGAAACAAAGAGTTGGAATGCCGATCGAAACCTACGTTCGGCGATAGTGAACGAACTAGAGCTTCAAAATCAAAATTGCGCGATTCCAACCGAAAAACAAATCGTCGTGGAAAAGTTTGATCGCTATCTCATAGTACATACGAGCAAGGGAGATAGGATCAATCTCACCTTGGGCGAGCTCTTTGAAGAAATCCTCTTGCGAAAGGGGTTGATCAGACACTGGTGGAATGATGGATACAGAATCATGATCGAATTCACGACGGAAGAATTTGATCCCTCAGAAATTACGGCCTTACTTTTTGAGTTTGATGAGAAGAAAAGAGGATTTCTCAATGCCGTGATTCGTAAGCACTTTCCATTCGGCTACTACATGAAGTTCATCGCTGAAAGATTTGGAGCATTGAAAAGAGGCATGATGCTTTCAGGAGATGCTTTGAAAGAATTGACTGTGAAATTCAGGTTCACTCCGATTTATGAAGAAACTCTTCGAGAGGCTCTGATGCTAAAGGTGGACATTGATGGTTCGCTATCGTTTTTGGAACAACGCAAGAGCGGAAAAATCAAAACGAAAATAGTATCGTCAGCGATTGGACCCAGTCCGCTTGGGATGTACATTTTCAGCCGCTATGCGGAGATGGATGAAAACTATGACGGGTCAAAGCCTCAAAACACGATCGAATCAATGAGGGCCTCGATTTCAAACGAGGTTGTGAGTCTTCTTTGTTTCAAGTGCTCTAATTTAATGGAATACGTCGAAGTTGGATCTTTAGTAGATCCGCCCAAATGCACGTCCTGTGATTCCTCTTTGCTCGGGGTACTTTTTTACGCAGCTAGATTTGCCAAAGCGGCACTTCAAAAGAAAAATGAAGGCAAAGTGCCTTTGAATGAGCAAGAATCTGACATACTCACGAAGACAAGACGCTCGGCTGACCTAGTACTCTCTTACGGAAAGCAGGGGATTGTTGCCCAGTGCGTCTATGGCATTGGGCCTCAGACCGCGTCGAAGGTCCTCTCCAGGATGAGACCAAGGGAAGAGGAGTTCTACTCCGACCTTATGGAAGCTAAGCTTAACTTTATTCGAACCCGACAGTACTGGGACTGAAAAAGAGCCATTGTCTGAACAGTTTGAGCTACGATTTTGCGATAATTGCATGACGCGAACAAAGAACTACATTCAAGATTACGAAAGGCTGCGCAATATGCGAGGATATGCCACTTTCAAGTGTGAAAAATGTGGCAGTGTTCGTAGAATGAGGCTAAGGCGCCCAAGCGCAGAGTCTTCATACTAAATTTGGAGAAATGTCATTCTCGTCTTGTCCCTTGACCGCCTAAATGCGATATCACTTTTTCAAGAGATCCTGCAGCCTTTTCTAAAGAACGATCAGAAAAAGGCGGATTCATCGATATCAATTGAAAGCGCAGGAGAGACCTTCCTTTCCTGTCAAATCCAATTGGGTGAGATTTCAAGTAAATATCAGGAGAATATCGATGCATTATCTTTGCAGTCGCGGGAGCTATTTGGGACTCTCTTACTCCAGTTGAGCTTATCCAGATCTGTTTTCTTTTTGAAAGATGCTCGAAATCTTGCTGTAGCAAAGGGAGTAGCTCTTCTTTGAAGATTGCTTTCATTTCTCTTGGGACTCCGGGCAGGGACACAATTTTCGTTGATCGATATTCCGAAAGCACTGCGGGTGCGCTTCCAACGGGATTTGGAAGAGGAGTAGAGCCTTCAGGTATCTCCGCCATTTTGAGACTAGCGCGTAAGAGCTTTCTTCGATTAGGCATGGGTCTACGTTTGTAACTTTGTTTGAGAAAATTGAGCGCGTTCTTGTTTAACTTGATTTTCCTTCCAAGAGCGTTCGAAAGGCCAAGGAGAGTCATATCATCAAATGTGGGACCGAGCCCTCCAATTGAAAAAATCCATTGCGGGCTTCTTTGCATGCATTCCCTAAAAGCGCCAGATATCGTAGGAAGATCGTCACGAACAGTAGTCTTTCTTGAAACCGTAGATCCGATTTCGTCCAGTCGTTTAGAAAGCCAATGTGAATTTGTGTCAAGGGTAGTGCCGTTCAATAATTCGTTTCCAACAACAATTATCTCCACGTTCCCTTCGTTTGTTCTCCTCGCTCGAGCCAAGAATAATCCGAGCAACTTGAGCGCGACGCTTGATTTAAGTCATACGGCTTTTTTGTAGGTTTTATTTTTGATTTAGGCATGCCCTAATATAAAATCCAGCGACCTAAATACATTCTTGCCATATTCCAAATTTAAGCGTGAAATGCCCTAACTACTGTTTGTAGCCTCACGCGACAATATGGATACTCTAAGAGTGTTCAGTTTTAGAGCAATCAACCGAGAATTATCCTAACTTGAACTACCAAAAACGGAAAGAAACATTATAGCTAACCAGATTATTTTATCTATCCGAGGCAAGAAAAAATGTCAAAAACCGATTCGGGAAGTAAAACCCGTGCGGTTCTTCAATTACTAGCCTCGAATGGCTCTATGACTTCCGAGAACATTACCAAAGAATGTTCTTTCGAGTCGAGAATGGCAACGGCTGGAATCATTGCCTTATTGAGAAGGAATAAGGCAATCGAACTAATTCCAGAGTCCTATAGAATCACGAATGAAGGAAAGAGTATTCTCGGACAGCCAAAACAAGAGACACCAAAACTAGAACCAAAGACGGAGCATCCAAAGAAAGGCAAGCCAGCGAACAAAGCCTTCCAAATCAAGTTCTTGACCAAGGAGTTCGAGAAGTTGAACGCGGGAGCAGAACCAGCAAGTATAGACTTTGTTGGAATCGTGGATGAAAAACTGCATACTTCGGAGAACAGAGAACTACTCGAAAAAGCATATCCAACTTTCAAGTGGAAGAAAGACGAGCCTAAGAAAGAAGAACCGCAGATAGAACAACAGAGTCAAGGGGAAAAATCCTCTTGACTTCTATTTTTCTTTTTGACTTAGAACTTGTTGAAAGGCTAAAGTCTGATAGACTGTTGTTCATGGTCGAGTTGTATGAGTTGGGCGAGACATTCGGTCTTAATCACGAACAGATAGACCGTGTAATTTCTCAACTTGAATCTAGTGGTAAGGTATCAAGAGAACTAGCGGTCTTGTATCTGGGAGGTGAGACAACTTGAAAGTATTCAGATTCCGTAATATTGACGATGGAAGCGTGATGGTCGTTGAAGCCAATAACTTTGAAGAGGCTTTGAAGAAGGTTGAGGCTGACTATAGCGACCCGATACACGCTTGGCAAGATTGGGCTTCGATGGATAATGACAATGATGAAGACTGAGATTCATCTTACACGATTGAATTGCTTGTCAAAATACTGCTGAACATCCTCGCAGCCTTTTACTGTCTCAAAGAAGTTTACTCTTTGTCTTGCCTTGTCTTGCTCCTTGCTACTACCTTGTATTGCTCCTTGTTGTGCATCTTTGTAATCATTTCTCAGAGCGTCAAGAAGCCAAAGTTTGATACTAAGTGGTAATTCTTTGATTGTCGTGTTCTCGGATATTAACACATTTTGTCAAGTCATTTAACACGCCAACCTTTTGATAAGCATTGCTTTTAGGGCACTTGCGAAATCTTTTTTGGTCGCCTCTGTTTCCGTGAAATTGAATTGGGAAAAGACACGGCTATAGAATGGACAGAGGCAACATTATCTTTAGGCTGGGGCTGTCGAAAAGTAGATTCCGCGTGTTTAAACTGCTATATGTTTCGTCTTTCCAAGCAACACGGAATAGACCCAACAAAACCACGAATCTTAGACATTGAGAGAAAGGATAAGGAATTAACACGTTGGAAAAACAAGACGATGGTATTCATCAATGACATGACGGACACTTTCGGCGAGTTCTATTCATTTGACTTGATAGAACAATGGCATCAGTTATTTGAAAGGCATCCAGACAAGCAATTTCAGTTATTGACCAAGAGGATAGGTCGAGCCATGTTGTTTTACAGAGAGAGACCTGTTCCAAAGAACGTATGGCTAGGCTGTTCAATCGGAGAAAGGTCAAGACTATTCAGGATAGAGCAGTTGAAGAAGATAGACGCGAAGATTAGGTTTGTTAGTTTTGAGCCAGTCATTGAAGACTTAGGAGACTTTTCTTTAGAAGGAATAGAGTGGGCTATCGTGGGCGGTGAATCTGACTACTATCATCCTAGACCTATGAAGCCTGAATGGGCAGAGAGCATTAGGCAGATATGTGAACGTGATAAAGTCGCGTTCTTCTTTAAGCAGTTAGGCGGTAAGCACAAATGTGAATGCTGTAATGCGTGGGGTTGCGCTAAACTAAATGGACAGATTTACCGAGAGTATCCTAAGTTCGAGATTCAGAAGTTAGCCTATAAGTGATTGGATGTTAATTATTGCAAAATGGAATAATTACCATCCAAGTTTGCATCATTCACACTTGAATGTTAATTCACCAAAATTTGCTTAATTAACATTCTTGGTATCAATCCAATGCTTAGCATTTAGTCTGTTATTCCAAAACTTGAACGTAGCATAGTAAGAATGTTGTTCCAAATGTGGACGTCCTTCCTTAAGCCATTCTTCATACAGTTTGAGTTCATATTGCAATTCGTCGAGGTCTGAAATCTCTTTTGATACATTACTACATTTTGTCAAATGAGATAAGGAAGAACGAACTAAACCACTTCGCATCATCATCGGTGTCTTGTTCCAGATTTCAATCGTCTCTTTATCAAGAGTGAAACCTATCCTATGCCCGCATTTTTCACCGAAACTTATTGACCCTGCATTTTTACACTTAACAAAATGCTGAATTAATAAACGGAGAACTGTGTTCTTCAGGAGG
>JARCRS010000083.1 GCA_029850555.1 archaeon | reverse complement strand
TCTGGTTGTGTGGTTAAGAAAATATTTAAGACCCTCCTAGTGATCCTAAAGTAGGAAAGTGAGATAGAATAATGACGAATGACCTTCCACTCAAGAAGGTTAAGGAGCTTGTAGCCCAATCTATGGAAGAAAATATGCCTATTCTTGAAGCTCTAGCCGATCAGGATAGAAGACTCACTCAGCTGCCGCGAAGAACCGGAGTAAACTAGCCACAAATTACTTTTTAGTAGTGGGAGAAAATCTGGCCTGGCTAAGACCAATTTTACCACCGATAGGAAAAGATCTAGGGTCTTCTTTCTGAGAAAGGGGGACAGAGAGCGCGGGCCCCCCGCGTGAGATAGATCTGGCCAGATTCTCCAATTGCAGGGACTTGGACCCAAACAAATAGATTCACACGCGTAATTTTTTACAGAAATTTTACTTCTAGCTTGCTTTCGGAGACTGTCATAGATTCTAATTTTAGGAAACAACTCCAAATGTAGCTTCATTTACGATTTTCTGATCCATATTACTCTGCCCTAACCCAAAGAGGCTGAATTCGTGCTTTTTCCATAAAAATGTGTGGACTATTATAAAGAGGAGAGGAGGTAGGATTCGAATTAGAGTCATTGCATAGAAGATGGCGCTGACTTGAATTCTTCAACAGCAGATTTCACATCTTTTCTAGTCACCTTGAGTCTTGCATTGTCATCAGCAAAAAGTACAGCTCTCTTTGAAATGTCCATTGCGATATTTTCGATTGCCTTGCACAATTCCTCCGACGCGCCAAAACTAGCCTGCTTTGCACCGGCCTTCTTCAAGATGTAGCGACAATGATACAGACTAAAAAGAGGTTCAGGCATTATAATTCCCTGTCTATCTATAACCCTCGCCCCATTCGGAAACTCGCCAGGGGCTTTTCTTCGGAGGCTCATCCTTCATGACAATGCCTATTCCACCGCCTCTGCCTCCCGCCCACACCGCAAGAGCGAGGGCGAATGCAAGATCATTGTGAGTCCCGCTAGGGTGAGAGAAAACATATCCCCCGAGCCTATCTCGCTCCGTAACAATGCAATTCAAGCTTGATAGAAGCTCCATGTTATCGGGGAGCTCCACCTTCCTTGTTTCAAAAAGGATCCTTAAATTTGAAAATATTTCTTCCTGATTTTTTCTATGCATGTTCATCCCTTCCACAGTTAATCCCAGTTGTTTCAGATGAGAGAGAATCGGAGTCCCAATTCCTGTAGAGTCCACCATCAATTTCTTGAAGGGAGATTTCCTGTGAATGTCGCTGATTTGAGCATTGAATTGTGTGTATAAATCGCCCTCATTTCTTTGGCCGTTTTCTTTTGGTATATTTTCGTAATTTCGTCTTTTCTCACTTGCCGAGAATGTTCTAGTTAACAAAACTTTGAAAGCGGGTTTAAACGCGCGATTTTCGTCTTTCCCAGTCGTTTGTTGATTTGGAACCCTTTGGACAACAACGAGAGCCGCAGGATCGACCATTCCACCCCGGTCGTACCCGGCGTAGAGCTCAATCCCGGAGCTGGACGAAGCAATTTCTCCGCCCTCCCGGTTTGACTTGCAGAACGAGCATGCGGCACCGGCTTTCAGATTATCGGCGCATACGTGCACGCAAGGCCTTAAGGTATTCATCGAAAAGTAAGTTCCCTCATCATCTACAAATTCGCCGAGATACTCCTGCTTGAAGCGCTTTTCTCCGACCATTTCAAGCTGTTGCTCTAACCATTCCTTTTTGACTAAAGGATTATCCGCAGTCTTGAATCTGTACTTGCTCCAAATCGCGCTGTTAAAGGCCCTGAAAAAAAACGACCCTTTATCCCAAGGGGTGGAAAGCATGATCATAGTTCCATCCGTCGTCGCAAGCATCGGCATCATGACCGATAAAATCACGTCATCGGGGACAAAGGCGGCTTCATCGCAGTTGGCGACTAACACCCCGTTGGCAAAGTAGTTGTGATTATCTTCGACTTCGATATTGAATACTTCAGTCTGTACTTCTTCTTTTGCAAGAGATAGTACTGGCACCTGCAAGTTTTGTTGCATGTGATCTGATTTTCTCGCCTTCGAAATATCGTCCCACACATCATACAAAACGAGGTCTGCCTCAAAGTCTTTCGCACACGCGCTGCCTCCTTGTTTGTCGCAATCCGCGTTTCTCCCAAGCAGTTGAGGCTGCCATTTGGATAACAGATCAACCTCGCCCTCGTGAATACCGGATGAGCAAGCGAATGAAAGACCTCTTTCCCCCATCCTAGATTCCGGGCCGAATGAGGTCCTTTCCTCACAAAATCTTGAATTAGCGAGTACTTGTACATCGCATACTCTACTTGGGTGGAGGAATGTACTATTGATAGCGCAGAATTTTTTCTGATTTTCGTCAAATACTGATCTCCGAGGAGACCGCCGTAAAGCTCCTGTAAGGGTTGGAGCGGTTTGTCCTCGTGGACCATTGAGCACCCATAGTCGAGAACCTCTGTTTAATTTCGATGACTGAATTTTTTCTTTGTATTCTCCGGCGTAAATCCGATGATTTGGAGTGCAAACAAGCGTGCCATTTTCATGTTCTATTTTTACAAGGGAACCCGTATAATTTCTTCTAAACGTCCTTAGTACGCGTTTTACTTCCACAGATCCAGTGTTGACATTGTACGAAAGAACTTGATCACCAGCTTCGATTTGAGATATAGGAATCTCTAGACCATTGCTCAGGGCGATTTTGACATTTGTCGGAAAACAAATTATCAAATCTGCGTTTTCTCCACGTAGCGTCGCGCCTGTCCTCCCGCATGGCAAAGCCACGATCCTGGAGCGGTTTGTAAATGTGAGTAGTGTCCTTGTCTTTCTCACAATAGAAGTTTTGAGAGGCTCGGTTTCAACGTAGTCAAGCAATTTATCAAACATGAGCATGGATTGCCTTTGAGTCGCGGCCACGATCAAGGTCGAAGTTTTGGGATGGCAGAGCGCAAACCAGAGAGCCTTGTTTGCCATCACCAAAGATTTGCCGACTCTTCTTGCCGCGCAGACAATAATGTTCTTTGAAGGATCTTCAAGCATCTTTACCTGATAGGGAAACGGGTTGAATCCAAGGACTAGAGTCGCGAACTTTGTAGGACTAGCCGCGAGTAGTCGAAATGCTCTCTTTTCTCTTTCTTCCTCATCTTCCTCCAAATCATCATCATTACGACCTAAGCTCGGATCCTCTTCCTCCTTTTTGTCATTCACATCGTTTTGTTCCAAGTAAAAAGGGATCACGTACTCTTTTGATGATCTGGTGAATTGGGAGAATCTTTCTTTGTGTTGGAGGAGGACGGCGAATTTTTCGAGTCTAGCGCTGTCTCAGTCTCTTGTACTAGCTTTGCACTTGCAGGATTTTCGTCAAGAAGTGACCTTTCGATCCTCTTCGCAAAATCCTTCATACGCCCGCTCTCGGAAGTGAGTCTCAATTCCGGGTCCCGCATTAGGGCAACGCAGTAAAACAGTTGTTGCTGCGTCCTTGCCTTCGTGTTTAGAAGGATTGAAAGTTTTCTTGGGTTATCCTCATTGAAATCGATTGCTTTGTCAAGCCTATCAAGGTCAGAGCGAATTCTGTGAAGAGAGTCTATTAGAATCTCGTGAAGGAGATCCTCCTCTTCTTCTTCCTTGCTCTTCTTCTTCTTTTTGCTTGGGTTAGGGCGCTCTGCCACTTCGTCATTGTTCTCTAAAGCCATTGTTTGTCAGTCCCGGTTTTCTCCATTGATTTATATGGCAACTTTACATCTCGATCGCAACGGCGTGTTATTTCATACGGTTCAAACAA
>JARCRS010000082.1 GCA_029850555.1 archaeon | reverse complement strand
CGTCCCGTCAACTCTACTCTCGGAACGTTTGGATTCCTTCCGTATCTTGCCATAATAATTACACGCGACGAGATGGCGTCGCTAAAACCAGAGCCCGATGGAATACTGAAGGCAATGAATGATTTGCACGTAACGAACGATGAGTCAATTTACGTCGGTGATTCTGTCATTGACATACAAGCTGCCCGAAAGGCCGGGGTTTCATGTATCGCCCTTTCACAGGGGATGTACTCTGGGCAGCTTTTGGCTAAAGAAGAGCCAGATTATTTGATTTCTAGTATTGAAGAAGTCGAGGACATCGTCTTCTCATAAGACATTTCAATGACAACGACAGGGATGAACATAAGGGAAGCAGAGTACCAAAGGAATCCTATCAAATGCCCCACAACTCAGTCACACTCGACGGAACGTCTCTCACAATCGAGAATGTCGTTGAAGTCGCAAGAAATTATGCGCGGGTCGAAATCGCACCGGCAGCAATTGAAGCTGTCAAGAGAGGACGCAAGTCTATCGAGAGAATTCTAAAATCCGGTGAAAGGGTATACGGAATCAATACGGGCTTTGGAAAACTAGGTGACACAAAGATCAGCGGAGGTCAGCTAGATCAGCTCCAGCACAATTTGATTCGTAGCCATTCTGTCGGAACAGGCGCGCCGCTAGAGGAGGACGAGACTCGGGCTGTTATGGTTGTTAGACTAAGTTCGCTTTTGCGGGGAAATTCAGGAGTCCGACTCGAGGTTATCCGCCAGCTTCAGGAATTCTTGAATCGTAAAATGTATCCTGTAATCCCTAGATATGGTTCACTCGGAGCAAGCGGAGATCTCGCTCCATCTGCTCACTTGGCTCTATGCCTAATAGGCGAGGGACAAGCATTCGACTCGAACAAGAAACTAGTGAGGACAAGCAAAGTCCTTCAAAAACTCCGCCTAGATCCAATAAAGCTCAAGGCAAAAGAAGGGCTGGCGATCATAAATGGTACCCAGGTTATGACAGGTCTAGGTGCATTACTGATCAATGATATTCGCTCGCTGATAAGAAACCTGGACATTGCCGCGGCCATGAGCGTGGAATCCCTCGGAGGGAGTCTATCCCCGTTCCAATCGAGGATACAAAAGTTGAGGCCGATGCACGGGCAGGCGCACGTCGCCTCGAGGATCTTACGACTGCTCAGAGACTCTCGCCTGACTGAATCAGAAAATCATGTCCAAGACCCATATTCGCTTAGGTGTATCCCTCAGGTCCACGGAGCTTTCTACGATGCTTTGCAATATGCAAAAAATGTTATTGAGATAGAGCTAAATTCTGTGACTGATAATCCCATTATTTTTCCAGAGAGTGATGAAGTTGTAACGGCAGGGAATTTTCACGGTCAACCCATATCGTTAGCTCTTGATCTTCTCTGCATGGCAGTCGCTGAAGCTTCGGTCTTCTCTGAACGTCGCATTGATAAGCTGTTGTCGGGATTCAATCCAAAACTTCCTCTTTTCCTTTCTAGTGATCCTGGACTTAATTCCGGTTTCATGGTTACGCAGTATACTGCGGCAGCTCTTGTTGCCGAAAACAAAATCCTATCAAGGCCCGCAAGTACAGAAAACGCGTCTGTCTCAGCAGGACAAGAAGACCACGCGAGCATGGGGGTCACTGCTGCTCTAAAGGCGAGAACGGTAGTGGATCATACGACAACAGTGATCGCGATAGAGATCTTGTGCGCTGCACAGTCTCTTGAACTGCTGACCGGAGGAAACAAAAAGAAGATGGGGCAGGGGACTAGAATTGCCCTGAAAGAAGTTAGAAGTATTTCACGAACGCTAAAAGAAGATAGACCTCTCGAGCCCGACATAAACAAACTAGCAGAAGCGCTGAAACAAGATAGACTTACGAGAGCGATCGAAAGAACAGTTCAGCTCTGAGCTATCTTGATAACTTGTCCCGACTTTATCACAGTGGCAACATTGTTCGAAGCGACCCTGTATGGGATTTCCCCGTAATTTGAGAGATCCATAATTAAGGCGTCGCATTTCTTACCGAGTTCTATTGAGCCTACGTCTTTTGCTCGTCCTATCGAGTGTGCTGCATTGATTGTCGAAGCGACCAATGCTTCGGCAGCCGTCATTCGCAAGTTATAGCAAGCTAACGAGATAACAAATTGCATTGATTCTATCCACGAGTTTGGAGAAAGATCTGTCCCGAGCGCAACAGCGCACCCATTGGATATCATTTCCCTAGCATTTGCGTATGAAGCTGAAAATGAAGAAAATGAAGTGCCTGGAAGTAAGAGCGCGATAACTCCGGCCTCTGCAATAAATTTGATGCCTTTGGGAGAAGCTCTCATGAGATGGTCGGCTGAAACCACTTTAAGTTCTGCTGCGAGGTTGGCTCCTCCAGAGTTGGAGAATTCATCAGCATGAATCTTTAGAGCAAGGCCCTTTGTTCTCGCGTACTCCAATATCGATCTAGACTCGTCTCGTCCGAAAACGCCCTCTTCCATGAACACATCGCAAAATAGAGCCGCTTTGTTTTTCGATGAGTAATCTATGGTAGGCTTTACGACAGTGTCGATGTACTGCCCAATATCTTTTGAAAATTCAGGAGAGACTGCATGTGCAGATAACAACGTCGGCACGATATCATAGTTGCCGACGTTTCTTAGGTGATCAATTATTCCGAGTAGTCTGATTTCATTTTTGAAATCGAGACCATATCCGGTTTTTATTTCGAAGGTTGTGGTTCCAAAGGAGAGCATTCTATTTAGTCGTCCTTTAGTCTGCTCTCTAATTTGCGAGTCACTTGCAGCACGTGTATCTCGAACCGTTTTCATAATACCCCCGCCTTTCGAAAGAATCTCCAAATAGGAGAGCCCCTCTAACTTATCATTCAGCTCTGTCTCACGGGTACCTGCAAAAACACAGTGCGTATGCGGATCCACAAAACCTGGAATGACTAGTCTTCCTCCCGCGTCGACTTCTATCGCAGCACTAGTGTCCACAAGATCGCTAACTTCCGAACTATGTCCTACAAAGCAG
>JARCRS010000081.1 GCA_029850555.1 archaeon | reverse complement strand
CAACCCTGTGTCTATAATCTCGAATAAAGCAATTGTTTGTACCATTTGTGTACCATGTCTGAATTTAGCCCTGATTCCTTATTACAGAAAAAAACGGTGGCTGACATACTATCAGTAGAAAAAGCCATTGCTTTGTGGTCGATCTTAGTTTGCTCTTCTTTCATGGTCGTAAAAAAAATTCGCCGTTGACATACTATAATTTCGAATATAGCCGTTGCTCGCTTTTTGTCTTCATATATTCTCAATAGGGGCGAGGCACCTACATACTGTGCGAGAAAAGCCATTGTTCGTCTAGTTGTTACGCTGCGCCCTAACCTCGGAGCAATAGTTATCTGTTTTCTTCGTTACAAAGCACAGTTCTCAATCTATGATGGTAAAAAGCTGCGAATCATACGCTTCAGCGCATTTTAGCTTTCTCCGTTCTGTTTCCACTTTTCTCCTTTCATCATAAGATCAACTCGTAAAGAGCTACATCCTGCCACTCGCCAAATTTGTACCCCAAATGCTTCATGTATCCTCTCAATTCAAATCCAAGTTTCCTATGCAGTTTTTCGCTTTCGTAATTGGACCCTGAAATTGAAGAAACAATAGCATGATAGCCTAGTCGCCTTGCTCTCATAATCATGTCCTTGACTAGAGCAGTTCCAATGCCTTGTTCACGGTATCTTCTGTGAACGTATACCGATAGTTCTACCGTCTTGGAATAACCAGTCTTCTTCGAGAAGGGCGAAATGCAACAGTAGCCCGCAACGACCCCGTGCGATTCAGCTGTGACGAGCGGATAGTGAATGTCGTGCTCGTCAGACCACTTCTTACGGGTACCAATGTCTATCGGCACGAGATCAAAGGTTGCGGCACTTGTGAGCACCGCATCATTATAGTTCTCCAGCATGACAAGCAGGTCATCTCGCGTTGCTTCTCTTAGAAGAAAAGAGTCAGACAAGAAAATCCGATCTCTCTTCTAGTACTGCGCTGCCGTTATTCGGACACGCACTAGATGTCGAAGTACATGTAGAATTCGTAGGGGTGAGGCCTCCGTGTGACTTCACCGTACTCCCTTATGCCATTTTGATTTAAGGCATCTATCATTTCAGTAGTGAAAACTGGCTTCAGGAACTCGTTGTCAGAATTAAGGCAGTCTATCGCTTCCTTAAGCGATCCAGGAAGTTCCTCCACACCAAGCTGTCTTCTTCTGTCGATCGAAAGCTTGTAGATATCCTCGTCAACGGGATCGCCTATATCAATTGATTTTTTGATTCCATCCAAGCCTGCGCATAATATTGCCGCGAAACAAAGATAGGGGTTGGCAGATGTATCGGGAGTTCTGTATTCTATTCTCTTCTTCGCAGAATATTTAGGACCCTTGTTGTAAACTGGCACCCTCACGTTTGCAGATCTGTTTCTCTTGCTCCAAGCGATATACACCGGAGCTTCAAACCCAGGAACGAGTCTTCTGTAAGAGTTTGTCGTAGGGTTTGTAATTGCAGTAAGTGCCCGGGCGTGCTTCATAAGACCTCCGCCGAAATACCTCCCAATTTGACTGAGCTCAGCATACTCGTCGTTTCCATCATACATCAAGTTCATTCCGTTTTTCCAAAGAGACGCATGGACATGCATACCGGAAGCGTTGTCGAGAAACACTGGTTTCGGCATCATTGTGGCAACCATTCCGTACTTTGCCGCGATATTTTTTACGACGTACTTGTACGTGGCCGCGGAATCCGCGACGTTTGTCAGGGAATCGTACAACATATCTATCTCACATTGCCCCGCGGTTGCTACTTCGTGGTGATGTGCATCACAAACTATGCCAAAATTGTCTGTTAGTACTTTGACGCATTCACTCCTGTAATTTTGTAGTGAATCTTGGGGGGTAGCTGGATAGTACCCTTCTTTGAAGCGGATAGGGGCCCCTCCGCTAGATGAACTCGTACCCTGGTTCCAAGCCGCTTCTCTCGACTCGATAGAGTAAGACTGAGTCGCATAAGGGGCACTTACGTCCCAACTGACTTTGTCAAACACGAAAAACTCAATCTCCGGCCCAAAATATACTGTGTCATACCCCGTTCCTTTAGCGAATTCTTCTGCCTTCTGTGCGATGTATCTCGGATCTCTGTCAAACCTTCCTCGTCCGAAACCCCATGAGACATCGCAAATCATTCTCGAAGTCTTGATATTTTCAGGAACCCATGGTAGCTGACCATATGTTGAAGGATCAGGCGTAAGAACCATATCTGACTCGTGTATTTCAGTAAAACCGCGAATAGAACTTCCATCGAGCTTTGGCACACCTTCTTCGAAGCTGTCCTCGTCTATTGAAGACGTAGGAATAGTAACATGTTGCAACCTTCCCGGAACGTCGGTAAACTGCAAATCGATGAATTCCACTTTATTCTTGGATATCTTTTCAATTACTTCTGAGCTGGTAAATTTCCTCGGTTTTATTTTCCCTTTTTCGTCTACATAATATGGCATTTGTTAGCTGTTCACCGAACAGGAAGAATCCTATGCAGTTGGCTATATAATACTAATGGACAAAGACAGCTGTGCAGAACCATACCAATAAAATGATCATTTGTCTAACCTCATAAGGGGAGAGGAAGCAATGGATTCCAAAGAGACCAATGTCATTGGCCTCAATGATACTTCGATAGTGGAAGAGTTAGATATGAAAATAATCAGGGCGCTTCAGCGCGATGCGAGATCAAGTTACAGGGACATAGCGAGAAAAATCGGTGTTGCTGTGGGCACAGTACAATCTAGGATGAAGAAACTTGAAGATAGTAAAATCATACGTGGCTTTTCTGTTGATCTTGATTATTCCAAAATGGGATTAGGATTGACCTCACTAATTCTGCTCCAGGTCAAGGGAAAACATTTGCGAGACGTAGAATCTAAACTCGCGCATCTAAGTAATGTCTTCATCGTGTATGATGTCACAGGTGATTTCGATGTGGCGTTGGTTGCAAAGTTTTCTGGCCCAACGGCGATGGATCAATTTATCAAACAAGTTCTTTCAATGGACTATGTTGAAAGAACTGTTACAAGCATAGTGCTAAACAGTGTTAAAGAAAACTATAACGCTCCGCTCTGAAAGAGCCAGATTATCTCAGGCTCTCCACCAATCAAAGCCGACAAAAGTTACTTGTCCTGACCCGAGTTCAGGAATCGCTATGATGAATTGCTTTCTTACAGTGGTAGCGAGCCGCCCAGCTAGGACGATGTCAATGGCTGTAATCTTTGTTGATGGAGAAGCGACTCTTACAAGGTATGGGGCGTGGTCAATACCTGGACCTCTTTCATATGCTGCGAAATCTGCTCCAAACTTTATTCCAGGCGTAACCACAAAGCCGGCATCTCGAAGTCTAGAATAGACAAAGAGCTTTTCTTCAAATTGAACGTATTCTTTCTTACAAATGGATAGAAAAGATTCTTGACCGATTCTTTTCCCCTCTTTCATGATTTGAATCTCTTTCTTTCTTGAAAATAGATAATATCCTTCCAATAGATCGAGAATTATCGGAGCTTCAAAGTCGTTCTGTTTTGGCTTGGCAATTCCGATTGGCTTGCCGAAGAAACCAGATGCAAACAGTCTTCTTGAATCTTCGACATTCCAGACTACAAGTTTGTTTTCAATCAATTCAGCCGTGATCATTTGAATAATGTCACAGGCCGAGAGCAAGAATTGTTATGGAATCTGTTGCACTAAGGCAGTTATCAACGAGATCTTCAACACTCTGTATAATCTCCTTGAGCAAAAGCATCTCCTTAACTGATTCTACCTCATTTAGAACCTTCACAGTTAGCATTCTGTATTTGTCGTCGACTTGTCTCTCTAATTTTTGCACAGAATTTGAGAGGTCGATCGCGTGGATAGGATTTATCGCGAGAGCTCTGACAACTTCATTTAATCTCTGAACTGATTCAACAGACATTTCAATAAGATCCTTGAGCTGGTCAACTATGCCTGCCTTTTTGACCGCCGTGAATTTCACGTGTGAGAGTTTAAAGGCCGCGCCTGCAATATAGCCGGACATTTCCTCTACATTGTATGCTGTCCTGAGAAAATCCTCGCGGTTAATCATCATCGTTCCAATTTCAGCGAGCTCTCTTGTAAGCATCCGCCTCAGTTGTTCTGCATCTTCTTCAGCCTTGCGAATTCGATCAAGAGATCCCTGAATGCCTGCTGAGTCGTTTTTTGTCAAAGCGCCGTACAGCTGGACGAGCTCCCGTGATGCATCGAGTACCCTTCGTACCTCGTCTTGAAGAACTGCAAGAGTCTTGCGCCTAGCTTGGATCTCGGCTTCTCCGCTAAACATTCGAAACCATCATTCAAAAGATAGTAAGGCTTCAATATGTGCTTTGTCGTGGCACCGTGCAAAGCTTGATTCACACCTAGAGTCAGCTGAAGTTCGAAAGTAGTGACATGTGCTAAGCGTAGAAATCCTTTAAGAGAGTACTCGAAGATCGGTTGTGAAACTATGTCTTACAGGGACGTATTGACAATCACTAACATTGTTTTTTTGATCGGTGGAGTCTACTTCGCCATCGTTGGGGTTTTGGGTGAAGCAACGATATACTCAGCGATCCCTGCTGTTTTGTGTTTTGTCGCCGTCGTACTGTCCTTTC
This sequence comes from archaeon, assembly GCA_029850555.1. GTDB lineage: Archaea > Thermoproteota > Nitrososphaeria > Nitrososphaerales > CADDZS01 > JASHOD01. Next base: position 23,081 of record JARCRS010000081.1, on the reverse strand, counting down.
GGCAAAGCCTCTACTTCACGGGACCATGGAGAGTCGCAACAGCCGTCTCTGTTCTGATATTATTGGCCGGTCAGGAATTTTCTTCTCTCAGCGGGGGGAATATTTCTGACTATTACACAATAGCAACGATTGTGGTAAACGGAGCTCTTTTCGTTGTTTTTTGCGGTGTCCTTCTCTCTTCTGCGCGCGAAGTTACGAAACTAGAAAATGGTGAAGAGGAAGAGACGATCGAGGAGACCCAGGTCTGATCTCCTTTGTACAGATTAAGCTGTTATCTGATTAAATTTCAAAATATATGAACAAGAAACTGAATTATAGATATTACGATATCTCCGTAAAACAATAGCACAAAGAAACCAGCGGTAAAAAATACAAGAAGCGGAATCCCTGGAGTTACCCAAGTTCCAGGAGCGGTTTCGAAATTGTCTTGCATGAGCCCAAAATCAAATTTTTTACCCTGTCCATCCAATCCTTTCTTTTCCATTGAAAACTGAAAATCGCGGGGTTTGCCAGAAGTTTTGTAACCCAGAAATATTGCTAGAATCTTTCGATGTAAAGGTTCAGAGAAGCCCGCAAAGATCTTCTTTCCGCTTATGATTCTTGCTGTGTTCAGAATCAAAAGGCCTATAGGAAGAAGCATTGACAGCAAGATTCCGTTTGTTAAGACAATTAGAGGAGCAATTGGATAGATTCCCACTCGAGGGACGAGATAGGGCACGAGTATTGCCAACACGATCAGTGCCTTGCCATCAGCACCACCATATAGGCCTGCAAAGAAAATTCCCATTCCTATAACAGCGGCCAGAACTATAGCTACAATTAGCCAAAAAAACAATGCGACGCCAGTTTCGACCTCGTATATCTCAAGACCTACGCCGATTGCCCCAAAGACAATCCAAACTTTATCCGGGACCTCGCGCTTCTTCATATCAAGATAGGACGTGAGTAAAAGCATTAATGATGCGAGAAAGATGTTCACGTTTAGAATCGCGAAATTCAATTCTTTTCTTTACTCGTTCTATACTTGATCCTTTTTTCATATGGCATTGATGATAAAGTCTTCCAAAAAGGTAGCCACGCAATTTACATCACAGATTACAATATCACAAAGGGAGGATGTCAAACCTTGAAAAAGCCCCAGCAATCAGTTCTCATTGATTTTGTAAGCAAAATTTCATTTTGATTACGCATTTATACCCAGATTCCTTTCGCATTCCCACAGAAGGTGGGAGCACGAATTATGCACCGAGAAACAAGGCCCGTGTTAGAAGCTAAGACGAGTGTCGACACAAACGTGCCTCAATCTAGTGCTGAAGTAGCCTCGACGTACCTTCTTGATTTCTTTGCAGGCGGAGGAAGATCCGTACTCGTACGTGGCGATCCAGGAACAGGCAAGACATCGTTAGTGCTTCAGCTGTTAGACTTCCATTCCAAGAATAACTTCAAGTCTGTTTACATGTCCACGAGACTCTCAGCAAAGACTCTCAAAAGCCATCAGCCCTGGGTAGAAGTGGTCGAGGGAAAGTACGGTACAGTTCCCAGATTAGCAGAAGATCAAATCGGTTTTCAGGATTCTCGGCGCATGGATGGTGTGAGAGCGATTTCGGGGCTCAGGGCATATCTCGAGCAAGTTGGGAATCCTTTCGTTGTGCTAGATAGTTGGGAAGGACTCTTCTTTGAGTCCCATACCATGGGCGTGGAGGAAATTTCAAAGCTAGTCGAAGATTACGAAGCCAGATTTGTTGTCGTCACGGAGAGACGAGAACAAACAGATCTAGACTATCTACTTGACGGGGTAGTAGTTCTTCGTCGAAAATTCCACGAAGGAAGAGTTGTTCGTGAGATTGAGCTAAAGAAACTGAGGGGTGTCAGCATCAAGCAATCTAGATTCATATTTACTTTGGATCAAGGAAAATTTAGATTCTTGCAGCCGATGGGAGTGCAAAAGCTCAGCGACTCAATTTCTGTTGGCGAGCCACTTCCTGACCCAAAGCCGGGAATCCATTCTTCAGGAAGCGAAGCACTCGATTCAATGCTAGGAGGAGGATTTAAGCGAGGGAGCATTGATTTGATAGAAATTTCTAACGAGGTTCCCTTTGAGGTCACTTCGATTTTCTTACGGACGATCCTTTCTAACTTTGTTAACAACGGGCACAGGGTATTGTATGTGCCTTTTGTAGGATCAGCTCGGACTCAATTGGAATCGGTTCTTCCGAATCTTTCGAAGAGAACAATCGACGAAAACATTGCCTTTCTGAATTACAGGAGCTCGGCGAGAAAATCCTTGGACCGGGATCTCTTGACTGGAGAGGCTCCCCAAGATTTCGAGCTTATCGACTCGAAGATAGAGGAACTTAGAACATTATCAGACAAACCTTTGCTGATTGTGGTTTCGCAAGATGCAATGGAAGGATTTTATGGAGCAGAGAATGTTTCGAAGCGGCTTGTCAAGTCCTTTGCGATATCGGATAGCTTCGGAGACATCAGATTGCAAATAACAAGTCCTAGCTCCGTGCTGCTTCCCGAGCTAAAAGCCCTATGTGATGCAAACCTTCGTATAGAGATGGTGCATGCAACACCTGTTTGCTATTCGATAAAGCCGCTCTCAGTTCTTCACGGAATGGTCACAGATGAACGGTCAAAAGGAAAATTAAGCTTAGTGCCGATTGTCTAGGACCGCTACGCCGACATTGTTTAGATGATGCATAGCATTTTTTCTAATCTGTGATCTCTCCACGAGTACTTTTTCGCCTGTTTCGAATAATTCTATCATGTAGCGCCTTGTGACTCTTCCCAGAACTCGGGCGAGCATTCCGTTCCTCGCAGGGAGGTCTATGACAGTGACGACGACCCCATCATCAAGTTTAACTTTTGGATGCATTTTGCATACAAAACTTATATAATTTAACTCTATAACCGTATGTGCGTATCAACTATGCCAGAAAGCATACAGTTTCGCTATACAACTATACGAGTAGACCTAGAAGTATACAACGCTCTCCTAAGTACGAAAAGAATCCTTGAGCAGGCATACAACAGAAAATTTTCTCTCTCAGAGACGATACAGGTAATCAATCGTCTCTCCTCAGATACTATTCAAAAGATTTCAAGTGCTAGGAGAGAGCTCGATGAAATGTTAGTCGGAAGAGGAAAAATCACTGCAAAGGACCTGGAGCGTATCCTCAAGTCGCCGGATCGAAATCAACGGCCGACCCAATGATACTGCTAGCTTCGAGGACGAGTACAAGCAGGTTAATATTTTCGAAACCAAACTCCGAGTTTTGAGATAGACAAGACCTCGGAGTTCTTATTCTTCTTTTGTCAAGATGGATATTTCCCGAGTCTATCGACCGATACGAGGAATCTAAGAATATGTCAGAACATGAGGCTGGATTTGAGACCAAGGAAATTAACGATGAATCCGTTCTGAGGGATTTCTACGAAGTCAGTCCACCCTTCGGCAACGTCGCAATCAGATCTGTTGCAAATGTCACTACCTACGAAGTTGTAGAACCTAGTATCGGAGAAAATGAGAGAAAGACGATCGAGAAGCTAAAACACTTGCTTCTCGAAGAGGTGAAGGCACCTCTTGCCATACTATACGGTAAAGACCAAATTGAAAATTATCTTGACCTTAACACAAACAGGCTCATTAAAGATTACAAACTGGACATCACACTTGAAGCTCATGATAAAATTGTATACTATCTGAAAAGGGACTTTCTCGGTTATTCTAAAATTGACGTGATGATGCGAGACCCGAAGATCGAGGATATATCCTGCGATGGTGTTGGCATTCCAATTTACGTCTGGCACAGAGATTACGAAAGTATCCCTAGCAATGTTCAGTTTTCTACTCGGGAGGAACTTGCGTCATTCATTGTCCGTCTTGCATACAAGTCTGGAGGACAGGTGACACTAGCTAATCCGATTCTGGAGGGAAATCTGCCTGAGGGCTTTAGAACACATCTAACTCTTGACGAAGTTTCAAAACGAGGTTCCACGTTTACAATCCGGAAATTTCGTGAAGAGCCACCCACAATAGTGGATTTGATGCTCTGGGGTACGATTTCTCCTCAAATCGGCGCATACCTTTGGATTTGTATCGAAAATCTAAAGTCGTTTCTAATCGTGGGAGCAACGGCCTCTGGAAAGACTACGACGCTCGGAGCTCTCGCGATGTTCATCAAGCCCGAACTAAAGATAATAACAATTGAAGAGCTCCGAGAGCTCAGGCTACCACACGAGAACTGGATCCCGATGATCACTAGAGCATCCACTCAATCCGGGGTAGAAGAAGTGGGATTGTTTGACTTGCTGAAATCGGCTCTTAGACAGCGACCAGATTTCATAATTCTGGGTGAAATCCGAGGAGAAGAGGCATACACCTTGCTTCAAGCAATTTCGACAGGTCACGGCGGTATGTCGACAATTCATGCTGATACGGTTCAAACCGCAGTGAAACGTTTGCTAACCAAACCAATGGATGTGCCAGGAATGCTAATGCCCCTCATGAGCTCTCTTGTTTTGATGAGTAGAGTCAAGGTGGCAGACAAGTTCGTCAGACGAGTCACAGGCATCAGCGAGATCACGAGGTATAACGAACAAACGAAGAACATTGACTTCAACCCGATGTTCGAATGGACTGGCGAACTCAAGGACTCTTTCACCGATATTCGAGAGACCAATCGCAGAAGCAACGTCTTCCGCGAACTTGCAGATACGAAGCATGTGCCAGAAGAAGAACTTTACACCGATATGGAGAATCGCGAACATATTCTGGAATGGATGCTAAATAAGAAGATAACTTCGTATAAGGATGTTAGTGCGATTATTAGACGTTACTACTACAATCCAACAGAGGTGCAGGAGATTGCCCGACTCGGAGAAGACTGGCAAAACCAAGAAAGCTCGTAGACCTCTAGGTCCTCTCTTCAAACGCAAAATGCCCGAACCCGAGGAAGCAAAAGACGAAAATGACCGCAAAGAGAACGAGCTCGTTATCGAACTCGACAGAGCAGCTAGATCTAAAGCAAAGTTATCGAAATCTTCGCAGGAATCAGGTACACAGCCATATTCAAAGAAGAGAAACAAACAAGATACGAAGCAAATTGCGAGACTCAATTCTTTTCAGAAATTTGCCTATTTTCATCTTTCTCCATCGCTTCCTACACTTCCTGGTTACAGAGAGGCTTACGAACAAGCGGGACTGCCGCTGATTTACGAGTCGTATCTCTCAACAGCGCTTTTCCTCAGCTTTATCGCTTCGATTCCAACTTTCGGTTTATCTTTACTTTTTGAAAACCGGCTACTGAAAGTGCCTTTACTTTACTCAGCAATTGGAAGCGTGGTACTTGGGTTCGTTGCTTTTGCGGTGTCTCTGCTAGTATGGCTACTGTATCCGCTTGAGAGACGCAGATCCTTCAAATCTAAATTGGAACGACAACTTGCGTATTCATTTGGAATCTTGGGCGCTCTTGCTGCGGCAGGAATCGGAGTGGATAGATTATTTGAAAGATTGGCAGCTAGCGAAACCAACCCGGTCGTTGCTGAGCTTGCTCGAAGATTCCTGCGCGATGTCAAAGTGTTCGGTCTTGACATAGAATCTGCTTTGCGCGAAGTCGCTGCTCATTCGCCATCGCTCGCGTTCTCAAAAATGCTTGAAAGCATGGCAGTCGCATTTAGAACCACGGGATCGATGCACGATCTTGTCACTTTCGAATCAAATAGACTGTTTGCTGAGAAAAAGGACACACTGAAGAAAAGTGTAAACGATCTAGCGGTGATGGCAGAGCTTTACATTACACTTGTCGTTGTCGGCCCGATAATTTTCATTGTGATGCTTACAATCTTTACAATCCTTCCTAGCTCCGGGAATATTCCCTCTCCGGTCTTGCTAATCAACATCCTAGTTTTCATTGGCATACCTTCAATTTCTGTTGCGTTCACACTATTTCTCGACTCTATGGTTGGCAGGATGTAGTAGAAATGGGCGACATGCGATACGTGGAAAACAGCTGGCGATACGTTGCTTACATCGGATCAGGTATAATGTTCCTCATATTCTTCGCGACAGCTCTCGTCCTTGGTCACTATGCCTTGACGAGCTACATAGTCCCGATTAACGCCGGCAAAACAACCGAGCCAGCCCTAATAATCGACAATCTCATTGCGATTGGAGTCCTCGCAGCAATGGTGCCGATAGCCATGGTTGCGTATCTAAATTATCGCTATCTAAAATCAGTCGAAGTCAATATCCCACGTTTCTTGAGAGATGTTCTCCAAAGCACCGACTCAGGATTGATACTGCCTGTAGCTTTGATAGAAGCTTCAAGACAAGACTACGGGCCTTTAAGCCACCAGATGGGAATCGCCATGACAAAGTTTGGCATGGGATATGACTTTTCTGCATCGATAAAGGAGGCTTGTGAGAGACTCAGGCATCCGTATGCTCCCCAGGTCGGACAGATAATTTCAGAAGCTTACTCCTCCGGTGGCAAGACCCATGAGGTTCTGAGCTCGAGCGTAAGTCTATTCAACGATCTAGAGCAGTACAACGAGCAGAGACAGACAGAACTAAAACCGTACACGCAGCTTGTTTACATCTCACTCGCAATCTATCTCATAATAGCACTAATAATCATCAATAACTTCATAGGCCCTTTGATCTCCACATCTGCTTTACAGCAAACAACCAAGCTCGGAAACATCAGGGTTCCCCCCGAATCGTATTTCCTATCAATATTCTACATCTCGGCTCTGATTGAATGCATTTTTGCTGGGCTCGTTGCAGGGAAGATCGTAGATCGCTCTGCCCCAGTAGGACTGAGACATTCAGGAATATTGGTTGCAATTACAATAATTGCGTTTAGTATTCTGGGTTTCGTTATAGGCTATCCCCCTTTCCCTTAGGAAGCACCTTAATGTAATGCTTCGGGACTAGAAACAACACCTAGAGGGAAATCTAGCTAACAATCGTCTGGATATGGATATTGATGCTGAAGAAGAAGAGCCCGTCCAACAGTTTCGACCTAGATAACAATCCAGTGACAAAGAGCATTCCGAATAACGACGTTGTCAAAAGCAAAGACGCGCAAGAGGAGCCTGTTCTGTTTGGACCAGAAGTCCAATCACTGATGCAACGGATGGTCGATCAAGGGTCCTATATTGTTCATCCTAAAGTGGATTCAAAGGGGATCACATATCCCGAAATCGCCTCAATTTTCCCGAACAAAACTGAAGCTGAGAGCAAAGAGTTCCTAGATGGCCTTGTACAAAGCTCGATTCTGAACTCCAAGTTACTCGACAAGGTGATAGTGTGTCCCACATGTGCGAGCGCATCCGTTTATTCGAAATATAATTGTCCTCGCTGCTCTTCTTTTGACATTGGGAAGGCCTCGATAATAGAACATGTCCGCTGCGGATTCATAGGCTCCCTTGAGAAGTTTCGCAAAGGAACGCAGTTAATTTGCCCAAAGTGCAAAGGTTTGGTTACCGAGATTGAGTACAAGAAAATTGGAACTAGCTTTGAATGCAATTCATGTGGTTCTAGGTTCGAAGCACCTAAGATAAGTCACAAGTGCGATTCCTGCGATGATGTTTTTACTTTCAGAGAGGCGAAATATGAGGCAATTTTCGAGTATTCACTCTCGGAGGAAACCAAACGTTCGCTAGCCGGAGGAAGAATTCCTCTCGCCGCCATTGCCGCTACTCTAAAGCGGAAGGGCTACGAAGTTGGAATCAAAGCAGATCTTGTGGGAAAGTCCGGAGCTACTCACAGGTTCGACATCATTGCAAGAAAGGCGGACAAGCTGATTGTTGCGAACTTTACTTTCGAGCCAAAAGAGGAGGATATCATAGGTCTTTTTGCTAAGAAGTACGATATTGATCCGACATTTACCCTATTGATTGCACTGAGTGCGCCCTCTAAGGAAGAGGAAGCAGTAAGCAAAGCTTACGGAGTGAAAATTCTCTATTCGGCTGGTATGAAATCTATCGGAGAGCAAATAGTAAAACTCGTAGAAGGAGAAAAACAAACCAAGAAATAGCCGACTAGCGAACTCGATATCGCACACGATATATAATCCTCAGATGCGTTCATCGTTTTTTCGAACTTTGTGGCCGAGAAAAAAATTTGATCTTCTCTTTGGTTTGAAGCAAGACTTTACTAAAGACTCTACTCTTTGTTCATCGGGGATCACGGCGGCTGCCAAAAAAATACGAGTCAAAGCAATCCAAATTGGATAAGCATCACGAATTTCTTCTGAAGCTCCTGCCTGCACTAAAGTACTGCCCGGTTTGCGCAGAACCCTTGGAATCCGAAAATTAGTGAATTGGCAAGATTTGCTTCCCCGGATTTGGCTCCGTTATGCTACCAGGGTAGCATGACCATAATGAAAAGTAGTATCCCATTTAGGATACTTGCGCAAAGACTGGTATTCCCTGCCAAGAAAAAAATCTTAAACATTTTTTGTTACGTATCCGAAGGCTTTTTTTCAGAAATAAGTCACCATTTTGCGGGCCTAAGGCCCCAGGTACCTAGCCCGAAATGCCTTACAGTTTTGTTATTCCATAATGCCTTTCATTTTTGAACATATTGTTCAGGCGGTCAATATATAAGAGGTATCTTTCGACATTAAGCTGAGAAAAGAAGAGAAACACCTCTTGGGCAAAAACTTTGATTTCTTCTTCGAATTTAGTAGAGTCACGTTCTTATGTGCGGTGAGGAGATACAGCTGAAACAGAAAGCGACTTGCCAGCAAGGGCTAAGAATCTCAGGGATCTATTTCCGAGTTCAAAGGCTTATCGTGCCTTTGAGCAGTTTGCGGTTGTCTTGAAGCAAAGAAAAAACAAGATGAGCGTACACCATGTGAGCCAATTTGCCACCTCGCAAGCGAAAGAGAGAGTTTACAATAAGGCCAACTTTTACTGGTATGTGATTACACCTTTGCTTGAGCTCGGTTTCCTAGATAAAATTCCGACTTGGAATAGCGATCTCAAGCGTACTCAATACTGTTATGTTCCCGTGTTTAACGACATTCCGAGGCACCCCGTCGGAAGAGGATACTACCGAGATGCTTGGTACCTTTGCAAGGAATGGAACGATCTCTTTTTTGGGATTGATGCATCAACGAGGTTTGCATACTCGGAGGCGGAAAGTGCTGCTCCGAAACTGGGAAAAGCTTGACATGGATCAGACTTTTTCCCCTTTCCCGATACGAAACATATCTAATCCCGCATTGGTCTCTGTTCTATCTCGATATCAGATACGCTATACCATTAAAAGTCAAGCAGGAAAAGTCAACGGAAGATCCTTGCCGAAACTTCAAGTCACCTTTTCCAAACTCAAAAAGTATGTCGACCAACAAGGAGGCTACGACCTAGATCAGAAAGACAATAAGGTTACACTTTCTTTTGTTCCAGCTTTTCCCGAAGCGTTGGAGAAGGGATGGGCAGACAATCCTGCTCCAAGAGTAATAATGCATGGAAGTCTTGTCAAGGGATTACTTACCTTTGACTTGGTAGAGGTCGAAGAAGAGCATAGGCTAAGAACTAAAGATCTTGAAACGGCAGAATTCACATACAGGAGCTGGCTTCAGTTTATTGAAGAAAATTACTAGGGCTATTTCAGCCGTAAGATACGGAATCCTATTTGAGTTCTCACGAGCTTGTCAAATGTATCATAAGGGTTATAGGAGCGCGAATAGAAGTCAGAATTGCTGCTGCAACGATGCTTACTATCGAGGACCTTCCGCTCGGGGATAAAACGGTCTTCCTTCGTGTCGATATGAATACACCGGTGGATCCCTCAACTGGAAAATTGATGGAGCTTAATAGAATACATGAAGCTACAGTCACAATAAGGGACCTGGGAAAATCAAGAGTAGTAGTGGGGTCTCATCAGGGAAGAGTAGGTCGAGACGACTATATCACAATGGAGCAACATGCCAAAGCACTTTCAAAACTGATGGGTAAGAAAGTCAAATTTGCAAATGACATTTTTGGGCCTTCTGCCATCAAGGATATAGACGCTCTCCATAATGGCGAGGTACTCCTTCTAGATAATTTGAGATTCACTGCAGAAGAAAATATGGAATTTTCTCCCGAAGCGGCGTCAAAGACAATTCTAGTTCAAAAGCTTTACAATCATTTTGACGCTTGCGTCCTTGATGCCTTTCCAACGGCACACAGAGCGCATCCTTCAATAGTTGGTTTCTCTTATCTTCTTCCCACTTGTGCTGGGAGGCTCGTAAGCAAGGAACTCAAAGCGTTGAAGAACATCGCTCAAGTTTCAAAGGCTCCTTTCACTACAGTTCTAGGAGGCGCCAAGGTTTCAGATCGCTTAGAAGCAATCGACACTTTGATTGCAAACAAAAGAGCAGACAGAGTTTTGCTTTGTGGTTTGATTGCAAATGTGTTCCTAAAGGCAGCTAGGAAAATCGATTACGATATCGGCCTCGATAAGGAACAACAACTAGTAACCAAGGCTGCGGCCCTGATGTCTGATTATCCTGACACTTTTGAACTCCCTGTGGACGTTGCTACAGACTCGGGGGGCGAGCGCAAAGAAATACCCGTGAGTGAACTAAACCATCAAACAAAAGCATACGATATTGGTTCGAAAACAATAGACCATTATTCCCGAATTATTCGTAGCAGCGGAACAATATTCATGAGTGGTCCTCCAGGTTTTTTTGAAGATCCAAAATTCGGGCTGGGCACCGAGTCACTGCTTCGCGCAATGGCTTCTTCCTTTGGGACGACTATCATAAGCGGTGGCCATTTGAGTGCTGCATTAGAGCGCTTTGGCATAAAAGAATGGATAGATCACGTCAGCACAGCTGGTGGCGCTCTAGTCCTTTTTTTGGCCGGAAAACGCCTTCCATTAATGGAAGCACTGGATAATTATGAGGCGAAGATAAAGAAATGATACGCGTGGCTGTAAATGGATACAACGTGATTGGCCGTAGGGTAGCTGACGCGGTTTCGGCTCAGAAGGATATGGAGCTCGTTGGGGTTGCAAAGACAAGGCCTGACTACAAAGCAGTGATAGCTCTCAAAAAAGGATACAAGGTCTTTGCTGCTGACGAAAAAGGAAGAAGGTCATTTCAAGAGTTTGGGATGGCGTGTTCTGGTCTATCGCGAGACATGGTTGAACTTTCGGATATCGTCGTAGATGCGACTCCGGATGAAGTGGGAGTTGCCAACAAGGCAATGTATTCTGAGCTTGGTAAAAATGCGATCTTCCAAGGAGGAGAGGAGCCTGATATTGCAGGTCTCTCATTCGTGGCTCAATGTAATTATGAAAAAGCACGCGGTCATAAATTTGTACGGGTAGTCTCTTGCAACACGACCACCCTTTGCAGAGTATTGAATGCACTTGACCAGTCTTTCGGAGTCGAGAAGGCGAGAGTCGTGATTGCAAGGAGAGCAGCTGACCCTGATGAATTCAAGAAAGGGCCAATTGATGCAGTGGTTCTCGACCCCGCAACAATTCCTTCTCATCATGGCCCCGATGTTAACACTGTCCTGCCCCACTTTCCCGTAATCTCAATGGCTCTCAAGATCCCGACAACACACATGCATCTCCACTCTCTAATCGTCACTGTCAAGGACAAGTCAGTAAATGACTCGAAAGTCATAGACAAATTAAGAAAAACTCCCCGGCTCATGTTTGTCGACAGTGGAAAAGATGGTTTCAAATCGACAGCGAATGTTATTGACTACGCAAGAGAGCTTGGAAGGCCGAGAAATGACCTGTACGAGTCTGTCGTTTGGAAAGACTCTATAAAGGCAATCGACAACGAGATTTATTTCTTCATGGCGGTTGATCAGGAAGCGATCGTGATTCCGGAAAATATCGACGCGATACGAGCGATGATGGGGAAAGAAAGTAGAGAGCAATCCATGAAGATGACTGACAAATCACTTGGAATAACGGCTCCTGCTTTGTGAATGCGCTCCTCGTCTTTCCTTAAATAGCCATTATCGCTAAAATTTCCTATCATTCCTTCCTTCTATTTCAATCTGACAATTGCCTTTTTGTTTAGAAGGAAAGAGGGAAATCGGTTGAAAGAAAATTGTCTAGCAAAGAATCAAATCCATATGAAAATGCAATGAAGCAACTCGAATCAACTGCCAGGTTGATTAAACTCGATCCAGACGTCCATGAAATGCTTAGAAATCCCAAGAGGATTCTGAGTGTTTCCCTTCCTGTGAAAATGGACGATGGGCATGTAAAGAATTTTCAAGGTTATAGAGTCCAATACAATGATGCGAGAGGGCCTTTCAAAGGAGGAATACGATATCATCCCAAGGTTACTCTTGACGAAGTAAAGGCTCTAGCAACTTGGATGACATGGAAATGCTCCGTCGTGGATATTCCATATGGAGGAGCAAAGGGCGGCGTTATTTGCGATCCAAAGAATATGTCGAACTCTGAAAAAGAGAGAGTCACTCGCCGATACACAGCAATGATTGCAGATTTCATAGGTCCCTATAGAGACGTGCCTGCGCCTGACGTCTACACGGACTCTCAAACAATGGCCTGGATACTAGACACCTACTCTCAAATCAAAGGATATCAGGTCCCGGAATGCGTAACTGGGAAGCCAATCGCGCTAGGCGGTTCCGAAGGTAGGAACAATTCGACAGCGAGAGGCTGTATTATCTGCGCAAGAGAAGCAGCAAAGCAACTCAAGGTTCCTCTGAAGGGAGCAACAGCTGCTATTCAGGGCTACGGAAACGCGGGCTCTTGGTCTGCAGTTTTTCTCCAAGAATTGGGTGTCAAAGTCGTCGCTGTATCCGATTCGCAGGGCGCCATTTATTCAAAGAACGGACTAGATTCTGCGAAGACCCTCAAGCACAAAGAAGAAAAAGGCTCTGTAGTTGGACTAGGCGGGTCCGAGCAAATAGAGCCCGAGAAACTTCTTGAACTTGATGTGGACATTCTCGTACCTGCCGCCCTTGAGAACTCTATTACAGCAGATAATGCAAGAAACGTAAAGGCAAAGATAATCTCAGAAGCTGCAAACGGACCGACCACACCAGAAGCTGACTCTATACTTGAAAGAAACAAGGTGTTAGTCGTACCAGACATTCTCGCGAATGCAGGGGGGGTCACCGTGAGCTATCTGGAATGGGTTCAGAACCTCAACAGGCAGCATTGGACGGAAGAGCAGGTCAACGCACAGCTAGAACAAAAAATGGTATCTGCTTTCAAAGCATGTTATGAGACATCAAAGAAATACAGTGTTCCGATGCGCTCGGGAGCTCTTGCCCTTTCGATCAAGCGCGTGGCTGACGCAATCAAACTACTTGGAATCTGGCCCTAGAAAGTTAGGACAATCTTTCCGCATCTGCCTTCGGCCATGAGGTCGAAGGCTCTCTCAAATTCTTCCATCTTGAGTTTGTGAGTGATGATCTTGTTCAAGTCCACCTGTCTTCCCTTTAGCAATCGCGATGCGAGATCCCAGGTGGAAAATATTTTTCGTCCGAATATTCCTTGAACATTTAGCCCTTTCAAAATTAAGTCATTTGAGACGTCAATCGTGACTCTATCAGAAGGTAGACCAAGAAGAGTGACTCGCCCGGCTCGCCTTGCGACCTTTAGCGCTTGATCTAGTGCAATCGGTGCTCCAGACATTTCTAGGACGACATCAGCTCCATCCGGCAGTGATGAGCTGATGGTAGACACTACGTCTGTCGTTCTGCCATCAATGACTTGATCAGCGCCCATTTTTAGGGCTAGGTCTAGCCTATATTCAGAAACGTCAACAGCAAAAACCTCGCTTGCTCCTGCTGATTTGCAAAGCTCGATTGCGCATAACCCAATAGGTCCACAGCCAAAGATAACGACTGAATTTCCAGTGACATCTCCTGCAAATACGCAATGAACTGCATTGCCTAAAGGCTCCTGAGCTGAGGCCACAAACGGGGAGATGGAAGGATCATTCTTCCACGCGGTGTTCTCTGAAACGAGAACGTATTCAGCAAAGCAGCCATCCATATCTACTCCACGGAGCTTCACGTTTTGGCACAAATGAAAATTGGCTAGTCTACACTGATGACAGTACCCGCAGTAGATGTGAGTCTCCCCAGAAATGAGATCCCCCTTTTTGAGATGTGCAACGTTATCTCCAACGTCCACGACTTCAGCTGCGAACTCGTGACCCATAATCTTCGGGGGTTTAGCTAAGGACGCTGCCCAGTTGTTCCATTCGTAGATATGAACGTCAGTACCGCAAATACTCGTGGCTCTTACTTTTGCAAGAACATGATTTGACGCAAGCTCTGGCTCTTTTACTTCCTTTAGAATAGCTCCCCGAGCTCTCTTCTCCTTTACGAGCGCTAGCAAAAAATATGTCTCTAAACTTGATTCTCCAATTCCTCCTGATTTAAGGGATTTATCTTCGATTTGTTCTATCCAAACTAAACAACGCTTTTCTATCACAAAGGTCGAAATCAAGATCTATGCAGATGAGTGAGAAACGCGAAGCTCCTGACCTATTCATGCAGAAAGAGATTGCGCGACTCAAGGAAGCAAATCTTGACTGGAAAGTCCACGAGCTAGACGGTCCTTCACAATCAAAAACAATAGTCGATGGCAAGAAATCGATCGTGTTATGCTCGAATAATTACCTTGGCCTTGCAAATCATCCCAAGCTCAAAGAAGCAGCGGTCCGGGCAATTGAGGAGTACGGTGCTGGTTCGGGCTCTGTTAGAGTGATCGCCGGCACAATGAAAATCCACATTGAACTGGAACGAATTCTTTCCGAGTACAAGGGAGTTCCAGATTCTATTGTATTTCAAAGTGGATTTGCTGCAAACTCGGGATGTATTCAGCAACTAGTCGAGGAGGGGGATCTCATAGTATCTGACGAACTAAACCATGGTAGCATTATAGATGGGTGCAGATTGACGAGTGCAAAACGAGTAGTGTTCAAACACAAGGATATTGAAGATCTCGGAAGGGTTCTTGATCAAAACGCATCATCTGCGAGGAGAATTTTGGTCATAACTGATGGGGTTTTCTCTATGGACGGAGACATTGCTCCATTGGATAAAATAACCAAAGTAGCAAAAAATTACGGTGCGATGGTTTACGTTGACGATGCGCACGGAGATGGAGTCCTCGGCGAGAATGGTCGAGGCATTGTGAATCATTTCAAACTTGAAGGGAAGGTTGACATTGAAATGGGAACCTTCTCAAAGGCCTTTGGTGTTGTCGGGGGATACGTCGCTGGAAGCCACATCTTGAAACAATACCTGATGAATAAAGTGAGGCCCTATCTCCTTTCAGGTTCTCATCCTCCCGCCGTTGTCGGTGCTTGCCTTGCAGCAATTAGGCTTGTGCAATCTGATCCTTCCATTGTCCAAACGCTCTGGGAAAATACGAGATACTTCAAAAAAGGATTGAAAGATGCGGGCTTTGATATTGGCCATAGCGAAACCCCGATCACCCCTATCATGTGCGGCGAAAGTTCCATAGCTCAAAATCTCGCCCAGCTTGCTTTTGTGGGCGGGGTCTTTGTTCTTCCAATTGTATTTCCCATGGTCGCAAAGGGAAAAGCGCGAATAAGGACAATTGTGACTAGCTCCCACAGCAAAGAAGAGCTAGACACTGCTCTAGATGTATTCGAGAAAGGAGGAAAGAAACTCGGCCTCATTTAGAACAGTCCTTTAAGTTGGGCCCTTTAGACTGCCGCGATAGTCATCACATCTCTGACGCGGCTTGATCGGATCATACTAACAACTTGGCCTTTTGAAAAACCAGAGCAGTTCACTTGCACCATCTCTTTTTCCTTGAGAGAATCTTTTCTTTTTAGACTCATAGACGCTTGCCAGTATTCTAGTTCTTCGAACCGAAAAGTTTAGAGCTTTCAGTCTGCGGTCTTTGCACTTTTGTCTTGCAATAATGAAATGAACGAGTCACAATTAGGGCGTGGTTCAGGATTCCTAGAGGTTTAGAGCGGCCTTAAATCATTTTGATTGATTGCCTGTCAAAAAGTGTTCTTGCCACGATGAGTTTTGTCAACAAAACTCTGGATGGAGGGAATGGATATCTTAAGAGAGGTACGAAGAAATTACCCAAGTATTCACTAGACAATGTCAAATGTGCCTATAGCTATGCCCAATTAAAAACTCCGTATATCTAACAATCAGGAGCTAGAATCCATGGAACGAGGATCCCTACAAAGGTTTCTTTACCCGTCACGGAAAAACGGAAAAACCGAATCCCAGACATCTGCAACAATTGCTTTTTCCGGCCCTGTATGTATAGCCTCTTCCCTATTAAGACAACATAAAGACAAAAAGCGAGCAATGGCTATATTCGAAATTATAGTATGTCAACGGCGAATTTTTTCTACGACCATGAAAGAAGAGCCAATTAAGGCGTACCACAAAGCAATGGCTTTTTCTACTGATAGTATGTCAGCCATGGTTTTTTTCTGTAATAAGGAATCAGAGCTAAATTTAGGTGCATTACAAACAATGGCTTTATTCGCAATTAAGTATGTAGTGCCCAGAATTGTTTTTACAATATTAAGAGTGAAGCGTTGAGGGCGTAATGCTCAAACAATGGCTATCTGTGTGTGATGCGCTCGGCATCAAAGACCTCTCTGGATTTAGGGCGTGCCGTTGTTTACTTCAAAACTTAACAAGTAAGCTCTTGGCTATATTGAAGAAGTATCATCACCCTCAGTACCCCTTTTTTTGTATGAAGATGACGTAATGCACATATTCTACACCAAAGGAACTAAAATCTAAAGGTCGTTCCTCAACTTCATAACCTAAACCTTCTATCTTAGCCCTGACGTTGTCCCGCAACTTCTCTGCATCGCTGATTAAGGGATCTTATTCTTTCGTCTCTGACCTATTCGATTGGATTTTTAGGCAGTCTTACAGTTTTGCTAAGCTACAAAGCTGCTACTGAAACAGACATAATAGGAGGAAGCTGATCTGTTATTTCGCTCCACCCCTCGCCATGGTCTCTGCTGTGGAAGAGATGTCCAGTCGTTGTTCCGACGTAGATGCCACAAGGATCCTCCTTGTCAGAGGTCATGCCCTCCCTAAGAACAGTAAAGTAAGAAGGAGGTTCGGGCAATCCACTAATCAGCTCCTGCCACTCCTTTCCTGAATTGTCTGTTGCCCAAATTGCAAAACGCCCTTTTGGCGAAACTCTGTTAAAATCGCCTTCAAGCGGACATGTGTACGCACGCTTTGGATCGTTCGCATCGACAGCTATTGGGAATCCAAACCTTGAGGGCAGATTATTCTGGATGTCCACCCAGTCTTCACCGTTGTTGTCGCTTCTATACTGTCCAAAGTGGTTCTGTTGATAAATCACATTAGGTCTCTCAGGATGCCGGACAATCTTGTGCACGCACTGACCAAATGTCGGGTATTTCTCTGGCAGGGAACCCGTTCGCACATGCTTATTCTGAAACTTCCAGCTTTCTCCACCATCTTCGCTGAACATTGTGCCGACGGCCGAAATTGCGATGTGCATATTTCGCGAATCTCGTGGATCAATCATAATTGTGTGCAAGCATAATCCTCCAGCACCAGGAGTCCATTTCTTTCTAGTCTCGTGATTTAGCAGAGCCTTATTCACGGTCCACGAATCCCCCTTGTCCTCGCTCTTGAAAAGTACAGCTGGATCTACTCCAGCGTATACGACCCCTTCTTCGTCTTCTGGTCCTGGTTCTATATGCCAGATGTTAGTTACAGTCAATCCACTACCCTTTGGGAATTTAGGCGAATTCTTTGCTCTTTTCCAAGTTCTGCCGTAATCAAAACTCCTCATAATGCTCGGGCCCCATTGCATGTTATTGACTCCCGCAAGCATCATCTTATTTCTGGGATCGTAGGACAGATGAAAAGACGGAGATCCTTTGAAATGTTGTTCAGAGGCCTTCCATGTTCTTCGCCCGTCTTTTGAAGTGAAAACGAAAGCTCCTTTTCCAGTTCCAACCATTAAAACTATTACTGATTCCTTTCGATTGCCTGGCATTTTTCTCAGCCCCCTATTCTTATCAATCTATAAAGGGAAGACTTGATTCAGTCGGAAAAGTGTCTCTATTAAATGGGTAAGGCACTGAAAGTATACCTTACCCTCGTAATTCTCCTTTAAGTGGCTCTTTTCTTGATAGATCAGTTCCGCTTACTTTCGGCAAAATCGAAATCATAAAGAGTCAGAAGAACTGTAGAACATCGACGAATGAAAGACCTATCTCAACAGCCTCTACCCACGAAACTTAAGGTGGAGTTTGAAAACTGCCCTGTTCAGGCAAGCTTGGGAGTTCTGGGACGCAAGTGGTCTTTGCTTGTGCTTAGGAACATAGAACTTTTTGATAAGCACAGATTCAATGAGATGTTAAAAGTGACACCTGGTATCACAAAACGTGTGCTTTCCATTAGACTGAGAGAACTTGAGAGAGAAGGTTTCATTGAAGTAAGTGATAGCGGACGGAATTACTTGAAATGGGATCTCACGGAGAAGGGAAAGGATGTGTTGCCAATATTGATGATGTTGGCGCAGTTCGGTTCGAAGTGGTACGCTGATCAAGTCTTTGCAGACAAAACAGCTCGCTCCTTGGGAGATGTCTTTGACGAGTCATACATTCGTCAGGTTATGAGGACTTTAGAAATCCAAGTTCCATTATCGGCGTATGTGGAATTGACAAAACGATAGCCCCGCGATTTTCTCGACGCGGGCTCCGGATTTTTCAACAATAAGAGATAGCTCGAAAAGATTAAGCACTGAAGTCGAATCAGATTTCTCTTGTCAGGGAAGAATATTGGGTCGTTCTTGATAAAGACCTCATTCGGAGCCTAATGTGTATTTGGACATAGATTTGCTATTCTAATTGATTCCTCGAGTTTTTCCGGGAGTGTAGTCGTCTGAATATGAATGTCAGCACCGGGGCAAGCTACTCCGAGGTGCTTCATAATTCACTCCGAGCATTTCTCAACTTCTAACATTGTCGAGACTCCAAGCACAATAAGTCCTTGTTCAGGATCTGCAATCATACCCAACCGAACGTGCCTTACGATTCATAGAGATAGAATGAGCTCATTGATTCGAAAAAGTGGCTAATCGCTAATCATAATGAAAGAGCAGGCTTTCATCGCAGAATCCCCAACGAAATTTAGGCGACTCGATTTACTAATGCTTCGTTCATGTAAAACAAACTAGAGGGAGCCCTTCTCAAAGGAATTAGGAAGAGAGCCAGTACAAATCTGGCTCCCAAATAAAAAGCCCCTAATCCATGATATTCGGATAGTCTATCTTCGAAGGTTCCCAATCTTCAAGCTTCTTTCCGTGGAATGCCTCATACGCTGCGAGATCTAGGAAAGCATGACCCGAGTTGTTGAAGACTATGACTTTTTCCTGACCGGTTTGCTTGCAACGCAGCGCTTCGTCGATTACGAATTTGATTTCGTGCGCAGATTCCGGCGCCGGAATTATGCCCTCGGTTCTTGCGAAAAGCGTTCCCGCTTCGAAAACCTCGTTCTGAGAGAAAGCAACTGATCGCATGAATCCCTTGTTGATCAAGTAGGAAATGATTGGAGACATTCCATGATAGCGCAGTCCTCCGGCATGAATGGGAGGATTTTTGTATTCTCGCCCCAATGTGAGCATTTTGAGAAGCGGCGTCATGCCTGCTGTATCTCCGAAATCGTAGGTGTACTTTCCTTTCGTAGTGTGCGGCACTGCTTTTGATTCGCACGCGACGAAATCGATGTTATTCCTTCCCCTCAGTTTTTCTCCCATGAATGGTAGGCAAAAACCTCCGTAGTTTGATCCTCCGCCGATATTTCCGACCATCATGTCAGGCTCGACGTCTAACATCTCTAGCTGCTTTTTTACCTCGAGACCAATAACAGTTTGATGGAGCAGCACGTGGTTCAAAACGGATCCCAAAGCATAATGGGCTTTCTCGTCAGTCAGCGTATCTTCTATCGCCTCGCTGATCGCGATTCCGAGAGAGCCTGGATCGTCCGGGTTCTTCTCTAGGAGACTACGACCGTACTTTGTGTTTTTGCTCGGGGAGGAAAAACATTCTGCGCCCCAGGTTTCCATCATTATTTTTCTCCCTGGTTTTTGTTTAAAGCTCGCTGAGACCATGTATACGCGGCACTTGAGTCCGAAATAAGCACAGGACATCGCGAGAGCGGATCCCCATTGACCTGCTCCTGTCTCGGTGACTAGTCTTTCAACGCCCTCCTTCTTGTTATAGTATGCCTGAGCTAGGGCGGTGTTTGGCTTGTGACTCCCCGCCGGAGAGACTCCCTCCCACTTGTAGTAAATCTTGGCAGGGGTGTGTAAAAACTCTTCAAGTTTATAGGCCCTCATCAATGGAGTAGGCCGAGGTAGCCATCGATACGCTTCCATGATTTCCTCTGGAATCTTGATCGCTCTTTCCTGAGAGACCTCTTGCATGACAAGTTCTTTTGCAAATAATCGAAATAGAGGCCCTGGAGCCATCGGCTGCTTTGTTCCAGGATCAAGCGGCGGCGGAAGGGGTTCTGGAAGATCTGCCTGAATATTGTACCAACTGGTCGGGATTTCTTCTTGGGGTAGGAAAACCGCTCTTCTCTTGAACGCTGTTTCTGAGATTTGCATGGATCTTGAAAGAAGATCTACTCTAATTTATCAGTTTCAACAACTGCTTGCATAGAACACTAGAAATCACACATTGTGAGAGACAGAGACTTTTTAGCGGGCCCGGTGGGATTTGAACCCACGACCTTTGGCTCCGGAGGCCTGCATCGGGCTACGAACACTTTTTAGTTGCAGCGCGTCAATGCCCTAATCCATGTTTGCCAATTGCGTGCATCAGCCTAATACAATTTGACAAACTATCCATGCTAGGCTACGGGCCCCTTAGGATTTATCTGTCTTTTCTGCTACATCTTTAAGTTTCCGTGCGACCTTGGCGGGCCCAAGGTCCACAATATATGGTCCTAATCTTGGCCCTCGTTCTACGCCAAGAAGTGACCTGTACAATGCGCTGAAAAACTCTGATGGTTCAAGGCCATGTGATCTTGCTATGTCAAATATCTTCGTTTGAATAATTTGTTGATCATTCACGTGTTCAATCTTTGAGGCAAGATCGAGTACCGCTTCCCTTTGCTTCTCCGTCATTTGAACTTGGTCTTCCTCTAAGGTGAACTCTTTTGACCAGTTTAGGGCATATCTTATTCGTTGCCTGACATCGTCAGTTACTTCTTTTACAGCCTTGTAATCTACCAGTCTCTTTGAGACATAATCTTCCGCATTTTCGGCCGGGGCGACAGATGCTAATTCAACGAGCATCCTGTAAGGCACGTGTTGTGAAGGAAAAGTAGGGGGATTCGCGAGATTCGAGTAATAATACACTCCCTTCAGGCGAGCTTCCTTCATCTTGTTTGGCTCCTTTACTTTTCCAAAGTATACATCCTCGTGGTAGTCATAATCATCCATGTAGGTTGGAACATCTTCCTCCGAAATATTTCTAGCTCCGATTATCCTCTTGAAGTAAACAAGTAGAAGCGATTGCGGACTCGCAAGCGAGAGCCACTTTTGCGGCGAGACCAAATTCCCGACTGACTTTGAAATCTTCTTTCCACTTTTGTCCTGAAATAACTCGTATACAACATGGTACGGATGCGGATATTGAAGGACATTATCGCAGATCCAATCATTGATATTGACGGAATCTCTCAGTTCCTTTCCATGTGCCTCAAATCTGATGTCAAAAGCTGCCCACCGAGCTGCAAATTCTACTTTCCAAGATAATTTTCCCTCGCCTTTACGAATGTCAGCAGCGCCTTCGTTGCCGCAACCATCAACCCATTTCTTTCCAATTTCATCTCCTGAGCATTTGTAGTACACTTTCATCTCTTGCGCATCGTATTTGTATGCATGAGCAACATTCAGGCGGTGACATTTTGAACACTGCGGAAAATATGGAAGAGTTTCAAGATACTTTTGTTGACCTGTGAGCTCTTCGATCTTGCTACCTATCAGATCCGCATTTTTGAGAATTAGGTCAATTTGCTTTACGAGAAGACCTTTCTTGTAGGATTCATAACCGCTTTTGAATGTGTAGTGTAGCCCAAGTTGATCCAGCCCTTCTAGCAATAATGCACTCATGTGAGCTCCGTAAGAATCGTGGCCATCAGTAAATGGGTCTTTGATTTCAGAGACCGGTCTCGCAATTTCCCCGTTTAGAAAATCGGGCAGGCCGGCAGGAACCTTGCGCAGGGCATCCATGTCATCTGAATAAGCAATCAGCTCGGATTTGTATCCGGCTTCCTCTAGTGCTAGCTTTACTCCGTATGCTCTTGCGGCGTCTCCCAGACTACCTATATGCGGGATTCCAGATGCTCCGAGCCCGGACTCGACCCTTATTCTCGAAAGATCTCTGCCAAGCTTTTTCTCACGTTCTATAACTTGACTAGCAACTCTGTCAAGCCAAGTTCCTCTTCCGATGAGTGAGGAATCTTCTTCGACTTGGTCGAGAGTTTGTTCTTCTGACATTGGTCGGGTATCACTTAAAATTGGATGCTTAAATTACTTCTAACTGTTTCGTCCTTCTTTGCCGATCGCTCCCAAACCCAAGTTTAAAGCTGTCTTGTTTGATTTAGACGGGACTCTTGTTGAATTCAAATTCAAAGTTAGAGAATCTAGGCTCGCACTGATAGACTGGCTTTCAAGAAATGGATTCGAAACGCATGAATTCACTGCCGAAACAAAGACTCAACAAATCTTTGATGCCGTCAAAGTTCAATCAGAGTCGAAAAAAGTTCCTATCAGCTTCGACTCTGTCAAAAAAACCCTATCATATGTTTTAGACCAGTTTGAATTTGAGTCTTTTGCTCTCGCAAAGCCACATCCCGGATCTGTTCATTTGCTTAAGCGCCTCAAAGATGCGCAGGTTCTGACAGCTCTTGTAACTAACAGCGGGAGACGTCCCGTCAACTCTACTCTCGGGACGTTTGGATTCCTTCCGTATCTTGCCATAATAATTACACGCGACGAGATGGCGTCGCTAAAACCAGAGCCCGATGGAATACTGAAGGCAATGAAT
>JARCRS010000080.1 GCA_029850555.1 archaeon | reverse complement strand
AAGTCGTCAATCTTTGCGAGAGCCTCGCCTCCCATTATGCCAGTAGTCGCTCGGATTATCTTTGCTCTGTACATCTTTCCCACTTCTAAGGCTGTTCTACTTTCATTTAGATCGCTCAAACCATTCAGTCCATCTTCTATTGTCGCGAGACGGGTTAGAAAACTTTATCGCAAAAAATGAGGAAATTACTTTGCAATTTATCTGCGTCTTACTCAAAAAAATTTTCTCTTTATCTTTTTCACCTATTTTTGGGATACAACCTCTAGACGATTAGTCGTGGGAGCAAGCTCTGGCCACTGCAATAAGGGCAGTAACCTGCAAATCCCAAAGAGATATCAATGTTCACGCTTTCAACAAAGTCGAGATGGATCCGGATATAAAATACTACGCGACTTCAACCTCTTTGAAAAGATCAAAGCAATCTTCGGAACATCTAGATTAATAGGTCTTAATGAAAATGACTGAAGGTACTGATTATGGTAGAGTTCAGTAACAATCCAGAAGCGTTCGGCAAACCAGGAATCGAGCCTCGGTGGACTCGTTCCAATAAGGATGGCGTAGGTACTGCCTACTCAGCAGACAGCAAGCTTTGGTTTACTATTTGGAGAGGAATCATTACTGAAGTCTACTACCCGACTGTTGATACGCCGCAACTCCGAGATATGGAGCTGTTAATTACCGACGGTAAGAGTTTCTTTCATGAGGAAAAGCGTCAGCTGGAATCCAAGGTTGAGCCAATTTCTCGACACGCACTCGGATATAACATAACAAACTCCGAACCAACAGGTGTGTACAAGATTCGTAAGCAGGTGATTACGAATCCGCATTTGCCTTGTCTACTTCAGAATATCAAGGTTGAAAGTAATAAGCAATTTTTAGAGCGGATTCAACTTTTTGTTCTCTGTGCTCCCCATCTTCAAGGGGGTGGTAAAAACAATAGCGCAAACGCAATAGAGATTGCAGGCCGCGATATTCTTACCGCTGAGAAAGATGGAACATGGCTCGCATTATCGGCAAGTGTGCCGTTCGTGCGAACATCTTGCGGGTTCGTAGGACACAGCGACGGTTGGACTGACCTTTCTGAAAATTTTCAGATGGATTACCAGTTCGGCAGGGCTACACACGGGAATGTCGCACTTACAGGGCAGTTAGATCTAAACAATTCGTCAGAATTCGTACTAGGGTTGGCTTTTGGTAATACTCTCCATAACGCGTTAACAACTTTGCTCCAATCATTAGGGGAACCATTCGAAGAACACCGAAGACGATTCGTGGATCAGTGGGATCGTGCGTATACCAAGGTGCGTCCTTTGGAGCGATTCTCTTCAGAGCAAGGCAGCCATCTCTATCAACGAAGTTACAGCCTTCTTTTGGCTCATGAAGACAAGAGCTATCCGGGAGCCATCATTGCTTCACTTACTATTCCTTGGGGAGAGGTCGCGACAGACGAGGACCGAGGAGGGTATCATCTTGTGTGGACGCGTGATATGGTCAACACAGCAACGGCTTTGCTCGCAGCGGGAAATACTGAAACTCCATTGCGTGCGCTGATTTACCTCGCCGCAAGCCAACAAGAAGATGGCGGCTTTGCTCAGAACTTTTGGATCGATGGTGAACCTTACTGGGAGGGGGTGCAGCTTGATGAGGTCGCTTTTCCAATCATGCTCGCTTGGCGACTCTACAAAGCCAATGTTCTCCGAGATTTTGATCCTTACCCAACAGTTATACGTGGGGCAGGATATCTCATTCGAAACGGACCTGCCACGCAAGAGGACCGATGGGAGGAAGCTAGCGGCTATTCGCCATCCACACTGGCATCTAACATTGCTGCCCTGATCTGCGCCGCAGATTTTGCGCGGGCATATGGAGATCATCCCACTGCTCAGTATCTGGAAGATTACGCGGACTTTCTTGAGAGTCACGTAGAAGCGTGGACAGTAACAACAGAAGGTACCTTAGTCCCTGAGATCAAGCGTCATTTCATCAGAATGTGTCCCGTAGATCTCAACAATCCGGATCCGGAGGAGGACCCGAATATTGGGACTCTTTTCATTGCAAATCATCCTCCCACTGATCGTAGCCTGTTTCCAGCAAAAGAGATAGTTGATGCAGGCTTTCTTGAGCTGGTGAGATATGGAATCCGTCCGGCAAACGATCCATTGATTGTGAACTCTTTGAAGGTCGTCGATGCCGTACTGAAGGTGGACACACCGTCCGGGCCATGCTGGCGACGATACAATCATGATGGCTATGGACAACGAGACGATGGAGGTCCCTACATGGGTTGGGGAAAGGGACGCGCGTGGCCGCTTTTAACAGGTGAACGTGGCCATTATGAGCTAGCTGCAGGTCATGATCCTAAAAAATACGTCAGCGCGATTGAAAAATTTGCATCTTCGACAGGTTTGCTCCCGGAGCAGATCTGGGATGAAAAGGAATTGAAGGAAGCGCATCTCCATCTAGGCGGACCAACCGGCTCTGCTATGCCTCTGATGTGGGCTCATGCAGAATACGTCAAATTGCTCCGCTCAGTTTCGGACGGGAAGGTCTTTGACATGATTCCAGAAGTCAGCCGCCGCTACACTTCTTCTCTCGGGTCGGTCCGAAAATCGTTGGAAATCTGGAAATTCAACCGCCAGCCGCGCACAATGAAGCGAGGAGGTATCCTTAGAGTGCAGGTCTCTTCGCATTTTCGCTTGCACTGGTCTATCGACGGGTGGCGGAGTTCAAACGATACAGAATCGACCTCCACAATTCTGGGCGTTGAATACGTAGATATTCCTGTCAGTTTCACTCAGAGAGATCCGATTTGTTTCACATTCTTTTGGCCTGAAAACAACCATTGGGAGGGCCGTGATTATTCGGTGGCTATTCTCTAGAACTAAGAGCGCGCTTGCCCTTGATGGGAAAAGGAGAAAGTCGATGCGATCGCTTCAACCCTATCCGCAATGATTTTCTATCACACTCGTGACTTTGACATTACGAGAATTGCCTATCACTAAGGATTGTCTGCAATGTAATATGTGATCTTGGAGGTTCGCTACGT
This sequence comes from archaeon, assembly GCA_029850555.1. GTDB lineage: Archaea > Thermoproteota > Nitrososphaeria > Nitrososphaerales > CADDZS01 > JASHOD01. The sequence goes on along the minus strand of JARCRS010000080.1, from coordinate 85 downwards.
TGCCAATCGATTACGTTGTCAAGCAAGAAGAATCGCCTCGAAAGGCGAAAGTATTCGGAGACCAAAAGGAAGCCGGCCTGCTGAC
>JARCRS010000079.1 GCA_029850555.1 archaeon | reverse complement strand
TTGTTGGATCTATGCCCACTCGCCAAAAGAAATCTCTGTAAGATCTGAATATCGGCTGATCTCTGATCTGTTCCATCGAGTTGAATGACTTTCTAACTTTTTGTTGGACCTCTCTCTTGAAAACTTCCAAGCTCTCGTTTTTATCTACGATTCTAAGATCATTCATTTGAAGCTCGATGACTTGGAGCCCTGGGAATAGTTTTTTGAGAGTTTCATCTATTGCAAGGGTCAAGGCACCAGTCTTCCCTAGACATCTTCGGCTCTAAGATAATTGAGGTACTTAGGTGTTACAAGAAAGAGCGTCTGCGTACCCATGATATCTCATTTTAGTGTGTAACTTTTCTGTTGATACCCAGCACGAAACTAAATTCTGCGCACGAAATCATTAGCATCATCATGATTGATAATACATGACTTGATGTCAGAACAAATTCAATAGCGTATGCACCCAGTGGAATCACGAATACAACTAATGCGGTAGCTAAAGATAACACGAGTCTTCCTATACCTGCGCCGGCAACCGCACTGAAACCTCTTGACTTGCCTGATCCAAAAAACAAAGTGATCTCTGACATGCACGATGCGTAGACCGCTATCATTTCAATCACTGGAATCAAAAGCAAGTAGTACGATGTAAGCTGCTTTGAAAGCCCGAGAATTATCAAGGCAACTGGAACAGGGGCAAACATCAGTGTTGCAACGAGAGTCTTCGCGTCGATGATTTGGCGTACTTTAACTGGCAGAGAGAACGAGTACTCAAGTCCGGTTCCCTCGGTGTTGAGAAGTGTAGTACAGATCATGATCGTAAACGAGCAGCCTACAACTGTGCTGACAATCACTGAAGATGCGTGCATTATTGGAAACTGAGCAGTGATAACTGCAAGCATGAAAACTACAAACACTGGAAGTGCATATAGGAATGCCATAGACGGATTCTTCGATGCGAGTCTTAGATCCTTCACAATCTGTGCCACAAGAGGACGATGAAGTTTTAGAGCCAAGTTCTTTGTAAAGATGCGGATAGATAAGTGCGCAGTCTTTGAATGCGCGATATTTGTTACAGTGACAAAAGTTCGTCTGCCTACAAAATACGCGAGTACAGCATAGCTAATTGAGGCAAGAAATGGTATGAGAAGTAAAACGCTAGCTGAACTTACTCCTTGCGCACCGTTCAAAGTGGAAGAACCTGAAAGTAGCTGACCAGGAAAGATTATGGCCGTAATTACAAGACCTATCGAAAAGGGATGGATCAACGAAAGAGCTATACCGCTTGGGTTCAAGTAGCCAGACCCGACAGCATCGTAAATGAAAGGTAGTAGGTAACTAAGAAGGTTGAATAGAAAGCCTATACTCATAGCCGCAAATCCCCAGACTACCAAGAAAAGCAATCTTCCAATTGTCGCGCTTTTTGATCTTGTCGTTGCGTGCGATACTCTTCGATAAAAAAGCCCAGAGAACCAGAGGGCAATTGCCGCTGCAAAAACCGCATTGATGAGAGCTCCAAAAATCATGAGGATGGACGCGATGATCGAGTGAGTCAGAACCCAGACGGCAAAAACTTGTAACAGGCTCGTCCCAATGACCAGATAGTCAAAAGTTCTGACAAAAGAGAAAACTGCTACAAGAGAAAAATCACTTTCTTTTAGAGGTAGACCGAAAAGAACAGAGAATGCTTCAGAGTTTGTAAACTCTGGCAACACTTGCAGTGAATAAAAAATTACGTATGCAAGGCTAATCGCAAGGCTGAGGGCAATTGCGCTCAGCAATGACTCTGGGCCGGGAACAACCACAAAGTCAAAGAATGGAATGGCTGCTCCAATGCTTCCAAAGATCGCGAAAGCAAATTTGCTTACCTTCGTGCTTCTCATAATTAGTTTGAACTGTCTGCTGACATTGGTCCCCGATCCGCCGAGGCCTGAAACTCCGCCGCTACTTTGTTTATTTGATCTGAACGCGACTTCATTGTAGGGAGTGTAGCTAAGTCGCCAAAGCTCTCGAATCTTCAAGTTGAGAAAAAGAAAGGTTAGTCGCTGTTACTTTTGTCATTAGAAGCTGGCGTAGGGATTCAGAATCCTTTTTCGCAGAACATATAGTTCCACTTTGGTTTTTTTACTCCAGATTCTCAATTGGATCTAACTGTGTCTGTACTAGTCGTCACAAATGAGGATGAGAGAATTCTTGAGCGAATTGATATAGGAGCGAACGCGGGCATGTTCGATGGAATCGCAGTCTCGAAATTAAAAGAAGATTTTGAAGCTGCATGGAAAGAACTTTCAATCAGCGAACAAAAGTGCAGAGAAGCTCACGGCTTTCACTTCGAGGATTATGAAACAGAGCAGCCTAAATTCTATTCTGGAGAGGAATCCGCATGAACCTATCTCTTAGAGCGGTGCCAAGGGAATATCACGTATGAAGCCCAGTGCTTTTGTTCCTCCGACTTGTCGTGAGTCTGCAAAATAGAGAATTCACAAACATTATCCTTCTTGTATCCACACCTATATTCGGTGACCAAATGCGGTTTCCTAAACACCTCGTCTGCTAATCCGTTAAGCATTCCAACAAGCATATCACAAAGAGGAGGACTCCCAGGCTGCTCATCAAAACAACTAGGACAATTTTCGACCTTTGCCGAAAATCGAATTCCTTCGGCTGTATCTCCCATTATAGTAAATTTTCCCCACCCGGCAAACATGGCGGATGAGACGAGTATCTTTAGAGACTCAGACGGTGGGGTATTCCTTTCTCTAGATTCATGAGCTATCGAAATCCCGATAGAATAGCCGATCTGATGCATGTAGGCTGTCGCGCCGTCCCCGAAACTTTGACGAAGAGCTGAATTCAAAGTAACCCACGATGATAGCGGAAGTGCTAGCATGCGTCTACCCGAATGTCGATTTTTCAGCTCGCCGAGCTCAAACTCAAGATCGAAGAAATCGCCCACTTTTCTTGAATCTTGAACATGATCTGGCATGGGATTATAGACGGAGTCCCACAATCTCCAATTTTAAGGTTCTTAGTTCGTTGATCATACTATGATTTTGCATTATCGTCGTCGTTTATGTCTCGTTTTGACTCTATTGTGGCAAGTTCTTGCCCAGTCTTCTGCGGAACAGTACTTTTTGGCTTTGCGCTTGTCCTGCTTACAAGATATATCGACGCAACAAGCGCCACCACGCCGACGAGTTGCAATCCGTCTATCCGTTCTCCAAAAATAAAATATGAAGCAACAATAGCAACGAGCACAACGAGAAATGCGTATGCAGTAAGGGAAGCTGCATTATATCGAGAAAGAAGTGTAAACCAGAGAACATAGACTACGGCCGTCCCTAACACGCCGATCCATACAATCGAACTCGCAAGCTGCCAAGTCCAGTCGATTTTTTGAATAGGTTCACTAAAAAGAGCCCATACAAACAATAAGACAGAAGCACCAGCTAGCTGCCAGACGTTTGCCCTGAGCAATTGTTCACCCTTGAACAATCGCTTGAAAAGAACGATGTCAACTGC
>JARCRS010000078.1 GCA_029850555.1 archaeon | reverse complement strand
CTCTAATAGGTATAAGGCTCGTAAGTGCGTTGTAATTGTGGAGCTGAGGAGAATTCTCATTCTCAGCGCTGATAATCGTGTTGCATGCTTAATAGCAGAGGGATGTAAACCAAAATTGACTCTCGTCGTGATACAATGACGCTGAAGGAGACATCAATTGAAGTAAAAAACACGAACCCTTTCAGGTACTTGGCATAGAAGTTCAACTGCCAGATAAAGGTGGTCGACTGTAAGGAGACAGCTTTTGATTCAACAAGTCTATTGTTGGAAGTTTCCGGGGCTAGATTTATAGATCTTATCAAAGAACTGAAGGACCTTAAGACGGTCAAGAAAGTGTACTTTTCGGGACAAGAAACAAAGAGTAGCAAGGAATCTTATCTTGTTTTGGTTTCGATGAATCCTCTTTTCTATTGCAGCGTGGCTCATGACTCTAGCGCATTTTGTCTATCATGTCCTTATGTTTCAAAAGAGTTTTCAAATGAAAGAGTGCCTTGGAAGTTGCTTGTAACAAACATCAGATCGATGCGTGATCTTATGGATTCTCTTGAGAAAAGCGGCCGAGCTTCGGATTTGAGCAATGTTTCGAATGCATTGTACGAGGGCATTCTTACTCCAAGGCAGAGAGATACTGCTAAAGGCCTCAGAACTCGGTTACTTTTGTTACCCAAGAAAGAAGGGTCTAACAGAACTAGCCGGAGGGATGTCGATTTCTCCAGCGACGTTAAGTGAAATACTCCGATCTGCAGAATCAAAGATCATGAGACGATACGTCGATTCCATGGCGAGCGAATCCGAGTAAAATCTCATTTTCAGAAACGAGAATCGTACCCTCAAAATAAATACTCAATGGTTATTGACTAACATTGAAAAGAGGACAGATCACATTGTCAAAACGAGCTCAAGACACAGTCAAATCCTTGATGTCGAGAAAGGTTTTCGGATTGCCGCCTTCAAAGAGAACGATTGAAGCATTAAATCTCATGATAAAGAAGGACATTGGATCAGTTCCAGTTCTTCAAAGTGGGAAGCTTTATGGAATTATTACGGAGAGAGATATTGTTCGAGAAATTACGGCGAGCTTCGACTATCTTAATCATCCACTTTCAAAGACTGCCAAGAAACCGGTTGTGACTGTAACTCCTGAAACCGAGATTTGGGAGGCATTTACTTTAATGCTGAAAAACAAAATCCGCCGTCTGCCTGTGGTGACAAAGGGAGGAAAACTTGCGGGCATAGTTACTGAGAGAGATCTGTTCAAATGGGTCGTCGCAGTAGCCTATGAACCGGAAATTCCTGAAGAAATAAAGAAACTCATCAAAGGAAATTCTTGAGTTGGCGACATAGATTGAGTGCCACAAAGAAAAACAACCCAGCTGCGTTCCAAATTCGAACGGTATTAGTGCCAGTCGACGGGTCTCCAAACTCGCAAAGAGCCGCCGAAGCCGCTATCAGTCTTGCAAGAGACTACAAAGCCGAAATCGTATTCTTAAACGTGATTCCAACGCCGAGATTTTCTTACGGCGCAGCTGCTGTCCTTGGTACTCCTACCATGGGATTAGACAAGTACTATGAATATGCCGAAAGCGAAGGAGAAAAATTGGTTGAAGGCATGATTCAACTTGCCAAAATAAGCGAAGTCAACGCAAGCGGAGAGGTTGTGAAATCTAGCGAATCAACAGTACAATCTATAATTGACCAAGCAAGGGATCGTAAGGCGAATTTAATCGTAATTGGAACTAGAGGCCTGTCGTCCTTCAAGAAGATGCTAATAGGAAGCGTTTCAAGCGGCGTAATAACTTATGCCCAATGTCCCGTCCTTGTAGTAAGGTAAGTTATACATTGAAAGATAAGAAAGGTGGATCCCATAAACTAGTGGATTCAAGAGGCCGATGTCCGAAATGCGGCGGTAAGATGGTCAAGGGAGTTTGTACGAAATGTCACTACTCGTCAAAGACGGCATACAAAAATCAGCGTGAAGCAAGGGAATTCACATTTGCCGGATGAGATTGAATAGCTCTCAAATCTGATGATCGTGTTAGTTCCTTAAGTACTAGGCGAAGCGATCGTTTTTCGACAATCTTGCCAACTAGGAATCCACAAAGAAATAGGATCCGTCTTCCGAAGAAAATCTTGATGGCGGTAGATGGTTCAGAGAGCGCTTATAGAGCCGCTGACTATGCTCTTGCTCTAGCAAAGAAACTAGATTCGATAGTCTATTTTGTCCACGTGGTTGACATCTCGCCCTATCCTCTTTACAAGGAAGACGTATCAGATTACGTCGAGGTAGAAGGCTCATTTGAAGATAGAGGCAACGAAATTCTTTCGAACTGTATGAAGAAGGCAAGGTCAAAAAATGTCGAGGCAGAATCATTTCTTGAAGTTGGAGATCCATCACACCAAATTGTTCAATTTGCAATTGACAAAAAATGCGACTGTATCGTTATGGGTAAAAGAGGATTAGGCAAGCTCGAACGAATTCTCATCGGAAGCATCACTGACCAGGTAACAAAGCTCGCATCGATTCCCTCAATAATCGTAAAGTGACTTTTTGGGAAATTTCCTTTTGATTTTTCTCGAGTAATTCAAAGAAGTTAAGAGACGTGAACTAAAACCACGTCTCTATTTTCTTGTCTTGTATCCTAGGATATTGCGACTTTCTCTGCCTTTACGAGGCGCTTTGTTGTGCTCTTTGGAACAATTATTTCAAGAACACCGTTTTTCATCGTCGCCTTCATTCCCGATGAAGTTACGCTTTCAGGGAAGGGAATCACTCTTGCAAATGAAGAGTAAACTCTCTCCTTCTGGATGTAATTCTTCTTCTTGTTCTCTACTTCTTTGCTTTTCTTCGATTCTGCCTTGATTTTTAGCCAGTGCTCTGTAACCCGGATGTCTACATCTTCCTTCGAATATCCGGGTAGGTCGGCAGTAATGATGAATTCCTTTCCTCGATCTGCAAGATCTACTGATGGAAGATTGCTAATCGGCCATTCGATTCTCGGGAACGAGAAGAGACTGGTTCGTCCATACGGAAGTATTGGCGCGAAAGGCTCGTTCAATGCTCTTCGCATTTCGTCAAACATAGATTGGATGTTTGTGTCCCAGGGCACAATTTCATTCTTCTTCTTTATGTTGCTTACAGCTGCCAATCCATTTCCACCTCTCGTGATGAGAAAATACGCACCTCTAAGATATAAGATCCAATCACGATCACCAATTTTGATAACAGGTTGTCTTCGATAGATCGATAGGCGGTAATGGCAATCCCTAACAGGTTTGGGATAGTATGCATAAGCAGGGAGTTTTAGTAATGACTTACTGGGATCTGAAATAAGAATGTGGATAAATGATGTAGAAACGGTTCGTGCGATAGTAAACGCTATTTCAGATGAGTACTCAAGGAAGATCATTGCCGCGACCGTTCCCAAATCAAAATCACCTGAGGAAATCAGCGAGGAGCAGGGGATTCCGGTTAGTACTTGTTACAGAAGAATACACGACCTGCTTACGCTTTCCATAATTCAAGTAAGTAGGATAGATCTCGCAAACGGCAAGAAATCTGTCTTATACCAGAGCGTCTACAAGAATATTCTAGTCAAATTTGAATCCAACGAGCTTTCAGTTGATCTAGTTCCAAATGTAAATTCTCCAAGTGATAATCTCTCTGGTATGTGGAAGATCATGCAGCGTGAAAGCCAAAACGCAAGTACTTCGCCCACAATAGTGATACAAGACTGCGACCTTTGCCAGTCAAGCGACGCGAATTACAAAGTCTTCGTAACAGGAGACTCCAAGAGTTATCTCTCTATTTGCGGAGACTGTGAAAAGAAGATGCGCGAGCGAAGCACGATCAGGGCTGTAGAAACCGTTGCCCAAGAGAGAATAGCTCACAGCTTGTTGAATAGAAGTAAGCGAGACTAGAATTCTCGGTCAGCTGCGATTTCGAAGTAACCCGTGATTACATTCTTTTCGGCCCGCCGCAATATTTCTGCGACTGTCCCAAGGCTTGATGCCTAAATTAGTTGCGAGTTGCTCAGTGCTGATTCTCTTAGGAAAATCGTATTAGCCTAATTCAAGAGCCGACTTCAGAACCTTCTGCTGTCTTATCGTAATACCTTGCTCGAAGTTAGGGGCGAAAGGACAATTGTGTCAATTAAACATTCGCGGTAGCAAGGATCATAGTCCGATGTTTTGAAGGGGTCAAATAACCTGATTCACCATTATCAATTTTGAGAATTATCTCTATGCCTAAATGAGGCTAGATTCCTCCATAAGCTATACGTACGTAGGTAAAAAAAGAGGTTATAGAATGTGCAATTGAGTAAAGATAATAGCGTATACAGCCACCTTTCGAACGCTTACGGAAAGAACCATTTCGAAGTCGACAAACCCTTCCAGCTTATTCTTCAATACTTCATGAGAACTGTGCCAGATCTTTCTTCTTTAGGTTCGTTTGCTGGCAGGGAGCTCTACGAAGTTGCTGATTATGTAGACAAGGTGGCTAATCCAAAACAGATAATGTGGAGCATAAACGGAGAGAGAGTTGACGAAGTGTGGCTTGCGCCTTCTGAGCGTCTTGTCCTGGAGAGGTTGTTCAAGGAATTTCACGTGAACCGGCCGCCATATAGAGATGGAACTTGGTTTGATCACTATGCTTCAATTTATCTAATTTCAGATCCTGGCATCGCTTGTATTCTGACAGTTACGAACCAGACAGCGTATGCGCTTCACAAGTACGGGAATGAGGAGCAGAAAAAACTCATTCATGCTATGATAGGAGAATCAAACTTCATCAGTTACGGAGCTACTTGGTTCACCGAACTGCAAGGAGGGAGCGACCTCGGAGCAAATATAGTGGAAGGAATTCAGGAGAAAGAAGGCAGCTTCTGGCGATTGAACGGAGACACGAAATACTTCGCGAGCAATGCCGGTCTCGCGGACTACGCGTTAGTCACAGCCCGACCAAAGGGTGCACCTCCAGGAGCCAAGGGATTGGGACTATTCCTAGTGCCAAAGTACGACTCTACGGGCCGGAGAAATTTCATCATCAGGAGACTGAAGGAAAAGAGCGCGACGATTAGTGTTCCTACCGGCGAAGTTGAGTTTCATAATTCCGAGGCACAACCTGTAGGAGACCTAGGCAATGGCATCTATTACACAATGGAAGACCTCATGGTCTCGCGTTTGTCCAATTCCTTCGGGGCGCTCGGCATAGCTAGGAAGTCTTACCTCGAAGCGTACTACTACGCCCAAAAGAGAAGAGCTTTCGACAAATTGCTGATCGAACACCCTCTAGTGCAGAGGGACTTGCTTGATATGGAACTCTACCTCGAAGGGTCTTTGGCTCTAGCGTTCAAGGCAGTTGACCAATTTCAAAAATCTTGGATATCGACTCCGCCATACTGGGAAGCTTATCACTACGCAAGATTGCTTACTCACATTGCGAAGAACAAAACTGCCGAGATGGCTTCATATGTTTCAAAGATGGCGATGGAGCTTCACGGAGGAATCGGATTCCTGGAAGAGTACCCTGTGGAGCGGCTCCACAGAGAAGCCCTGATCACGCCCATCTGGGAAGGTCCAAGCAACATCCAAGCATTGGATATGCTCGAAGTCATTGTGAAGAAGAAAGCTCATGTGACACTGCTTGAAGATATGAGAAGACTGAGAGAAGGCATAACTCACAGAAGAGACATCGTAGACACTGCAATTAACAGAATGAGCGAATCGTTAGATCACCTTTCTTCCTCCTCTAATGAACCGGAAGCGCAATTCCAGGCAAAGGATGCGATTAGCATATTGGGCAATGGAATAGCAACTGTGATGTTACTCGAAATTGGGACCAAGCTTGGAATTGAAAGGTTTCTGACACTGGGCCAGCTCTATGCTACTCGTTTCCTTGATGAGAAATCCTATCCAATAGACGCCCTAAAGGTCGCGAAGAGCATCTTCGCGATCGATGAACTTACCAAGGACGTGATCACCAATGCATAAAGGCTTCATCGTACTCGACTTTCTGCGGCGTGCTAATGAACTCTCGCCAGAAGTCGAAATTATTTACAGTGAAAAGAAGAAACAAACATACAAAGAGACCTATGAAAGAGTGCTGCGCCTTTCAGACTCTCTTCTTTCCAAGGGAATTACAAAAGGAACGGTGATCGGAGTAGCCGACTGGAACACTCCGAAATTCGTTGAACTTCTCTATGCATCTTCAGCTATTGGCGCTGTAATATACCCAGTAAATATCAGACTGCCTCCGGAACAGATTGTGCAGACAATCAGATTCGCTGATGTTGAGTGGCTCTTTCTTTCCAAAGACTTCATGGGGCTTGCAAAACAATTTGATTCGAAGGAAAAGATTGTGGGTTTGGATACCGACGATGCACGGTGGAGGTACGACGAGCTAATCACGGGCGGTGTTGCCAAGGAGCCTGAAACACGGACGTGCGGAGAAGATCCGTATTCAATTCTGTTTACCTCAGGCACAACCGGTCTGCCTAAAGCTGTCAGGTACTCGAACGACAAGGTCGTTCATGGCGCTCTTAGTATTGTCTACCAACTTGGACTCTACAACACCCCTGCAAAACTTGGCAGCTCTGATAGCATGATGCCGCTGATTCCCTTTTACCATCTTTGGTCATGGGGTACCGGGTTTCACGCTCCATACCTCGGTGCCAGATACGTGCTTAGCGGTCGATTCGATCCCCAAAGCGTGGTTCAGACCATTATCAACGAGAAGGTCACGTGGATAAACGCGGTCCCCACAATGATGCAGATGATCCTCGCCCAAAATGAAACGAGCTCTCTGAGAGGATTGAAAGCCCTTGTAGGCGGAATGGCAATCCCATACAACATGGCTAAAGCGATGTCTGATGCAGAGGTAGAGTTCTCCACAATTTACGGCGGGACTGACATGCTTGCGACATCGATTTCAATCGTACCTCAAGGCTTTTCAGTTCAGGACCGAACGGACTATCTACGCGCTACAACACACGCCGTTCCATTTGTCGAAGTCAAGGTTGTCAAGCCTGATGGGCAAGAGGCAGCAGTAAACGAATTGGGCGAGCTGCACGTCAGGGCACCTTGGTTGCCAGGTGGATATCACAAAGATGCTGAGAAGACCGAGTCATCGTACGTCGACAATGACTGGTTCAAGACGGGCGATCTTGCGCTGCTGACCCCCGAGAAAGGAATTAAAATCGTCGACAGGGTGAAGGATGTGATAAAGAGTGGCGGCGAATGGATTCCCAGCAGTATTTTGGAATCAATAATCTCTGAAGTTCCGAATACGGAACTCGCTGCGGTCTTGGGCGCACCTGACGAAAAGTGGGGGGAAAGGCCCGTGGCACTCGTAAAAGCAAAGACAGGCAAGATCGTGTTGAAGGAGGATGTGTTGAGTCATCTGAAGAGGGCGGCAGATGGAGGGAGAGTCAAAAAATGGTGGGTTCCGGATCGGATAATCTTCGTTGATGAAATGCCATTAACGAGCACCGGCAAGATAAACAAAGTGTTGCTCCGGCAGAAAGTACTAGCCGAGGCACAATAAGAATCTGGGTCTCCTTTACTGTAAGAATCGGATTCTCGCGAGGAACTCGTGAGCTCATCTCACATTTTACTTCGTGTTCAGAACAGTAAGATTGTCAATTTCCCGATGATAATTTCATTTTCGTTGAATCGAAGAACCTTTTCCATTATCAGAGATGAGCGCTTTTCTGCCCAGAGATCATCGGGAGCAGTGAATTGAAGCTCGATCATTTAGCTATTATGAAGGTGCGACTTGTTGTGAACGAAACTAAAGCTACGTGCATAGCTTTCTCACCTGAGAAGTTCTCCAATTGTAACATACTCTGATGTCGCTTTTAGGAGAACTACAACATGCTGTTCACTACATTGGGCAAGACAAGCAGCGCAGCCAAAACACAGTTCGCTGTTTTTGACTTCACACTCGGAGGGTCTGCCTGGTGCAGATTTCCGTTATTCTTGTTCGACAATCAAGAGTCCTTCTGGCTTTCTGAAGTTCCAATTTCGGCAAGTGAAGTTAAGAGACGAGATTGAAGAGGCTCATTGAATGATAAGAGAGCCAACGATCTGAACTGTGTGCGCTAACTGGTCTCTTACCACCGGGTCTAGTAGACATTGTCAATCCCTTACCAAATAGGGATTTTTATGCATGAGACGATCTGATTTTCACTAGGCACCCAATGTCATTTCGAAGATGTTCTAGTGATTCATGAGGTGACGGACGTTTCTTAACCGAATCAAACATAAAATAGCGCCAACAAAAGAGCATTTAAAATCGGAGCTCTTTTATCTATGGTTCGTGAGTGTGCCCTATTCAAAAATGTTGAAAGTAATGTGATCATTCAAAGTTGGCAGCTTTAGACTTAAACCTGGTTCTCCTAATTGTAGAGCTCATCCTTCTTGCTCCGACCTTGCTTTTGCTCATAATGGGCCGAAGAGAGGAAAGAGGAAGGAGAATGCTTCTTACCGAGATTTCGAAAACAGCGAAAATGGTGTCGAGACAGGAGTACTTCAACCACGTCGAGTCTGCCATGCAAAACGCGAAAGAATCGATCAAGGGATCTATCACAGGTAGCCCACCGAAATTGCATGACCAAGAAGACCAAATTCGAAGAATCTCTACTCAAATAACAACTACAAAGAAACGGAATGTCTCCATACAATATTTGTTCCCAAAATTGCAAGATAGACTCACGGTTGCCTCAATCTACAAAGATGCAGGCGCCGAAATAAGATTCCATCCGGGTCTGATTGTAAACGATCTTAGGTACGTTGTCTTTGATCAAAAATATACAGTGATCGGACTTCCGGGCCATGTTGGTCGGAACGAACCAACTAGAGACGGATACTACATACCTTCTGAAGGTTTGGCTTCAATCTTTGCACAGCAGTTTGACGCCAAGTGGGCTGAAGCGACGAACTATGATGATTACCTTAAAGCGATCATTTCAGAGGCAAAGAATCACAGCCCTAATGTTTCAACCAGTCTCCTGTCTGAGGAACTCAAGATCCCAGAAGGCGAAGTAAAACGAATTCTTTTGGACACCAAATCATAAACTAGTATTTGTGCAAAAGTTTGTCTCTAAGGCCTGCTGATTATCATTTTTGAGAATCGTCTTCCATCTGTAAATAGTTCTACGTTGCACGCTAGTCTAAGTGAGTGTATTATGGCAGCGCAAGCCGTCCAAGTAAGGAAGATTGAGGAATCTGTACAACAGAAGAAGAACAAGCTTCTGTTGGTCGTTAGTAAGGGTACTGCCGATGCGTTATATCCAGCATTGATACTGGCGACAACAGGAGTTGCGGAGGGAATGGAGACTCATCTTTACTTCACATTCGGTGGTATGAAGCTATTGACCAAGACTACTGCTGATTGGATACTTCCTTCTGTAGATCTGGGAATTTCAGCCGACCAATTGAAAACGCTCCTGTCTAAAGGGAGGATGCCGAGTCTTCGCGACATGCTAAGAACTGCGATAGAATCTGGCGTCAAGATCCACGCTTGTTCGCCAACTATGATGCTCTTCGGAACAAAACTTGAAGATCTCGTGGCTCCAGAGGATATCGACGTAATCGGAGCAGCAACTTTGCTAGAATTAGCTTCCGACCCCAATGTACTGACACTCTTCATCTAAAAATCAAGGTGACAAAATGACATGAGCCAAATACCGTCGTTGGTCCCTCAAACAAGAAAAGTGGTGGACTCGCGGGGCAGCTTCTGTCCCGGGCCAATTACTGACCTATTTAGAGCATACCGCCAATCAAATGTTGGGGACATAATAGAACTCCTCGCTACTGACCCAGCAGCAAAAGCAGATGTTGAAGCTTGGGCGAGAAAGAGCGGAAACGAGGTTCTAGAAGTAGTGCAAGAAAAGGAGTATCTTCGTCTAGTGGTTAAAATCACAAAGAAAGGAAGGTAATTCCTTTATGGTCAAAAGGATTGGAATCGTGGGTTCCGGAGATGGAGGAACCCTCACAGCAAATCTACTTGCCGCTAAACTTAGCGCTCAAATAAAGCAAGATCAAGTTTCGATTGAATTATTCGGGAAAGACGAAGCTCATGTATTCCAGCCAGGCAATCTCGACGTGGCGTTCAAAGGAGCATCTCCAGAACAATTTGTAAAAGAAGAAAGCACTCTTCTCAAGCCAGGAGTACGCTTTATCGCAGAACCAGTGACAAGGATCAATCTTGCAGATCGAGAGATCGCCCTTTTGAGCGGAGGGAAGCGCTCGTTTGACTATCTTATTCTAGCAACAGGCTCTGAATCTTTTCCCGAAGGCATAGACGGCCTCACAAAGGAAGGGTTGTTTTTCCACAAAGGACCTTTCGACTCAAGGAAAATCTGGTTAGCTCTGCAAAATTTTCAAGGAGGAAACATTTTGATCGCAATTACTGGCGTACCTCACAAATGCCCGCCTTCACCCAATGAAGCTGCGTTTTTGGTCGATGAATATTTGAGAAAGAGAGGAATAAGAGACAAGGCCAATATAAAATTCCTGACTCCCTATCCTCGAGCATATCCGTCTTCAGAAATAGCAAAAACCGTGCAGGAAGAGTTCGATAAGAGAGGAATAGAAATTGCTTCATTTTTCAACGCGGATAGCGTAGATCCAAAGAACAAGACCATAAGTTCTCTAGAGGGAGACACATTTAGTTACGATCTACTACTAGCAGTTCCTCCTCACAGAGGAGCAAAAGTAATCAGAGACTCTGAAATCGGATCAGATAAAGATGAATGGATTCCGACTGATAAGAGGAGATTAAATGTGAAGAATTACAATAATGTATACGCGATCGGTGACGCTACAGATATCCCAACATCCAAGTCTGGAGTTGTCGCACATCTAGAATCTGTGCTTTTGTCAAAGAATCTCACTAGAGAAGTTATCGGAAGAGAAGAAGATCAGGAAGTATACAATGGCCGAATCAACTGTCCGATGGAAATGGGTAGAAGACGGGCCATTTTCGTTTCGGCCACCTATAGTGAGCCCCCAAAATATCAGTCTCCTTCTTTTGTGAAGTATGAAATGAAGAGAGCATTTGGCAGGTTATATTGGTCTGCAATGAAAGGCTCTTGGGAATGGCTATTCAGGTTGTACTTCGGCAAAACAAGTACAAAATTAGAATCCGAGGAAATCCTGATCAAGCCTAGCAAGAGTGAGCCATTAATTGCTAAGTAACAGGAAGTAAAGACACACTTGAATCAAGAATTGAGCATCCAATATGCAAGAGAAAGTAGAGAACCCGTAAAGAAAACAGTCGAGAACCTAACCCAGGAGCTTGCTAAGAGAGGGTTTGGTGTATTGAGCAATATAGATGTCAAGAAAATAATCAAGGAGAAACTTGGTGAAAGCATGGGAGAATATGTGATACTAGATGTCTGCAGTCCAAAACATGCAAAAAGAGCAATTGATGCTCACAAAGAAGTTGGTTTGATTCTCCCTTGCAAGATCACGGTATACGACGAGAGCGGGAGGACACAAGTTTCATTATACAGGCCTACCAAAGCCGTAGACGTGTTGAAATTCTCTGATCTTGATTCTCTGGCACGAGAAGTAGAGGACCAGCTAAAGCAAGCAGTAGACGCGATTGTTTAGAAAAAGAGCGAATAGAGAAATTGGGCGAAGCTCAAAGTGAAAAAGACGATGAAATAGAACGAATTAACAGGAGAAAGTTTGAAGACCTCCTTCGAATGCGGAATCAGAAGATAACACAAAATACTCAAGCTAGCGAGAAACCTGTTGTTCTCACCGATTCGAATTTCTCTTCTGAAATCTCAAAGCATTCGCTAGTGGTAGTAGATTTTTGGGCTCCTTGGTGCGGCCCCTGTAGAATGGTAGGCCCAATTATCGAAGAACTTGCCAAAGATTATGCAGGCAAAGTCACCTTCGGAAAGCTAAATGTGGATGATAGCCCTATGACAGCAAATCAGTTTCAAGTCCAGAGTATTCCCACGATTCTGATATTCAAGAATGGACAAGCGATAGACGGAGTCCTTGGGGCAATGCCAAAATCTTTTCTTGAATCGAAGATCAAACCGTACTTGTCAGATGATCCGAGTAGAACAGCGATTCCTTACGGGTGAACTGAAATGATTCTTTAGCTAATCTCTTAGTGACTTGCAAATATCCTTCTTTGTGAAAATGTAACTTTGCCAAAGCCAAATCTTGCTACAATCTGTTGAATCTGGGTCTTTACCTCTTCGATTGCGATCTCACTTGGATCTATCTCAACGTTTACAGTATTCAACATAGTAAATGGTTCCACATTTTTTACTCCTGGAATCTTGCAAGGCGCCCTCTTGAAACTAGGAGAGCAGACGACACATTGGATACTGGATATTGAAAAGGAAACTTTGGAGGTCGAGTTCAACGTTTCGCGTCCTAAAGGAACCACCTTAAGACAAACTTCGGCTAGGTAGTAACCAGAACGGGTTCCTCTTCTTTCTTTTTTGCCTCTATCGATTGATTTTCGATTTGCAACATTTTTTCACCTTGTCTCCAAGCGTTGAACCATGCAAAAAACAGACCGCCGATGAAACCTGCTATGACAAACCCACCCAAGTAGTTGACGGGAAGGATGTTAAAGAGAGAAAGTAAGATTAATGCAAAAGCTCCTGTCAGATACAAGGCAAGGCAAGGCCGCTTAGAACATTCATTTTAGATCAATCTAGTAATTGTATAGGTGATACATAAGATGGGATTACGATTCTCAAATTTGAGAATGGCTCCGCAATTACTTTAGCATTTGGATGCACAGACCAAAAAACTGTATCGATTCTCAGTTCTGAGAATCGTGCATCAGGTTTTTATTTTCACAATATCATCCATTCAAACTGAAGCAAATGTCAGACCAAAAGGCTGCGAGCGAAGAGAATGCTCTTGTTATCAACTCCAAAGCCTTTGAGAAACTCACTTGGGCAAAGAGAAAAGACGAAGATTACTCTGATGTTATACTGAGGCTAGTCTCGACAAAACTTGACGGGTTACAGCGAAGGGGAGAAAAAGAGATACTTACTAGCGATAATAGAAGATTAATTTTGAGCGTCGAGCAAAATCTGTGTATGGGGGCAGAGAGCTGTGTCAGACTTGCCCCAGAAGTATTTTCACTTGACCAGTCACGGCTTAGCGGAGCCGGTGCCGAGCCCCTTGGAATGAAAGAAGTGATGGATAGAGAAGTACCTAGCGAGAAGCTAATGGCAGCGGCACAAACATGCCCTTACAAAGCGATACGCGTTGTAGATGCCGAAACCCGCGAGCAGATCTTCCCATAAACCAAACAAAATAATCGCTAAGAAGTCTTTGTCGTGCTAGAGGCGCGCGGGCCTATCCTTAGTTGGACACTCATTGCATAATTTTTACTAATTCCTCAGAGAAGCCCGTGATTGCAAAATATCTGCCCAGTCCGAAGAGGCGAATAATTTCCCATGCTTTTGATTTTGTTTCGCGCTCCTCTGCGTGACTAACATTCCAATGTTGAAAGATGAGTGATTCTTCGCCATAGTTATGAGACTCAACAGTATTCATGTATAACAAGATGCGCTTGCGAAGAATTTCTACATCTCCTTGAATGGTCTGGACTTTGATTTGATCTCCGATTTTATCAATCAGCCTGTGATCTGCTTCTAGTCTTGAAAGGTCGTTTCTCACCTTTTCTGGAATGGGCTTCGAAAGAGATTCCTTGAGCTTTGGGAATACAAGTTCGTCTTCAATTCTTGCATGGCAAGTTCTAACAAATTCTTCAAGTTCATAGATTGCATTCGAGTTTGTTTCTTTGGCGAAGCGGAAATGCAGTCTTAACGCGGCATGTTCGATCATCAACTGTTCTATAATGTTCAAATTTAGGTTCTCTCGGACAGCCAATAATCGAAAATTCTAATTTAAGGAATAGGCCCCGGGTCCACGATTCAAAAAATATGGATTCAGGACCGTAAGTCTCTCGGGACAAACCTCGCTCGGACAAGTTCTTCTAAATATCTGACCTCAAACGGCTCAGCTCTTATTATATCAGTTGACGTGATTATACCTTTCAAATTGCCATCATTCAGTACGGCAAGCTTCGAAACCTTCTTTTGGATCATGAGTCTTGATGCGGCTTCCAGGGAAGAGTCCACGTCGATCGTAATCACTGGTTCCGACATTATAGCTTTTGACTTCACTAAATTCGGATCCAGGTGTTTCATTACCACCTCGCGAAGAACATCGCCTTTAGTGATTATGCCTACCAGTTGATCGTTTTTATCCATGACCAAGACAGAACCCACGCCATGTTTCAGCAAACGGCTGACTGCTGTCGAGACCTTCTCATCCGCTCGCACTGTAAGAATGTTATATGACATAACGTCGCTAACGTGGATAGATCCTGGCTCTTCTTTTGTGGCGCTCAAATTACAATTCCCTTTTTTCCATTTTTCAACTAACTTTTATCAAAAAAGATTGTCGCTGAAGATCTAGCTCCTCTATATTTCTTTGTTCAATGAAACGCCTGATTGCGTCATTGACAATCTCGGCTCTACTAGTATAACCTAAATTTTTCGCGACGGCATCCAATCTTTTAGCTAACTCGGTTGGAATTTTCACGGTCGTGTACTCTTTTCTCATAACTCAAACTCATTCTCTTTTATTTGTTTTCAAGAAAAATTGGTGAAAGAGGATGAGGAATCTCTCCGCATCACTCTTTCTTTTTCGTATCTACCTTTTCGTGAAGTAGTAATTGACTATGTATCCGATTCCGCCCGCAAGTACGCCGAGGCCCGCTATAATAATCGCGTATCCAATTGGGTCAACGAGTCCTGAGAGGATGTTGACGTGAACATATTCTGCGGTCTTGCCAGTTGCTAGTGCTGCTCCCCCAAAGTAGCCTCCCCACATGAGCATGTATGCGGCTGCTGCTACTCCAACGTTCATCAGAACTAGATGAACCCATGCAAGGTAGTTAGCAACTCCTTTGTACGGCTTGCCCATCGCCACTTCAAAGTGGTAATAGAACAACGCTGTTAGTCCCACAGCAATGACCCCAACCATGATGTATGTTAGATATCCCACCGTGTACCAAGTTCCTGCGCTTCCTCCTGCGATTACTTGAGCTACTGCAGGATTGATTGTTAGACCAAATAGCCCGCCTGAAGGCCAGATAATTGGTATCGTTAGAAGCGTTGCGGCTAGTCCTTGAATGATTGCTGCCCAGATGAATCGGTTTGACCATTTGCTTGCTACATTCGTCTGTAGATTGTTACGTTGAGCTGTTTCAAGTGAAGTCATTCTTACTTTCTCACTCGTGCTTCATATACGAAGCATGGGAATTTAAAGCCCTCAGACGATTACCAACTTTGATAATGACGAATACCCTAGACTCCTTATTTGTTAATAATCAAATATTCCTGAAGTTATGCAAGAAAGAGACTGGAAGTTTTGGGAATTAGGGCGTGTTATTCCCAAAATCTATTTGAGAAAGCAAAAAAGTAGACTTGTTTTATTTCGAAGTTCTATACATCGAGAATCACGATTTTCGTAAAACGTTTTCTAAGAGGGCACAGAGACTCTCGAAGTAAGAGAAATGACTCATGCAAGAAACAGACGAGCATATTCGAATAGAAAAAAGAATCGTACAGCTCGTCTCTATCTTTCATTTTGAATTCTTACATACTCCCCCGGGGGAAAATGGCAACGCTTTGAGCACGACATCCTTTGCTAATATGACAGGACAAAACTGGGTAAGCGTGGGTGTTCTAGAGTCTCTTTTGAGGGCGACGCAGAACTATGGAGATGCTTCGAAAAGGCATCTCATGGAAAGCTCGAGACTTCCATTTGCTTTATTCGATGATTACCTTCGGTATATGCTCTTGAACGGGTTCGTCCAAGTAAAGGAAACTCCTTATGAAAACCTCTATTGTCTTACCCAAAAGGGCAGCGACGCACTTCGAAGATTGGGCAGCGATAGGTCGCTTACTTCATCCTAGATTCGTTGAAAGAAAATTGTCGGTTGAGCTGAATCGCTTCGGATTATTCTAAAGTTAACTTTGACTTTCGCGCCGAGACTCGTGCCTTTTTCGTCTAACACACCGAGTAGATTTCCGCCTTCTTCTAGTTCTACTAAGGCCAGAGTGTATGGTGTTGCTAATGGAAAATCTTTTGATTTTGCATAAACCTCAGTAAAAGACACTATCTTGCCACGCCCGGTGAGCTCCTTGACGGTTAGCTGGGTTGAATTACATACTCTGCAGCTGTGTCGAGGAGGAACCGTAGTATGCCCTTTGTCACAAATCAATCCAAGAACTTTTCCGCTGTTTTTTCCTTCCAAGTAAAATTGCGCTATTGTCAAGGTTTCAGTCATACTAGTCCCTCTTTTGGAAGATATGCACTTGAACCGTTACGCCCGCGCCTCCCATAGAATGAATTAGAGCAGTTCTAGGATGTTTCACTGATCTCGAGGGATGAACAAGTTCCTTCATTTGTGTGAAAACCTCGTAGGCCTGACCGGTACCACTAGATCCGACAGGGTGCCCTTTCGCCTTGAGACCTCCTGAAACATTGACTGGTAATTTTCCCCCAATCTCCGTTTCGTGCGATTGGATCAGTTTTTTCGCCTCCCCTTTTTCGCAGAATCCTAAATCCTCGTAAGATATGAGTTCGTTAATCGTGAACGCATCATGCACTTCAGCAAAATCTAGATCGTCTGCTTGAACCCCTGACATTTCGTATGCTTTCTTCGAAGCAATCCTTGTAGCTTTGAATCCCGTCAATTCATCTCGAAATACAAAATCAGAGTCGCTCGCCTCAGAAGACCCAACTATATCGATTGGATTATCATCATATTGATCTGCAAGCTCCGCCTTACAGAGTGCCAACGCGCTCGCCCCGTCACAAATTGGAGAGCAGTCGAGAAGCTTGAGAGGGGTAGATATTGGTCTTGATGAAAGAACTTCCTCAAGCGTAATCAGTTTACGGAAAAAGGCTTTCGGGTTATCAAACGCGTTCTTGTGGTTTTTAACTGCAACGAGAGCCAGGTCTTCCTCGGTTGTTCCATATTTTTGCATGTGCACACGTGCGGCGAGCGCATTGAGCGAAGTTAGCGTTGCCCCATTCCATTGTTCGAAGGGCCTGTTTGACGCCATCGAAATAATCTCAAGCGCTTCAGAAGTCTCTTTTGTGGTCATTTTTTCCATTCCGCCGCAGACCACAATATCAAAAGTACCAGACAATATCCCGAGAACAGCCTGTCTTAGTGAAGCACCACCAGAGGCCGAAACGGAATCTATTCTATTTGAGGGGATGTTTTGAAAGCCAAAATCATTTGAAATTCCAGCTGCAGTATTTGCTTGATGTTCAAATGACTCAAATGCCTGACCCAAATAAAGAGCTTCCACTTTACTTCGATCGAGTTTCGGACAATGAGAGAACATCTCCTCAAGTGCTTCATTGAATAACTCTTTACCACTTAGCCCATCTCTTCTTCCATATGCTGCACATCCTGCAGAAATCATGGAGCACAGTGGCTTTTTACTGGCTGTCAATCTGATTTTGATACCAAAATTTTGATCAAAGCGAACCTATCGTCTTTCCCTGCGTTCCTGATTTCCTGATCATGATCCTTGATTACTTGATTGTACTTGCAATACATGTAAAGGCAGTCGTAAAGGAAGGATCCTCTTTCTATTGCTTCGTAATCATCCTTGACCAAAAACATCTGGCCGCGAGAAATTGCTTCTAGTCCACGAGCCTCTGGAGCCTTATCGCTATCGACTGCAATGTCGGCGGAGTGGACAATCTTTGCAACTTGATCTAAAATGGAATCTTTGATATTGTATTTCCTGATTATCGTCTCAAACGAGCAATCATTTCCTTGATGCCCTAATTCGACGCCTTCTGCGTCGAAAGGAATAGCTCCTTCTTTCTTAGCGATTTCATTTAGCATTGCAGCAGGAACAAAGAGGAATTTTGCCTCTGGGTCGACGTACTTCTTGATTAGCCAAGGGCATGCCACTCTATCAACGTGAACATGCTCCCGAGTTATCCATTTCATGAAATGTTCAGAAAGTAGGTTTTGGTTAAAGATGTTTCGAGATAGAATAAGCTCTCGGATAAAGCTAACAATCACGCTGCAAACATTCTACCGAACGAGAATGTCAAAGCCTACTCGTATGGCGCAGGCTATGTGATAGTATCTCGCTCCTGTTCTTGAGCCCTTGCTCAACGCATAACGATCCTCAATCAGGCCGTTGCAGTACTTACAGTTTGCCGGGTTTCGCCTTCGTTTTCGGACCTGAAGATCCACGATCTTTATGCTTCTTGTTTGGCCTCGCAAGATCGGCTTATTTTCCTCTGCTTCCGATTCAGGTGCAGTAGTCTGGATAGGCGTTGTCTTTTGTACGATCTCAGTTTTTTTCAAAATCTTATTTTCTCCTCAATAAAGTGAAATCTTTTTGTCTAATGCTAAAGACGAATCATTAGCTCTCTGACTGGTCATGTCTGACCTTTGTTCTCAAGTTATCTGATTTGTTTAGCTATATATTCTTGCACTGATACTTGCTGAATTGAAAGATAAACGTTATTCCTCTGATTGGTCTTGACGTGGAAAAATTTCGCGCGGTGTTAAATTTCCATTTCTTTGGTTAGCTCAGGTACCTTGACCTTGAGTCCGTGCAAGAGTTTGAATAGGCCTCCATGCTCGGTGTGGATCGGTATTAGTAACCTGGGTTGAATTGAGCTCACGATATCATTCAAATCACGCCCCGAAGCGTGTCCTGAACAGTGCAAATGAATTCTTTGCAGGCCAAATCTATCTAACCAGTTCTTCATCTTCTCTTCGCTCAACTCGCCCTCCTCGTTGAAAGGCTCGCTTGAGGAGTGAAGATATAGTCCTTCGGTTGGAGAAATATCCACAAGCTGATCTATCTGATAGGAACCGAGGGCAATGATAACTTTCGATGGATTGCGTTTCACATTTTCAGCTGTCCAGACCTGATTCTGATTTCCTTCGTAGATCTCTCTGTCTTCCTTTGAATAATCGTGGTCATGATACACGCCCGACTTTTCTCTTGGCTTGTAAATTAGGATGTTCTCATCTCCAAGAGAAGGAAGTTTCAACGGATTCCCTCCCGAAGAAAGCGATTTGAGGTATCTCGCAACTTTTGCATGAATTAGGAGAGCGCGGCCTGTACTTTTTGCAACATTGTAGAAGGTAGTAAATCGGTCTATATCCTTGTAGGAATAATCGGCATAAACCAAATGCCTTTTTGATCGTTCGACAAAGTACTTGGAAACATCAAACACGTCCTTCTCCTTGGTCAGCGAAGTTTCATCAATTCGCGTTCCTTCGCAAATCATAACGTCAGGTTTTTCAGCTGCCGCTCTTTCTATGAAATCTCTTGTGAGCGAAGGGTTGTTGCCATGAATCCGCAAGTCGCCTGAATAAACGATAGTGTTTTTGCTAGTTCTAACTACAAATCCATAACACCCAGGTATCGAGTGATCCACATGTATTGGTTCTACTTCGATCGAATCAATTTGAATTTTCGAGCCGGTAACGAAGGTGTTTATCTTTCTAGGGATTCTGCTTGAACCTTTTTCTAAAGGCCTTCGCTTGTAGCCAGTTATCTCAAATTCAAGTCTTGTACCTCTCTCATATTCCAGTGATTCAACGATCCTCTTGGTCGTCTCGCCCATGTAAAGTTCCAGGTCTTCGCGAAGAAATGAAACATAGTCTAGATGATCTGCATGTGCATGGCTCAAGAAAAAAGCGACCGCAAGAGGATCCTCTCTCTTTGACCTCCCTGCTAGAGCGAGCATATCCTCGCGATAGATTCCACCTAGATCAGGTAGTAATCCCATGGCAATAAAATCGCCTATTCCGTTTGCGACCCGGGGCGTCTCGTTCCAATCGTAAAACTTTGATCTTGCTTTGAAACTCTTGCCGAAATCTAGTACAATCCGGGTACCTTTGTCTTCGATTATTATTTTGTTGCCGCCAATTTCATCAACTCCACCAAAGAAAGAGACTTTTGAGCTGGCGGCCAAGATATCAAGGCGAAGACATTGTCGAAGCTCTTATGAATCTTTCAAAGATTGAAAGCAGGAAAGAGAAGGCAAAATCAGTGAAAAACTCGATTACGATGTGTCCAAAGTGCGGAGAATCTCTTCAATTGAACAAGAGACTAAGTGAAAGTTTTTCTCGAGC
>JARCRS010000077.1 GCA_029850555.1 archaeon | reverse complement strand
CAAATATTTCTTCCAGTCTTTCCCTGCTTTTAGAAAGACGCGCTACAAGCTCCTCTTGTTTTTTCAGGTGTATGAGACGCCCGTCATGCTTTGTGTCATGCGAACCAATCTCAGAACAACCCTCAGCGAGATACCTTGCAACCTCTTTAGAAATCGGATATTGGTTTGAAACTAAAAACCAGGTAGAAGAGATCCCGAAATCATCCTCGATTTTCTTTAAAGAAGAGGCCCGCTCTAGCCCCTTTTCCGTGTCGATGTCATGCGTTATCATGAAAGAAGGAGGGTGTTTTCTTTCCAGTATTAGTCCGAGTTCTGCAAAAGATTCGACGAGTTTCTTCCTTTGTGCCTCAATAGAAAGATGCCTAGATAGATCAAAATCTAAAGATCCTCGATTGCTCGAAAGTAATTTACTCCTGATTGGTGAGGGTACTATATTGTAATCGAAGGGGAGCCTGGTTGAGAGGTTGTATGTCATTGAAATTTTGGGATGCAGGACTCGCTCTAGCTTTTCTAGGCAAGCGCTAACAATGTCGTATGGAAGAACAATGACGCCGTTTCCCTGGCTCCCAAAGAGGTTGTCTGATTCAAGGACCGGAACCAGTATTAGTTTGCTACACTCTACGTCTTTAGGTTCGGACATTCCCTTGCTGATAGCTAGGTCAGATTCCTTAGATTCGGAGACATACTCGATTTTAAAAGGATAAAGTAAAATTCGAATGGCCTCGACTTCAGATGCATCGAAACCGATCATTGACACTTTTAGTGAAGATGTTTTCCTTAAAGGATGTAGACTGTGCACGGTTTGCATCTTTTCTTCACTTATTGGATCACTCTCAACCTGCATTGCTATTTCTTCACTCCAAAGAATAATAGTCCGAGAGGTGAGATAATCGGCCACCAATCCTTCAAAGGCTGGATCTTCGAGTAACCGCCCTTGTGACCAAAGGGATATCTCTTTGACACAGGAACTTCTTTCATCCTGTATCTTAGTGAAATCACCTTATAGTGAAAATAATATTCCAGACTGTAGCCGTAAAGCCACTCTTGTTTTAGGTTAATCCTTTTGTCGTTTAACAAATCCAATCTGTAAGCGCGAAATCCATTTGTGACGTCGGTAAGGTTCTTTCCGGTAAGGAGACTCCAAACCTTTGGATAGAGCCTATTGAATACCCTTCTTACGAAGGGCATTTTTCCTTTATTTCCTCCCCCGAAAAGATACCTTGAGCCTTGAACATAATCGGCTTCATCTTTTATGATTGGTTTGGTTAATCGAGTTATTTGACGAGGATCGTCCTTTCCGTTCCCTGCCATCACGACTGCGATAGAGTGATTTGTCTTCCTCAGGTACTCGAGCCCTTGCAGAATGGATAGTCCGACCCCCATTCGCTCGGGGTTTTTTATGATATGAGTCGTGATAGCGCTTTGCTCGGCCGCTCCTCTAACTCTATTCATGATCTTTCGAATTGGAACATCGATTACGAGGCATATTGTATCTACGACCCCCTTGGGGAAATGATTCAAAACCCAGACTATCGAATCGCTTTCGCCATAAACCGGGATTACGACACCGACTTTATCGGTAACCTGAAAATGTTCTTCTCTATAAGAGAGGACCTGGGTCATTGTACTAGCTTCTCGCGGACTGGGTTCTTTGCAATTACTCGGGCAGGATTTCCGATTGCTATAGTGTTTGAAGGTATATCCTTTGTCACAACTGCGCCGGCTCCAATGATCGCGTTCTCTCCTATCTTTAACCCCGGCAAAATTACCGCGTGAGCTCCAATTGAAACACCTCTTGAGACCTTTGTTTCCAAGAGCTCCCAGTCTCCAATGACACGGGGATGCTTATCATTCGTAAATGTGGCATTGGGCCCTATGAAGACATCATCCCCGATTGTTACTCCCGTTGGAATGAAGACATTGGGTTTGATCTTGCATCGATCGCCAATAGTTACCCCCTCCTCGATGTAAACAAAGGATTCAATCTTGCAATCGCTGCCAATCTTACACTTGAACAAATTAACTTGGTCTCTGATTACTGTTCTCTCGCCGATTGAGCAATCAGTCACAATTGAGAAAGTGCTCCTTGCAATTCGCAAAGAGTCTTCACCTTCCAGCGGAGGATTGATCGTCTCTGCTTCTAGGTTTTCAAGGTCAGCTTCTGACGGGAGGGGCCTTGACATTGTCGGCTCTGTGAACATTGTATAGCCAATCCATGTCACAATTCCCAAGAAAAGAAGCATGAAAATTAGAGCGGTGATTTGAACCACTAGATTAAGATCTAATATCAGATCTACTGCATAGGCCGCTGCAAATATAGGCCCGGCGATCATTATTCCGAGTCCTAGTTTCTTTGAATTAATCATTTTTTGAAATTCATCTAGTCCAATTTTATTTTGAGTAACGTCTCGCACCTACATCCTATAGCATCATTTAAGCTATGAGGATGATCTATGCACAGCCTTCCATGCTTACACCTAAAGAGGAAGAATGGGATGCCTGTGTGCCATTCTGGGTAGCGTCTTTGCCCTACGAACATTGACTCCCCTATACGAATCCGAATGTATCGAAACCAAGAGATTTGGAAGACTTCGACCTTCCCTGTGTAAAGATTAATGACGTCAATTTGCAAATTTTTGCGAGTCACTCACGCAGATTTTGCTTCGATGGTCCTTGGGGCCTTTTCATTTCAAAACACTATCTCTCATCTTTTTGAGAATTCTATTCCGAGCCTTCTTGCACTAACCAGCCTTTGAGACCTGCCGAGTTTAACTCTGAAGATGTGGGATAACCGGATTGACTTTTTTCTGGACCTCGTCTTCTTCTCATTGCCGTCGTAATTTCCTCGAG
>JARCRS010000076.1 GCA_029850555.1 archaeon | reverse complement strand
GGTTCAATCGTTGGCATTGGAGGAGGAGTAGTCATTATTCCAATACTGACGATTTTTTTTGGCGTCAACATCCACTTTGCCATTGGCGCGAGTATTATTTCAGTAATAGCGACTTCTAGCGGCGCCGCCGCAACTTATGTGAAGGACAAGATGACAAATTTGAGGATTGGCATGTTCCTGGAACTCGCGACGACTACTGGGGCAATACTCGGAGCAGCAGTAGCTGTCTATCTAAATTCGATGATTCTTGAGATAGTATTCGGAAGTATCCTCCTAGTCTCTCTGATACCTCTCGTCAGAAAGATAGGAGAGGATATTCCACCAAAGCAAGAGCTCAAGGGAATCGCAAAGACCCTTTCACTGAGCGGCGAATACAACGAGCGCGATGGAAGCACAATTCAGTACAACGCGACAAATCCCAAGGCTGGACTCTCTGGTATGTTCGCAGCTGGGCTGATTTCAGGTTTGCTCGGAATAGGAAGCGGCACCTTCAAGGTAATTTCTATGGACGTTGCAATGAAACTTCCAATGAAAGTTTCTACAACAACCTCAAATTTTATGATTGGAGTCACTGCAGCAGCAAGCGCAGGAATTTACTATGTGAGGGGAGACATAGATCCGTTCATAGCTGCTCCAGTAGCTCTTGGGATACTAGTTGGATCATTCCTTGGGACGCGGCTCCTCCTACGAGCAAAGAATACTGCAGTGAGGAAGATATTCGCGATCGTCCTTGCCCTTTCAGCGATTGAGATGATACTTAGAGCAGCAGGCGTTTGAAGTAAAAGGATCGGGCGACTAGTTCGATGAATCTAAAAGATCCCAAAGCAATGAACGACATATTGGGCAACGTGCTAAGATTTGGCGTTATCCTATCTGCAATAGTTATTGCATTTGGCTTTCTTGTCTTTGTTGCCCGCTACTCATTAGCCGGCACTGCATCGTATATCCAATATTATTCAAACAGAGCCACGCATGGGAACTTTAGCGTAAGCCTCTCTAGCATGGCTTCAGGTTTGGTCTCCCTCAACGCTTTCTCCATAATTGAGCTCGGGCTGCTCATACTTCTTGCTACCCCAGTGTCAAGAGTTTTTCTATCGATAGTCCTATTCGACCTCGAAGGCGACAGGAAATACGTCTACATTACTGTGGCAGTCTTCTTGATTCTTCTTTTCAGCATGATCGTTACACCATTCATACCCAGTTTCGGGGGCTGATGTCTGAAATTTGAGGAGACTGGATTCAGAGAGTCAGAGCAGAAAACAAGCGCCATTCTTCAGCAAAGCAAGATTTGGACCGGGGATGATCTCTGTCTTATCTATCTTGATCGTTCTTTTCATTTTTCTGATCTTTTATGTCAAATCGTACTACCTTGCGATTCTCCCTGCACTGGTAGCTGCTGTATTATTTTCAGTGAAATACTTTGAGCTGATCCAGTCGGGCAAGCCGGACGAGAAGAAATTGATTGGGCAAAAATGTTTGGTGCTAAAGAAAGTTGCAGGAAATGAAAGAGGAATAGTTAGAGTCTATAGAGACGACGGCAAACTCGATCCAGAGCTTTGGTCGGCAGAATTAGCGAAAAATGGGGCAGAAATCCAAGAAAACCAATTGGCTAGAATAGTGGGAATGAGGAGTATTATCTTACTGATAGAAGCTCTTTGAAACTGGAGGATAGATGACCGGCAAAAAGCTACTGTTGCACTCCACTCCACGAAAAATACTCAAGTCAATCTAGCTGGTCCTAGAGTTGATCGAGGGGATATCGTGTGTCACTGAATCACATAAGATCTCTCTAGCTCTTGGATTCACTCACAAGCAAAAGCACTTACAAAGAGAATTAACCAACTAGTTGTGTGATTTCGTTTGCGATTCCGTTCTCAACATGAGTAGTCCATAGCATCTCAGGTACATCCACGGCCAG
Organism: archaeon; assembly: GCA_029850555.1. Lineage (GTDB taxonomy): Archaea > Thermoproteota > Nitrososphaeria > Nitrososphaerales > CADDZS01 > JASHOD01. Next base: position 7,007 of record JARCRS010000076.1, on the reverse strand, counting down.
AAATAGCCAAGTTAGAAGAATTGCTTCTGCCGCTGTGACTGCAAGATTTTGGACCCATTTACCTATTCCTATGTGCACGGTGAAATCATTTGGTTGACCTGCGACTACTATTGTGAACGCCCTGTCTGCAGTGATAATGTCCCGCAAGATTCCGGCTTTCTGTGCCTGAACTATTGTTCCAATAGGCGCATTTTTCATTTGTGTTTTGTATCCTTCACTCTGAAGTTGCTGAACTATCGCGGTCGATAACTGCCCCAGATCTTTGTTCTTTCCAGTGAAATGAAGTGTCTTTTCTGCTACCAATTGATTTCACACTTTCCTATAGTTATTCCTCAGTTAGTGTCCTTTAAAGGATTAGGTCGAGTTGCCGTTCGTTCATTTCTTGTATTTCTTTGGCGACTAATTGTCAATAACTACCAAGAGTTTTCTTCGGACCAACAAAAAAAGTCAAAACATAATCAAAGGCAGGCCAACAAATGGGGGTGCGGTAAACTAAGTGATACTTAGGCTGGAAGTTCTAAGGTTTCAATCGAAGTGATTGTAGTTTCGATTTCGATTCCATCTTTGGCGAGTTCTGCCTGTGATCGTTGAAAACTGCTAAACAGTCCATCTCTTTCCATACTGAACTTCTTTACGAATTCTCCCATCACTTTCTGATCTAGAGCTGAAAAGACAAAAGACACCTGCATTCTCTTTTCATCACCAAATGTCTTATGTTCCACTCCGGTCAACCCATTAATTGCAAATGAAATTGCAGCGCCTATTTCGATTGCTTGTGCACACATTTCGAGCTTTTCTAAATTCTCGGAAGAGTGCAACTTTTCCGGATCTTTCTCGGTAAGGCGAACTGTAATTGAAACAAGATCCTTCAATTTTTCCTCAATCTGTTTGATTTCATTCCGAGTACGTTGTTGCCATTCCTAACAGAGTACGGACAAAGTTAGAAGCTTCTTGTTACCGTGTTTTTGATCAGTTAGTTTCAGAACGATTATCTTCGGGGTCTGATCTTTAGGAAGGAAATCGATCTGAATTAGGAATCTGAAGTCACATTCTCTACAACGTCGCGACGATAATGTTTTGATTGTTCATTCAACGTAGTCTCGAAACTGGGTCCACTCGTATCAACATTAGATGGCTTGACTATCCTCAATCTCGAGTTACATCGATAAGAGTTATCTCTTGGATTTTTCCTATCCATGCTTATGCCAAAACAGCAGAAAAGTGATGCCGATACTCTCGAGCTCTTGTCAATGTTTGAATCCGGAATTTTGACAGTTGAAGTGAACGGATTCCCCCTTGCCAAAGTTGACGCGGAATCACGATCGCTCGACCTCGAAGCTCAAGGGATAAAGGAATGTGGCATAAAACTCTCGAAGCTCATCGAGTTTGAAACCGGTGAAAAGGGGATCAAAACGATGATCTCTGCCTCAGAATCAACGGCGAGACGACTGTCCGAAAGAGGGTGGTCATTAGCTCTTTATGACAGAGGAAGCACGATTTTGAAAATGGGTCGGGGAGTCTCGCGACTCACCGGACACATTCAAGTGAATCTACTGAAGCTTCGAAAGATATTGGAAAATCTATAGCCCAAACATCGATGTCTGGTTACCTGGAAGCTACCGTAGCAACATTCTTGGCTGCAAATGCTTCTTTTTCTTGATCAGTCAGCTCCCTCATATGAACTGACAGCGTGACAGTGCCATTCAACTCAACGCCGAGCTGCTGCATCCCAGGTAATCTCAAGCTTACTTTCTGAAAGTTTAGATCAAGCTGCGAATGTTTGTCTGCAAGAGCTTCTATCAGACCTTCGAACAGACCCTTCTCCACCTCTGCAATATCGTTGTCTCCTGATTTCTTTATTCCGCTCATGTTCCAACGAATTAAACTCCAGTTATTTACGAATTTAGGTCGAGCCTCATTAAATGCTTCGCTTCCGAAATACTATCGAACATGCTTACGAGCCTGTATTCAATGGGATTCTTTCTGGTGTCCGAAAACCCACGCTGTTTAGAGGTCGTGGATGACGCATTGATCGAGCAATTAACTAAAATCGTCCTGACGTGTACCGCATTACTTCATAGAGGTTGAAAATATGATCGAAACGCGTAAGTGAAACTATCTACTCATTAAATTCCGTGATCCAGATTGCGCACCAAAGATGAAGAGAATGAGTTGAATCTGCGATCTGAAAAGACGAGGAGAGACGATTTCACTTGGATGCTCTTGCTCTTTGAATCCCTGAGAAATCGCAATAAGCGGATCCCTCTAAGTGATATGCACCAATCATATTATAGGCGTCCAAACACCTATTCCTCGCAAGGATTTCGGTTCAGTGATCAAAAACAAGCTGAAGAAGAGAAAAAGAGAAGAAGGCGAGCCCACGAACTAGATCTAGCTTACGTTATTCTAGTGATTTTAGTGACTGTAGCACTCACCATCTTGATTCACTGACATGCTAGGAAAGTTTTGATTTACGATAATGAACAATTTGTCCTGTAGTTATCTCTTGGCGCATTACACCGAGGTGTAATCTTAGTAGAGCTGATTTAGCTCGAATAAATCGCAGTTGGGATGAATACTATAGAGTCCTCCGTTCTTTTCTGCCCAGCGGTGCGACAAAAACGCTCGACAAATCAAATCGAGGAGTAAAGAACCACTCAATTTGATACGCCGATTCTAACCAGGTGTACGCAAGTCCACACACATTTCAGCTTCCCTTCGAGTCTTCAAGCACACTCAATGCTGAAACGGATTGTTCAATCCGTTCTCTTCTACAGGATAAAATTACACTGCTACGGCCTAGGCCGAGATCGGGATTGTTAATCTTTGAACATGAGAGAGAATTTAGGGTCTTTTAGACGGATGTACCAAAATAGTAATTTTGTGATTATTAGACTTGATAATTCGAGGAGCAAAATTATGGACTATAAAAGTGACTTCTGGAATCACAAACGCGATGCATCAACTTTCATTAGATTCACTTGTCGGAGTAAAGAAACTCTGACCTTTATGGCGAATTTAGCTTTTACAGTGTGGTTTTTGGTTATCGTGTTTTGGCAACAATGCCTGCACTTTCTCGAAACGTTGGTCGATAGTCTCACCTTCAATACGAAGGGCTTTTGTTACTGTGCAAGAAAATTCAATGGGGAAAAGAGAAACTGATAAGCAATGAAAAAGAGACGAGGCGTTGCAACAGAGCTCGGTCATCTTCCAAAGACCAACAAGGTGATAACAAGCAATTCCAGAAGGGCAAGAGGATTTGGAAACCCTTGCAATCTCTGCTATAAACCAATAGAGGAGTTTCCGTATTTCTCTCATTTGTCTGGTGGATCTCATACAGTTCACTACTATCATTTCAAGTGCGCAAAGAGGGTTCACCTATTATGAGAATGGCAATGCCGTCAGATCTTGTGATTTCATGCATCGACACTATTCTACGAAAAGAATTTGGGCGTGACGGCTCAAGCGTGCAGACACTAGAGGGAACGGCAAGCGCACGCTCTAAATGCCGATGATTGAGAAGTGGATTTTACTCAACTGACATCATTGGTTTGCCTGCACTCGTCATCAGAAGACACGAGCAAAACATTCGACAACTTTCGAAGCACTGGTACTATGACACATCATTCAAAATGGTTGCTGATTCTTGGACTAACCTTTCTTGCTGCGTTCCTCGTAATTACTGGACTAGTTGTCAGCAATATTTCACAGAGTGTGGATGCGAGACTCTCGCTTTATATCAATAGCATGAGTATTGGTTCGATACCAAACTCTCTTCTAATTCTAGCTTCTAGTTACGGCAGGGAGTATTTCTGGATCCCGGTAGTTGGATTGATGCTCCTCTTCGGGAGGCGAGACACAAAGATGCTAGCGATTGAACTTGCCGCATTATTCATCGTCGGAATAATCGCGGGCGAAGCGATGAAGTTCGTCATGTACAGACCAAGGCCTTTTGAAACGGTACCTGGAATAATTACGCGGGTTCCTAAGGAAAGTGATTCATCGTACCCCTCTGGGCATGCATTGATAGTTTCTATCGGAGCGATATTTTCTCTGGTGAAGTTTCACAGGAAGAGCCTAGCATTGTTTTTAGCTCTTGAAGCCGCTGTAGTATGCTATTCTCGAGTATATGTTGGAATGCATTATCCTCTTGATGTTGTTTCTGGAATCTTCCTTGCCGGTTTCATAGTCTTCATTGGTATATTCGTGTTGGAAACCAATCTTACTTTGAAGCGTATTATTGATGCTTTCACAAACTTTACGCTAAAAATATTGAGAGATGGACGAATTGTAGTATAAAAGAACGAGAAGGTTAGTATTAGGAATTTTCAAGATCAATGTTTGAAGAAGATGGCATTCATTTGTTGTTTTGCAGGTTCACATATGTTGATTTCGTGAGGGAATTTTTCTCGATAAACATTTGATGCTGCGTCACCTGATTTTTCGGACTCCAAGGTCCCGCAATGTGAACGCGCTCAAAAAAAGATAGATAATTTCCAACATTCCTAGCTTTAGTTTTACCTAAATACATTCTGAACCGCAATCACATGAAGAGATGAGAGATCCACCTACAAGAAAGGATCGCATTCGCGTCAAAAAAATAGCTATTGGACTCTGCCTATAATCATTAAAGCTTCAAGTATGAATGTTCACAGAAGTGTCTTGTTTCTCTTCCGTTCGACGAGTTGTTTTTTATGGATACTATAAATGCCGCCGAATCCGGCAACGGTAAGAACGATAAAAATTTTCAATTTCTCCTCTTCGCGAGAATCATGAGAAGCGTGGGAATCAGCTTCAGTACTCTAGCCCTTCCCCTTTACATGGCGGTTCTCGGGTTTTCGCCGACTCTAATTGGCATTAGCTTTTTACTGATGACCCTCGCAGGCGCAGTTCTAGTTCTTATCTGGGGCCTCGTCGGAGACAGGTTCGGCTACAAAAAAGTCCTGATAATGGTCGAACTTCTTTTCGCATCTTCAGCGATATTACTCGCGTTTGGAGACACCAAAGATCTTGTCATAATTTTGCTAGCTGCGGTCATGGGCGGTTATGGCGGAATGGGGGGTGGAGGACTGCGAGGCGCATTCGGACCTGGGATGAGTGCTCTAGTCGGTTATCTTTGGAGAAATCCAGCAGAAAGGATCAGAAAACTAGGCACTGTCACCTTCGTCGCTGGGCTGGCGGGAATCGCAGGATACGCTCTTCTCTCGGTTGAAGATTTTGCCTCTGCGACGCTCGGAGAAGTTGGAGCATTTAGACTGCTCTATCTTGTAACCTTCTTCACCGGGACGGCGGGTGTAGTGCTCTTGACTTTTCTCAAAGAACCTCACCATCTTCCTAGGAAGGCAAAGATAATCACATACGACAGCGGAAAATTTGTTTCAAAAATCGTTGTATCAAACATAGTGAACGGTTTTGGGATAGGGCTGGCCATCCCTCTATTGCCCTTGTGGTTTTTGCTGGCATTCAAATACACAGCTACTGACATATCGATTATCTATATTTCTTCGGCAGCAGCAAGCGCAATAGCTTCCTATTTTGCTCGCCATGTATCAGGGCGCCTAGGCGCTGTAAGATCTGCTTCACTTACAAGAATATTCAATGGACTTTTTTTGCTAGGCATGGCTTTTTCACCCTTCGGTGTCATTGCAGCTGCGCTCTATGTTATTCGCTCAATTAGCGGCGGATTTGGGGCTCCAATCAGACAGGCCGTAACTCTCGGCGGAGTCCAGGAGACAGAATTTGGGGCTGCTTCAAGTCTATCAGGCGTCTCAGTGCGAGCCTCGTTTGTTTCCTCAGGGCTCGGCGGATATCTGATGACAGTCTCAGAAGGCCTCCCTCTCGAAGCGGGAGCGCTATTCCAGATTTGCGGTGGCGTAATCTTCTACGGGCTTTTACATAATAGCAGGCAGACCCCAAATTGAAGAATTTTTGACGCATCATAAACTTGAAGATAATGGTTAGAGCGAGCTCGTCATCCACTTTGCAAATAATTATTTCATAATAATTCCTTCAACATCTATTCAAAAGACCGATCAATGTCGAAAGTCTCGTTCGACAGGTACTTTAAGAGCTCGTTTCTTTGGTCCATTATCTGTAATTGAGCCTGAGTTGTGGTTACTTCTAGCGCCCCGTTGGAAAAATGATCTCAAAGACGTCTGTACTTATTCGAGACAAAAGGGTTGGCTCTCTAAAATTGCAAAGGGACTTGCTTTAGATTATTCGCAGTTTCAGCGCGAGAGGATCGTTCGTCTCTTAGTACGATCCCTTGCAAAACGTCTGAAATATGCGAATGCTCAATTTCTTTGATTTGTTCTCTAGTATATTTAGGCAAGGCTTCCAAGATTACATTTGGAGTGGTTTGGTAAATTACTTCTGGTACACTTTGCGAAAATACTCTAACCAACCTGGCCGTCATAAATTAGCTAACAAGTCAAGTGAAAGCGCACTCTTCTTTTCAATCATACAATCCTAATGAAATTCTTCAGATTATACAACGACTATCCTGCCCCCAAAATAATTATGTAGTAAGATCTGATGAAAAAGTATAGAGATAGAGAGAGCGAGCAATTTTCGTGGTCGCAGTCTCTCCAGAATGATCCTATGGGGTATTGACAAAAGCTAGACTGCATCGAGTCTCTACTTACTGTAAGAACGCCTTTCATGCGATCTGGCTATGTTCTGGTCGAGCTCATCGGAAATTTTACCTTATCCTACGCACATTCAAAATGAATCTGCGTTGCAAGTCCTCAGCATCAGTGTCGAAGTCGGCGAACTGTTCGCTGCTCGTAACAAGCCAAATCTGAAAGCAAGCTCATGCGAGAACGACAGCACTTTCGGTGATCGCGTTTTACAAGAAATGATCCGACGAACCTTGATGCGAAAGTATGCGCATATCTCCCCACGAAAGAACATTCAAGCCATTTGACACTGTTCAGCTGGGAGAATTATCTCATCTAAGATTTTCCTTAATGATACGGGTTTCTGAAGAAACAAGTGTACTCCTGTCT
>JARCRS010000075.1 GCA_029850555.1 archaeon | reverse complement strand
TTTTCTAGGATTCCAGACCCATAGATCTCTCCCAATATCTTTGATAGTGGCTCTACGCTTAATAGAACGAAAAGAGGATACTAGATCATTCTCAAGTTGAAAGGCGAATCATCACCAGAAACTTTGCCAGTGATAGTCGGAGCTGCGCGAACTCCCATCGGCAAGTTTGGCAAGACATTGCGCGATTTCCCTGCTCAGAAACTGGGAGCGATCGTAATTCGAGAAGCTCTCAGGCGAGCCTCCGCAATAAAGGATACCGACGTACACGAAGTAATCATGGGAAATGTAGTCTCAGCAGGGTTGGGTCAAAATCCTGCAAGACAAGCCGCTCTTTATTCCGGTCTCCCAGAGGAGGTGGGCGCTGTGACGGAAAACAAGGTCTGCGGCTCTGGTCTAAAATCAATCATGTTTGCAGCCCAGGCGATCAAGGCAGGAGATGCTGAATGTGTTGTTGCCGGCGGCATGGAGAGCATGAGCATGGCACCCTTTCTGCAAAAAAACTTGAGGTGGGGATTAAAGTTCGGAGATTCCAAAGTACTTGATGCGATGTTACTTGACGGGCTTTGGGACGCGTACAACGATTTTCACATGGGAATGACCGGAGAAATTACCGCCGAGCGCCACGGTGTTAGCAGGGAGGAAGCAGACGAGTTTGCTATGTGGTCTTACGAGAAAGCTATCAAGGCTACAAACGAAGGTGCATTCAAGGAAGAGATTGTCCCTGTCGAGGTCAGGCTACCAAGCGGTTTGATAGGTCTCTTCGAAAGAGACGAATGCATAAGGGAAGATACTACCCTTGAAGGGTTGAAAGCTCTAAAGCCGGTCTTCAAGCCATCCGGAGTTTTGACCGCGGGCAATTCTTCGCAGCTTAGCGATGGTGCCGCGGCAGTTGTTGTTACTTCACTTTCAAAGGCAAGAACAAGAGGCCTAGAACCTCTTGCGAGGATTGTGGCTTACGGTCAAGCGGCAGTAAAACCAGAACTAGTGATGGAAGCTCCTATTCCTGCCTGCAAGGCTGTTTTGAAGAAAGCGGATTTTTCGATCAATGACATGGATCTAGTAGAACACAACGAGGCTTATTCTACGGCAAGCATTGTGGTCGCAAAAGAACTAGGGATTCCTAAGAAAAAATTCAATGTTAATGGAGGGGCGATAGCTCTGGGCCATCCTATTGGGGCTTCGGGAGCAAGAATAGTCACGACAATGATTTATGCCCTCAAAAGGGGGAGGCTGCATAGGGGTCTAGTAACGCTCTGTTTAGGCGGAGGAGAAGCAGTTACGATGATCCTCGAGGTAGAATGAGCAAAGTTGACTTATGAACTAACGCAAGAGCAACAAATCCTGCGTGAAACGATAAGAGACTTTGCTCAGAGTGAGATAGCCCCCTTAGCTTCGAAAATTGACTGGGAGTGCAAAGTTCCCGAGGAGTTGCTCGCAAAGCTCCCGCAAATTGGATTGTTTGGCATAACAGTTCCCTCGGAGCTTGGAGGCGCTGGAGCTGACTTTCTCTCACTTGTAATAGCAATCGAAGAGGTTAGCCGAGCGTCGGGGTCTCTTGGTGCTTCGCTATCTTTTCACAATGCCGTTGTTTGTGAAGCTCTCGCATCTTCTGGGAATTCAAAGCTAAGAGAGACTTTGCTTCCGAAACTTGCGAGGACTTCCTTGGGAGCTTTTGACTTTTCGACGATCCATCAGGAAGCAAAATCAAAGCAGATCCTATGCAAAGTTGAAGGCTCTGATCTGATAGTAAACGGAAGTTCGGATTACGTAATGAATGCCGCCTCTGCCAATATCTTTCTTGTGCTTGGGAATCTTGAAGGAACCGCTGATGCAAATGAGCCCGAGCGCGTCATTTTCGCATTCTCAAAAGAACAGGTTTCTAAAGAGGAATTTTTAGTCGGCGAGCCAAAGAGACTCTTAGGACTGAGAGCATCCGGGGCTGCTAAAATTTCTTTCAATAAACTAGAGCTTCCGCTTCAGTCGCTCGTCTACGAGGTCTCAAAGGTCAAGCAGCCTCTTCAGGCACTACTTGCTAGAGCCAATCTCGCCGTAGCCGCTCAAGCACTTGGCATTGCGCAAGCGTCGTTAGATGCATCAGTCAAGTATGCAAATGAGCGCTCGCAGTTCAATACCAAGATAGGAAATTTCTATGCCATACAAGACATGATTGCGAGTGATTCCGTAGATCTTGAAACCGCGCGAGCTATGACATATCTGACTGCACAGGAAATCAAGACTACTTCAACTCTTGAAAGAGAAAGTTCGATTGCAAAAATTTCTTCATCCAACGCCGCCGTTCGCGCATCAAGACACGCAATCCGTGTTCATGGCGGCTACGGATTCACCCGTGATTACCCGGTGGAAAGGTTCGCACGCGACGCTCGCCTCACTCAAATTTTCACTGAAATAAACGAAGACCTAAAGGCTCAGGTTGCAAAGTCTTTGCTAGGGCAAAGTTAATACTTTGCTTGGCATGAAGATCTCAAATAGCGTAAGTCAGTTAGGAATGTGTTTGCGAGGGGGTTTTAATTTGCTGGCACATGTTCATATTTGGAAGGGGCGTAATGAAGCTTGGTATTTGGCATTAGCATAAAAAAGTGGCCTACTTGCTGAATATGATTCCTACTGTTATGATTGCTGCGGTGATTAGTCCGATTCCTGCTAACCACAGATATAGGAATAGTTGAGTGTTTGGAAATTGATCGTATGCTATTTTGAGAATTAAGGTGGCTAGCCCCATTTCTATTATGGCTAGAATAAATGCTCTGAGTGGTTTCAATTTTCGTTTATTCCTTCGCTGGTGAGAGTGCTTTGCTCTCCAAGTATGCATTTTGAAAGATTAGAGTGTCTTTCTTCGATTGGGGATCTGATGGGTATCTGGTGTTAGTTACCATTGGTAAATCACCTTTAGAAAGAGATATCTCCTCTGAATCTTGGATTGTTGTCTTTGAATATTTGCACGAGTATTACTTCGAGTGTTTTGTTTGCTATCATTGAAAAATAGGAACAATGGCGGAGTCTTGTAATAGAAGATCGTCTTCGATTCTTGAGTTGAATTAGTTGTCTTTGGCTTGGTTTCCTTTTGCGGATGATGCACCTGATGGGCCATTTGAGAGCTTTGTCATTAGTGTTTGGAAGCTTGAAATGACGTCTGTATTCTCTAGCTGGCTTGATTTATTGTGCCTTGTGTTCTTTATAGTAAAGATGACTATATTCTGATCTCTTTGGTCCTTTGATTTTGACATTTGATTGCGGGCCACCAACATGTTATCTTTGAGATTGTAAGAAAAATTTGACAAACTGGAATCGAGAAAAGCATTTTTTCGATTTTTTTGTTCAAGATTCAATGAAGGCCACGCTTAACTAGTGGTTAGAAGAAGATGCTATGCTTCATTACTATGTCAAAAACCAAGACGGACATTTTCTCTGAGGTCGAGAAACAAGCAGAGAGCCGAGGGGCTCGAGCTTCGTGGCGAGGAGTGCTTAGTCTAAACATTCCTACGCTTGGACTCGGATCAGTCGAATATCACCTTAGGGCAGGCAAAGCTCATGGAGACTTGCAGCCTGTCAAATTCATAAAGGTGGATCAGGAGACTGGAAAGGAAGTCGTAAGCCGGGAAGTTCCAAGGTTGTACCGATATAAGCTCGGTCCGAACGGAGAGCGACTTGATGTTCAAGAAGTTCCTCAGGAGGAAGTTAAGGAGAGGGTTCGTTACGATCAGGATTTCTATATCAGTGCTAGAAACGAAAAGAGATTCTTTTTGAAAGACGAACTTGAAATCTCCGGCAAGTGGATCGAAGTTCCCGCAAGCCAAGTAGTAGACAAACAAGATGGGGAAGAAATTGAACCGTTTGATCGAACTACGAGAATTGACGTCGAGGCTGATGGATTTGTTCCACTCGAGCGTCTTTCAGAGTACAAATTCAAGGAAGTCTATCAATTAGGCGCCGATACTGACAAGAAAGTCAAAGAAACAAGTAGCAGAATTAGGCAGTTCGCTAGATATCTTTTGGAAAAACAAACGGCCCTCGTATCTTTCTTCTCATGGGGTCGCGGTTATCAGTTCTATACTAGTGTAATTTATCCATACGAACGAAAAGATGGAAGGCTATGGCTGCTTATGGGCCTAAGCGAAGGAATTCTCAAGTTGGATGACGAGTGGGCCCTCGAAGAAGAAAAAGGAGAAGAGGAATTACCTCCAGTGCCTGTCGCTACGAGAAAGAAACCCAAGGTCGCCATATCAAAGTAGTTGTTGCAAAAACTTTTTTTTAAATCAGCACATCTACGCGGCCCGGTGGCTAAACTTGAGTGAAAGTAGAGAATGAGGTTTTACTTTGAGTGACGCACTTCCAAATTACGTTCTAGAGAATCACGCAAAAGCCGTCAAAATGGATCTCGGCGACTGGCTTATTTCTAATCCTCTTCCAGCAATATGCGAGCGCAAGTATGACGGGATTCGCGTGTTTTTATTCAAAAGCGGATCCAGTCTTGTAATCTCTGGAAAACTGGGAAGTGTTTTTACTCCGAAAGGGAATCCCACCGCCTTTGCGAAGGTTCCAGAGTTTACGCACTCACCGAACAGAATGATCCTTGACGGAGAATATGTTTCTCACGACGGGCTCCATCTTTTCGACGTTCTCCAAGTAGACGACCGCGATGTAAGATCTCTTCCACTCGAAGAACGAAGAAGGATTCTCGATGAGATACTAAAAGGCACAGGGCTGGAAGTGGAAATTCACCGTGCGAAAACAGTTCGCGATATCGAGGAGCTCAGGAACGAGTATGTCTCCAAGGGGTTTGAAGGGCTGATAGTAAAAAATCCTCTCTCCAAATATGGGCAGGCTAATTCGTGGCTAAAACTGAAACGCTTTGATACAATTGATTGTTTTGTAATAGATTTCGAGGACACGCCAGAACGAAGAAGAACCGGAATCGCGAGATCTTGGTTCGTTGGCCTCTATGACAGCCCTGGTCAGATAGTGAATATCGGAAAGGTAGGATCCTTTCTAGAAACAGTAGACCCGCGTTCTATTAGAATAGGAACGGTGATTGAAGTAAGGTTCCAACAAGTGACCGAAGACAGGAAACTGAGAGCGCCATTCATTCTAAGAATCCGCCATGACAAGGCGGCAGCTGAGTGTAGTTTTTCTCAGATCGATCCGTCTAACAAGAAACGAGAGCAGTAGGAAATTCGGGAAAAATTGTCGCAGAAGAAGGAAATCCCGTTTGATGTTGCTAAAGAAATCGCCGAGGACTTTCTTCAAAAGACCAAGGATCTTTGCAAGCGTATTGAAATTGCGGGTAGCGTCAGGAGAAAAGAACCAATAGCTCACGACATTGATTTTGCAGTAATCCCTTCCGACGATGATTTTTCTGCATGGAAAGAGAAAGTGAAACATCGAGTCGAGTCAATTGGAGGAAAAGTAATCTCATTCGGCGAAACGATCTCCGATTTCATTTACAAGGGAGTCCAAGTGAACTTCTTCCTTTGCCCCGGCACGGAATCTTGGGGAATAACTTTGATGTGGGCAACAGGACCAAAAGGCCATACAATCGGCATGAACATCAAGGCGAAGAAAAAGGGGCTGCTTGTAAACTCGAAAGGAGTTTTTACACGCGATAATCCTCCAAAGATGATACCGGTGCCAACAGAGGATGATGTAGGTAAAGTTCTTGGATGGGCGTACAAACCACCAGAGTCAAGAGGGAAGGAAACCAAAAAGAGCGACAAGAGTTTTTTCTTTTAGCTCTCGCAGGGGACAAGATTTCCAACAAGTCATGCAATAAAATTTCTCACATGATTCACAAAGTACTTGTGTGTTCGCAAGCTGCCTTCCATCTTTTGATCGAAGAATCTCGAAAGCCATTTCCGTAATAACTGATTATCAATGAAACTAAGCGCACGGATTAAAGAAAATGCAACAATTGCTCAGAAAGTCGATCTGAGATGAAACTTCTATGCGAGAGCCTACGCACTAAATGTTTTCAAAGCTAGTGTCGGCCGATAAAAAAGAGATTGAGAAAAAATCAAGTTGGCCCAGCTTACCATTCGGGCCAACCTCGACTGAAAAATGAGACTTCTATTCTTCTTCCTCTTCTTCTTCATTCTCGGGCTTGTTTCCTTCTGCTTTCTTTGCTAGATTGTCGTCTTCCCGAGTTTCAGGATTCTCTTCTGACATTACAACTCACAGAGTCCAGATATTAGCTCCCAAATACTATCTCTACGCAGAAAGACTCTAGATCGAGTGTTCCATTTTTCCTTTTTTTTGAGTTTGGACTCATCTAGATCTTTTCCTGTATAGTATGAAAGTTGAGAAATCATATGCTATTTTTGAAACTCCTGCCGAAACCATGGGAAGGGAAACGAGACCGAGATCAAGCATTGCGCCGCTGATCGGTCCACCAAAAGCGCTACCTATGCTTCTGAAGATGTTTGTCACCGCATACGAATACACTCGATCCTCCTTGTCGAAAAGCTCTGACATGAAGGCCTGTCTCGTTGGGACATCCATTTGAGACATGCCTTGTCTCAAGAAGAGGAATGAAAGCGAGGCGGAAACTGATCCTCCAAAAGGAATAGCAATCAAAAACACATTAGAGATTAGATGGGTGTATACCATGGTTCTTAGATTGCCCAGTTTGTCTGCAATGAACGTCGCCCCAAGAGTCGAAAGCGCAGTGATCACGTTTGTTAGAAGAAAAATTATTCCAAGATCTCTGAGAGTGACCCCGTATACGAAATAAAACCAATAGGAAAATATGTACTGGGATGCAAAACCACCACCGAAAGCGTCAAGCAAACCGAGTCCTGAAAGTTTCTTGACATCAGATTTTACTTTCTCTGAAACAGATCGAAGGCCAATCTTCGGATTTCCTTGAGAGGATCTCTCTAAATTTCCGAGGTTCTGATAGATTACAAAAAGGACCAAGCCAACGAGACCGTAAAGCAAGAAGAGCAAATGAAAAGCTAAGAGATTGTTTTCGTAATAGCTGGGCGTCGAAGATGCCAAGGCGCCCAGTGACGATGCGATGTATCCGATCATGTTGTATAATCCAAATGACTTGTTGACGTTTGCCATGCTGACAAAAGTCGGAAGTATTCCTGCTTCCACCGATTGGAAGGGTCCAGCTTCAGTTCCTGTCGTGCTAATATTCCCAAGGAAGCATGCCACCAAAATTAGAACCAGTGAAGTACTAAGGAATAGTATGATGCCTGAAACTAGCATAAGTAAGGAAAAAGCCAAGAGGAGGCGCTTTCGTCCAATCCTGTCCCCATAGAGAGTCAGAAGTAAATTCGAAAAGACGTTTCCTCCGACTATAGGCGCGATCGGCAGTCCCACAAAAAATGGAGAGTAATGAAGCGACGCGAGGTAAATTGGGATTAGAATGCTAACCAGACCAAATACGAAGACACGCGAGGCCTTGTTTATCAAAAGAAGGCCTAGTCGGTTCATGGCCGACTGGAAAAGAGAGCCTTGCTTTTAACGGATAGAGCTAATGAGAATCAAAGGTTGCTGGCAAATCTACGAAAGCCTAGGAGGCTTATGCTTACGTCTACATCGTCATTGATTCTTTGAGACTCTTGTATCTATTGCGTATCGTGACCTCAGTTACGCCAGCAGCGAGCGCAAAGTCCTTCTGAGTTTGGTTTGCATTCTCCATGACGGACGCAGCGTAGAGAGCGGCCGCCGCAAGACCCATGGGATCTTTACCTGCCGAGGTGTTAGTCTCCTGTGCGTGTTTCAGGATCTCAAGAGCTCTTCTTCTTACTATTTCGCTAGCTCCTGCCTTGCTTGCAATTCTTGAAACATACTTTGTAGGATCTCGAACAGGCATTCGGAGATCCATTTCTCTGAGTAATAGCCTATAGGATTGCGCAAGCTTGCCTCGCTTGATGTTGCTTACTTCAGCGAGATCTTTCAAGTTTCGCGGGGTCTCGGCGTCTCTTAGCGCAGCGTAAAGCGAAGCTGCTATCATCTCAGAAATCGAACGACCTCTCACGAGCTTCTTTTCGACAGCTTTTCTGTAAATGTATGCTGCTTTCTCGACTACCGCATTACCCGCATTGATTTTCTGTGCTAGTCTCTCTAATTCTGAAAACGCTTGTCGTAGATTTCGATCTAGTGAAGGATGAACGCGGCTTCTCTTATCCCAAGTTCGGAGCCTTTCGACAGTCGCTTTCATCGAAGCTTGGAGCGCTCGACCTGAGACATCTCTATTTTCCAAGCCGATGACCGTTGATAGGCCCATGTCGTCCCTTGCGAGCGTGCTTGGGGAGCCAACTCTGCTACGATTTTCGTCTCCTTGTTCCTTAGTAAAGTTACGCCATTCTGGACCTTCTGAGACAATCTTCTCACTTACCACGTAACCGCAGTTTGTGCATACTTGCTCTCCCGTATTTTCGTCCAGTACCATTGACGTCTTTCCACATCGAGGGCATTTGTACAATGATCCAATCGGACCACGAGTCATCATCCTGCTATTGCTTTCGATACTCATTCCAAATCACCATGAAATAATTTTCTAGGAAACATTATATAGTAAGCATCCTTACTAATAAACCTTGATGGTTTCTAGAGTCTTTTTCTCAGCTTTTGCTAATCATCCGTGCTTCGTGAGCGACTCATAGTAGGCTTTTGCCATTAGATGAGCGCTAATACCATTTCCTACCAAATTCGCATTGCTCAGTAATTATTTTACCTGTGTTCCAATTTTTGCTTTGACGCAGGAAGCAAATTCCCTTGCCTGTCTTTTTACCAAATCTTTCCCGATCATCGATATCGCGGTCTTTCCGGTAACGGAAAGCGGCTTGATTTCAATCGTATATCGGATTCCGATGGTGCCCTCTCCTCTTTGACATAGATCAATATGCCCGCCAATATCTGCGTCCGAACCTTCGGCGCTGAAGGAAAGCTCTTCGTTTGGTTTGACATCCTTCAGCTTCGCTTTTAGCTCAAATGTCTTCGAAATATAACCGACTTTGAGTTTCACTTTGAAGTTTGCAGTGGTTGAATCTATTGGATCGACCTTTTCACATCCCGGGATGCAAGAACCGATATTAGCTAGATCGGTGAAGAATGAAAAACACTTGCCAAGATCTGATTTAACCAGAATCTCTTCGCTCGCTTCTACACTAGAAGGCAATACGAGTTTTCTGACCTGATAGCGGAAATAAATTAATCATTCTTTAGACCGTTTCGTAGATAGATGGTCTACCGACAGGAGAGCCACGGTCATTTGGACTGTTTTATGACGGGGATCGGAGCTATTGCATCGAACTGCGTTCGCATCGACAAATAGGTCTTCAAGACACGTTCTCCTTTTTCAGTGAGAAGATATCTTTTCTTCCTTTCGCTTGCCTCTGTCTTTACAAGGCCTTGGATTTCGAGTGTTCTAATGAAACCTTGCATTACACTCCATGAGAGATTAGAGCGATACATGATGTGCGTTGGTCTCCCGGCTCCTTCTTTGATAGCTTGAAGGATATCTATCTTAACTTCCATCCTAGACCGACGGATACCTGCGAGAAATGCCGATTCGTCCAAGCTATACACGCTTTTAGAATTGTGTTTCCGGTTGGTTTGCATATATCAGTTCTTTAACTCAAGTTTGCGATCTTTGGATACATCAAACCAAGGCACTTTGTAAAGATTCGCAAAATATCTCAGTTAAACAGCCCGAATTTTTCTCAGATCCTGACCTCAAATTCATATGGAATTTAAGTGACGAAGACGTGTTTTACTGTGAAAATTGCTTAGGCAAACCCGAGAGAATATCATTGCTTCGACAGTGGATCTCATAAGTATATTCGTCGCTTATCGAATTGGCGTACAACAACTCGGGGTTCTCAGTGGCCTGGCATATGGATTGTTTGATGCTTGGATAGTGGTGTGGCAGCGAGAAAGGATTTCTAATTCAATCCGCTGGGTAGCTAATCGGATTAGACAATCTGGGCCATTCAGACGTAAAGATATTCTGCCTTGGGCCTCTTGATCAGGCAGGCTTATGTAGCCGTTTTCGGCAATTACATGGCCCCTAATACAGTGCAAGATCTGAAATTTCCCCAATGGTATCCAAATCCGATACATTTCTCACTAGCTCAGGACCTATTGGTTCCAGTCGTCAGATTCGTCCGACACGCGTTGCGATTTTGCACGGGTCTAGAGTATCTAGTTCGTCATCCGCGAACAACGACATTCACAATGCACTAACTCAGCTCTTCATTCCGCTCAATGTTCGCATCTTTTCCGTGCATGAAATGACTCAAGCAGGGATTAGCGACTTGATATCTTCTCAAGCTTACGACGTCGTAGGTTTGATAGGGGAGGCAAGCGAGTTTGATTTCGTGCGGAAAAAGAGTAGTTCTCGACTAAGGCTTAGAACAGGAGGTATTGAATCAGAGAGGCAGCGTGAAAGCGAGTCAATTATTCTCGCTTTTGCTCCCAACATCTACTTCAAAGACGTGAAAAATTATCTGAGGATATCTGATGCCGCAGTGTTTTGTGATATAGAGGGAAGAAACTGGCCGCAAGAAATCGCAAGAGTTGTGTATCATTTTTTTGAAAGTCTCGTCGTTCCGAGCATGCTCAACATAGATTTGGCAGATGTGAGACACATCGCAAAGGGAATCGGCCTTGCATTCAATATCTCGGATGATAGTAACAAAAAAATCATTGCTCGACTGCCTAGATCGTGCCTCGTCGCTAGATCGGCGTTGCTACATTTCTCATGTGATCCGGGTGTACGCCTCAAAGAGGTTTACTCGATCTCCAAGGCGATCGCATTGAAGAAAGGGATCGCTAACTTTGATTTGCAGATAAACTCCGCTGCTGAGGCAAAGAAAGTGATTCGAAAGGTTAACGTCAAGATGGGGATCCGAATAAGAGGTGGAAACAGAAGAGAATTTGTATCGGCATACCCCGACCTAACAGAAGGAAAGAGGATCAGTTTAACGGCAATACTTTTCGGCCTTTAGACAAGGCAGCGTTTGCTAAGAGCTTTCACGCTATACGTTCCCAGTAGGACATCAAGTTTAGGCGTTCCTCTCTTTTCGGCGATCGAGCAGCCGCAAAGAAATTGGCAATCAAGACAGCTCGATCTCAAATTGATATCGAACTTAATTGCGTCTTCATTTTCTAGGGCACTAGCCGAAGGAGTTCTTTGAGAAACGTGATGAGACGATTCTTGATCCAATTACTCAGAAGCCTCATCTTGAGTATGGTAAGTCAGCATAGAAAAACGTAGCTGAAATCTGTATCTGGAATCTATGTCCTAATAGCCAGAACTGATAATATCGAAAGTCGATATACATTTCTTTAAAGGGCAATTAAGTCTAAGCTCAGTCATCTTTGCATGCGCGTTGAAAGAAATCTTTTCTTATTTCGAATTACACTTGATGAGTCAAGCTACGACTGACATTTCTTTTGAATGGATTCCAAAGGAGTCATTGAGGATTCGCGCCCCTTTCTTGGAAAAGGGAACTAGGCAAACTCAAAAGATAGTGAATGTTCCGCTATACCAATAATGAAAGTGGTCTGATGAATATAGCGCATATTTTCCTTGGTGGAGAGTGAGTAGTAAGAATAAATCTAATCGAACGATAAAGGAAATTGTCCGAATCGAGGAGGGCTGTTGAATTTAAGGCGATGCGGAAATCACATTAAATTGGGAAAAGTTTCCATGCGAGTCACAACGTATGGCGATAAGAAAGAGAATATTTCTAAGATACTTCTAATGCGCCTTGGATTCTTGACATGGAGCAAGGTTTACATTCTCCAAGATGCGCATTTCAGGAAACGAAAAATAATGAGTATGTAGCGGGGTTGAACGCGATAAATTGGCAAAATATGTCTTAGTATCAGATACAACCCTTTCTCACGACTATCGTAACTTTCCCTTACTGGATTTCTTGCCCAGCGCCCCTTCAAGCTTTCTCCCTGGCCCGGTTTATTCGTATCTCAAGGGCAGGCCCCCCAAGGACACAAATGGACGAGCAACCTTTGCGACTTATCCTCTAAGAAAGCTAGAGTCAGCCTTGCTGAAAGAGTACAGAACTGATGAGATTGTAGTTGCGCACGAGGATCACTTGGAAGATTTCATCGATTCGGACACTGAATTGATCGGTGTCACCACGATGGATCCTCTCGGCCTTGCTCCCCTGACAATGTCGTATTCTATCTTATTTGGAACAGATGGTCCGGCATGGGTTGCAAAAGAATTCGAGTCGCTCATGAAAAGGATCAATAGAGCACGTAGAGGGAAGAAAGCGAAACTTGTTGTCGGTGGTCCTGGAATCTGGGAGCTTACTGTCCGTCCCGAATCACTTGACGATTACAGCATTGACTACGCGTTCCAAGGAGAAGCTGATGATATTGCATGCGAACTTTTCAGATATATTGCTGACGGAACTACCCCTACAAACGGCTTCTATAAAGGGTTCCAGACTTTCGATTCGAATTTTCACAAACAGTGGTTAGGGCACGAAAAGTTCATAACCAGATATCAATTTGCAAAACAGTTTCCGAAACTAGACGAGATTCCTCCTATCGTGAATCCTACGCTCAAGGGTTTTGTTGAGGTAATGCGAGGATGCGGGATAGGTTGCGATTTCTGCGAAGTCACACTTCGGCCCTTGAGATACTATCCCCCAATGCTCGTAAGGAAGGAGCTTGAAGTAAATGTCAAAGCTGGAATTGACCATGCGTGGTTACACAGCGATGAAATATTTGCATATGACCACGGGCGGAATTTCGTTCCTAACGCTGATTCACTTCTTGAACTGTTCAACGTAGTTATGACAACGAAGGGTATTGCTCATACAAATCCAACTCATGGAAGAATTTCGATTCCTGCCGGTTATCCTGATCTCATGCGAAGGCTATCAGAGGTCATGAAGGCTAGCCCAGACAATTGGATTGGGCTACAAGTGGGGGTTGAAACGGGAAGTGACAGACTTGCAAAGATACACATGCCGAACAAGACTTTGCCACTAAAGATTGGACCTGACGGTACTTGGCAAGAAATTGTCTGGCAAGGAACATATGTCATGAACAAGTACTACTGGAGACCCGCGTTCACCGTTCAAGTAGGACAGGATGGCGAAAGTATCGAGGATAACTGGGAGACAGTTGCGCTGATCAACAAAATGAGCGAATCAGAGGTGGACGGTCGTCCCTTTGAGTTCACAATAACTCCTATGCAGAACGTGCCTTTGGGTCTAATAAAGAACAGAGAATTTTCTTCAATCACTCTCGATGAATCGCAGCTCGCCGTGTATTATGCTTCGTACAGGCACCTTGCCAAAGTGGCCGTACGGGATGCGTTTGCCAGAGGCAGAAGCGGAAGAGACCCGAGTGCCCTTTCCAGACTGGGAACTGGAACTTTGATCAAATATGGTGGCAAGCTCATGCTACGCGTTGTCTCTTCGATGTGCAAGAAGAAAGGCTTGGATCTTGAGAAGGCCGCAAGTTATGGCTTGGATAGAAAGACACCGCAGGCACCTTCTATCCCTGCAATCTAAACCTCAAACCTCTACAAACTTCACTTTTGATCCGCGTCTCTCTAATCTGCCAAGTGGCATATGAGCGGCAGCCATTAGAGCATTTTCTCTTAGAGCGGACTCGATAAACTGCCTTCTGCTCGCGATGTTCTTTTCTGGATCGTCCCACTTTGCCATCCATGATATGTTTTCAACTTCCACTGCGTGATGAAACAAGTCTCCGACACAATAGAGAGTCTCACCTTTCGACGCAAGTTTCACGATCTTGTGTCCTGGAGTCTCGCCAGGGGCAGCGATAATTTCGACCTCGTCAGATAGTTCTCGTCCGACCTCGACAAGTTCAAGAAGACCTCGTTTGAGAAGTACACCAATTGTCTCACTGACTTCTGAATTCGGATCTCGTAGAGCCTTTTGGGTGTATGGGCTTTCAAAATCTTGCTTTCCGATCAAATGAAGTGCTCTGGGAAAATTAGGAATGTCCTCTTTGGCATCTGTCTTAATTGTAACCCCTGCGTAGTGATCCGAATGATTATGGGTAATCACAACATAATTTACTTCTTCTCTAGAAACGCCTATCTCTGTCAACTGATCCGAGAGCGCTGGCGGAGGTTTATAATTTGGTATCACATACTCTGGATCAAGTCTTGCAAATCGTGAATAATCTCCAGCATCCACCAAGACAGTCATATCACGAAGAGCGATGAGAAAGCACTGACTTGGGTACGGCTTTACATTTTCAAAAATATCAGAGTATTTTGGGCGCCATTCAGCTTCCGGTACATTGTCTTCATCTTTCAGTCTGAAGCCGAAATTCCCAAGATTAATTGCGGAAACTTTTGCTTCGCCGACATGAAAAGTTCGCATAGCATTACCTGTGCTCCCAATGGTAGCTTGTTAGAGTTTCCGAATTGCTTTCAATGAAGACAAGGCATATGAAGTGATAACAGGCTCCTCTGACTTCGACACTTATGGTTTCAGCTTATACTAAAAGCTCTTTTCTTTCAAAGAAGAGTCTAACAGGCACAACTGCTGTCTTGATCTATCTTGCATCAGCTGACTTTATTGCTCATATGGCATTTGCAGGAAACTATGGATATTTTCGCGATGAACTCTACTACATAGTGAGTGGCACCTAGCATCTTTCACTAGGATACGTGGACTTTCCGCCGTTCATAGCCTACATTGCCGCCTTCTTGAATATCACATCCAAAGATTCTCTTGTTTCAATTCACGTTGTGCCTGCGCTGGCAGAAGCGTTTCTTGTCGTTGTTGCTGGGATGATTGCCAGAGAGCTGGGAGGAGGAAGGAAGGCTCAGATCCTTGCCGCGATTGCGACGCTTGTTACTTTGGTTTTCCTTGCTACTGGCTCTCTCTTTACTCCAGATGCCCTTGACCAATTGTGGTGGAGCCTTCTTGCATACATAATAATTAGGATAGTCAAGCGTGGAGAATCAAAACTATGGATGCTAGCAGGTTTGATCGTTGGTTTCGGCCTTCTGACAAAACTATCAATGTTCTTCTTCGTCGTAGCATTATTCGTTTCACTTTTAATTTTTCCTTCTAGTCGGGAATTCCTAAAATCAAAATGGATCGCGGCAGGCGCGCTCATATCCTTAGCCCTAATTTCTCCAGTCATTTACTGGAATGCAACAAATAGCTGGCCAATGATCGATTTCTATCTTCACTTTCAAGGTTATTCTGGAGGAGTAGGCCCTATTAATTTTCTTTTGAATCAATTCCTTTCTATAAACCCACTGAATATTCCGCTTCTTAACGCCGGCCTCTATTTCTTCATTAGATCAAACTTTGGTAAGCTTTTTAGGGCGCTTGGCCTTTCGTACATTATCTTGTATATTTTCATGACTCTAATCGACGCGAAACCGTATTATTTGCTTCCAATTTATCCAATGATTTTTGCTGCCGGCGCTTTACATATCGAGAAAAGCTCCCTTTCAAAAATTGGGATCTCAAGGTGGTTTGGATCAAGACCGTACATAGTCTGCCTAGTAGTGAGCGCGATTTTTTTTGCGCCGCTTCTGATGCCTATCCTTCCTCCGACCACGTACGTTAACTCTTACGGAGCTTTAAGCGGTCTTGGTAACAGCGGAGCGGGTCAGCAAAACGGGGGACCGATGCCACAGTACCTAGGAGATAGATTTGGCTGGAACAGCATGGTCTCGACTGTTGCCCAATCATACAACAATCTTCCGTCTCAATACAAAGAAGAAGCTTGCATTTTCACGTCAAATTACGGAGAGGCTAGTGCAATAAACTTCTTGGGGGCCAGCTATGGGCTCCCAAAAGCTATCAGTGACCATAACAACTACTACATATGGGGACCTGGCTCATGCAACGGTCAGGTGATTCTTACAATCGGTCTGTCACTTTCTGATGATCTCAAGAGCTATCACAACGTAACTCAAGTTTCAACCATCACCTGCACTTATTGCATGAATAATGAGAACAATCTCCCGTTGTATCTATGCACAAACCCAATCGCTCCTCCCACCTCACTTTGGCCAGAGGTAAAGCACTATAACTGAGATTGATTTCAATTGTTAAACAATAATCTTTCAATACTCCCTATTTTTCTCCATAGTTATAGGAGCAAAGTGTCGAATGTCCACTGCGAAGGCTAAAATTGAACAACTCAGAGCCAACGTCGAAGCCCAAGAATCTAGGCTCGAGGAAGGAATCAAAATGCTCAATGCAGCAAGGAAAAAAGGGCCGCCTAAAGCCCCAACCCCGGCTAGCTATAGTCCACAAACTAATCAACCATCAGAGTGGGACCCTCTTGAAAGAGTGATAGGACTAATGGACGACCTTCTGACCTCCTATAGAAAATACAGCGCCGAGCTCGAAAAGAAAGTAACAAAGTTCGGCGCGAAAGCGGAATCAAGGAAACCTCAGAAGTAAGTTTTAGATTTATAAGACGTGTCTTTGGTTGCCCGACCCGAAAGATACCGTCATATCAAAAGAAATTCTTTCTGAACTCCCTGCAGATTATGAAGAAACTTCCCTCGGAGATAGTAGAGGAGCTAAGAAACAATATCGCTCGCATTCCTCAGGTATACACATTAGAGAGTACGACGATAAATTCGCAATTCACATTGATCGGGCCGACCCAAGAAGAAATCCCATAGGTCATCTCATCAAAGATTCGCCGGAAACTATTGCAGCTGCTGCGACCACTTTGTATTTTGCGAAGCGTTCACTAGGAAAAAGGAAGACCAAAATTACTCACGATTCCGCTTTTCTCGGAATAGGATTGCTAAGCAGTCTGTTTGCCTCTTTCCTTACCTTCAATGCAGTTTTTAGATTCCTCAAAACCGCTTTGTTTGGCTAAGTAAGATTAAACCCCACAGGAAGTTGAGAGGTGCAAATGCATTGATCAGGCCGGATACTCGGAGACTAATCGGGGTTATTTGGAAGCTTGCCCCAATTGCTCTACGGTACAGAAGCGATCGTAACGAAATCAAACGAGCCGAAGGTAAACTCGTGCATCCAGAAAAATATCAAAAACATGCCGTAAAGGCCGTCAACGCTTTCATTGATCTAGGACCTGCTTTCATAAAGCTAGGACAGCTCCTCTCCGTACGGCCGGACATCCTTCCACAGCCGTACATAGATCAATTTGCGAGACTGCAAGATGAAGTTCCACCCGCCCCCTTTGATGAGATCAAGCCGGTTATCGAGGAAGAAGTAGGCTCCATCGATAAGACATTTGACGCTTTTGATCCAATGGCTGTAACAGGAGCTAGCCTCGGCCAGGTCTACAAAGCCAAGTACAACGGAAAGGAGGTTGTTGTGAAAGTCAACCGACCTAAGGTAAGGGAAAGGATGGCAATTGAGATCAAAGTACTTCATAGACTTGTTCCCTTCGTCGGTAGATTCATCGACGAATCATTAAGATTCTCTATGAGATCTGTGATAGATCAATTTTCAGATACTATCAACGAAGAGATGGATTACAAGAACGAAGCGCATAATCTTCTAACAATCAAACGAAATTTGAAGAATGACAAGACTGTGATAATTCCGGATATTTTCCCTGAAATTTCAACTGAGAAAGTTCTCGTGCTTCAATACATTGGCGGGATCAAGGTTAACGATACAAAGGAGCTAGACGAGGCACGCCTCGACAGAAGAAAACTAGCTCGGAGGGTAGCCAGATTGTTTTTCAAAATGTTACTCAGTCATGATATCTTTCATGCTGATCCTCATCCGGGAAATATTTCAATTGCAGCCGATGGCAAGATTGTGCTTTACGACTTTGGAATGACCTCGACGCTAGATCAAGAAACAAGAGTGAACTTGGTTCGATTCTATACAGCTCTGGTTGATAACAATCCACAGAGAATCGTAGAAGTCATGCTCGAGCTCGGAATTCTTCAGCCTCAGGCAAACAGGTACGTTATCACTCGAGGAGTCGAGCTTGCTCTTGCAGACATGAGAGGAAAAAAAGTTGAGGAAAGCGAAGTGAGCGCTCTGATGGAAGTTGCAAACAGGACGATTTACCAGTTTCCATTCAAACTTCCAAAGAATTTAGTTTTGTACATGCGAATGCTCTCAATCCTTGAGGGTGTATGTCTAACTCTAGATCCCGATTTTCGTTTCATAAAAATTCTGGAGAGATTGTTAGACGAGGAAGGGCTAGTTGAAGAAGCATACAATGCAGAGCTGAAGGAGCAGATCAAAAGACTAGGCAAGGCCATGGACGCCTCAATCGAAATTGCTCCTATGCTCAAGAATTATCTTGAATACCAAAATCAGAAAGAAATGTACGGTGATCGGAAGAAAACAAACCCTGGAGGATTTCTTTCTGGAGCTTTGGCTGGATTCGGACTCTTCGGAGTTATAATTTCAGTTTTCTTTTTAAGTTCTGAATTAGGCAAAGTGGGCTTAATAGCATCTCTCCTGATACTTGTTGCGGGCCTATTCTTAGCTAGGAGGTAAAGCAATCTTTTTTGAGATTGTTTTTTGGCACAGCTTGAAAGATTACTTCATTGCTTCATATGCAACTTCACACGCCGCTTGCAAGGGCGTGTAATTTCATCCGGTTCAAAGCAATTTGCGTTGTTCAGTCAGTATGAATTTTTCTAAAGTTTGATGTTCTTATTCGAGGCGAACTTTGCCGACCCCTTTCAGGGGCAATTTTATAGTGAGAACACCGTTTTCGTATTTGCCTATCAAATCTGACTCTTCGTCAACATCTACCTTTACTGGCAGCGGGATCTTTTTGTGCACTTTCAAAGGCCTCTGTTCCCAGTATACCATGCCGTCCTTTTCTTCGGGCTCGCGCTTGGCATTAACCACCATGTAATGCTCAGTGAGTCTAGTCTTGATGTCCTCTTTTGCGAATCCGGGCATATCAAGGACGATAACAAGGTTAGATCCGTCTTCAAACATATCAACTGCTGGCAACATTAACTCGAACATCTCTCTTGACCTCGCACCTATCTCGCCCATTAGTTCCTTCGACAGCTTCTGAAGAATCAGGCTCATATATCTCTTGAATCATAAACCGCCCTGATAAGCCTTTACTGTGACTGTCTTCTTATTCAAGGCAATTGCAAAACAGAGGAAAATACGATGATAGTTTCAATGGAATGCAACTATCGAATCAACTCGCTAGAACTGTTAAGTATGATTTGGGGTACAGTACTGATGCAGTAAGTGCGTCTGTTTGGAAGCTTTGGTCAAGAGCTCATCCGGCTTACTTTCGGGCGATGATCCTTCAGGCTCCAATGATTTCGGCCGAGAGGAAAATGGGCGAGCAAGTGCACAGGTAAATAACGGTCAAGCTCCAATCGGAATCATGATAGCTGATGACGACGAAGTGCTCGTCGACCTTTATTCGAAGATGCTCAAAGACAGCTATAAGATAATCGGTTCTTTTCACAACGGGCTCGACCTTGTAAGATATGTCCAAGCAAATGTAGCAGAGATTATCCAAGATTATTTTGTTGTCGTGATAGTACTTGATTATCAGATGCCTGTTATGGACGGCCGGGAAGCCGCCAGGAGACTACGCTCCTTCATATCAACCGATCTGATTAAGATTGTGCTCGCGACCGCTCGGCCCATGGCCGAAGATCAAGAATCAAAAAGACTCTTCGATTATGTTCTTACTAAGCCATTCTCAGTGAAAAAACTGCTTGAAGCGATCGAGCGCAGCGTGATTACCACGATAGCTACTTGAATGCCCTATCTTTAGGAGCAAATAAAAAGTCGCTTTGAGCTTCGATGGCTGCGAACAGCTTGTGTAGCTAGTATACAGTTCGCCAGAAGCTCAGTGATTGAAGGAAAGTTGCAGTCCTCATCCTGTCTGCGAACAAGCATCGAGAGCTTTGTATCTCTTTGGGCTGATCCCATATACTGAGATGGAACTCATTAGGATCATTTTTTGAGACGTAGACATGAAGACTCCCTATGCACTTGTAATCGGTCATTGGAAGAAGGGAAATCTCGCCTATATTGCCTTGCCCTCCCATAAGTGAAATTATGGTTTTGACTTTACGGAGGTCCACTCTTGTTGGTCTAGTCCCTGCTTTTGACATTGTTCTCTTTTTCACCGTTAGGGATTGTTCATGTGATTATGGTATATGAGTGCTAGGAATACGTTTGCACCTAGTAGAGTACAAGTGCATCTTTTCGCAAGTGCTTCAAGATTGATAAGCAAAAATCAAAAAAATTCAGTACAGATTCTTTCGCCTGCTGATCTCTTTTCTAAATAAATCAATTTATGAGATCAATCGCAAACCATGACTGCGTCGTTGAAGCAAAAAATGGTAAAATGATCTTCACGACGTAAATTTGAAGCTTCTTCAAATTGCTTAGTGAGTGAGGGAAATCCAAGAGACAGAGCTCGATGTAAGTCAATTTCTCGACTCTCAGAGGCAAAAAACGATTTCCTTTGCAGATCAATCTTAGATGAATAGCATTTCTTAGAAAAGACGAATGATTAAAAATAGTCGAAATGCGACTTGCAAACAAGGTAAAAAGAGTACGAGGCACTCGATGCGGAAGGCAACCTAACGGGGCACAACAGAAACACGATTCTGCGCGTTGCAATTCTGCTTGTGAGTCATATATTCAAGGAAAGTTCCGACTTTGTACCCGCATTTCTTACATTCATAGACTCTTTCTTTCATTGCAGCTACCGAAAACAGACTCAGTCGCCCTTCGGTATTTATTCTTCGCAAATCTGGGATACGGATCCAGAATGCTATATTCTGAAAGTTGTTTCTTTGCATAATCGAATTTTCGCAGTGAGACGCCTTATCAGCGCCGAAACTGGAGATATTTTCCATCCTAGTTTAATTACTATTCCTTTAGAGGCAGAAGAAGGAAAAAACGACTGATCAAAAGTTTGACAGCCACAGAGAGCGCCAAGCTGCCTTCTGATTACCAAAACGGCGCGCCCAGTCTAAGCGGGTTTGATTCCCAAAATGATATCACTGAATTTGTAAGCGACAGAGAACAAACGGTTCAAGTTATTCTGCAGCAGATGAATGGCGCAGAGGAAGAGATTCTAGCGATTGGTAGCAAAGATTCTCCGAATCTGATACTGAAATTCCAGCCGTACACAGAGGCGATCATCCATGCTGTAAACAGAGTCAGACTTCCAGGACGATACATTACTGATGTGACGGAATCGAACATCGATGCTTGCAGGTTCTTGATAAACGACCTCCACGTCAAAGTTCGACACCTGAAGGATATCAGATCCAACCTTATAATCACGGAGAAGGAGTTCACTTCGGATCTCTCAGCTCCTCATCCTGATCATCCCACCAACAAACTACTGTACAGCAATTCGAAGGAACTATTGATGCAACAAAAACAGCTCTTCGAAACACTTTGGGCGATATCAGTACCCGCCGAGCAAAGAATCAAGGAAATTGAGGAAGGAATCGAGCCAGAAGAAACAAAGCTTCTGAAACAGACCCGTAATGTTAGGGACGTAAGCGATACTTTTAGTCAGATTTGCCGCAACACAAAATCTGAAGCATTAATCTTATTGCCTACACTTGAGCGTCTCGAGCTCAGCAGCGAGATTTTTCAGATACTCGCTGAAAAGGTTCTAAGGGAAAAAATTCGTGTGCGTGTTCTTGCACCTATTCCTAGCGATCTCCGAATTGGACAAAGAATTATCAAACAATATCCAATGTTTGAAATTAGAGGCTTTGAACCAATCCAGATGGGACTCATCATTTCGGATAAGAGCAAGATGATTTTTGTCCAGTATCTCGATACAAAAAGCGGAGATTTGGAAAAAGCGATCGTTTCAGGGATTTATTCAACTCACAAAGAAACAATCTCGAGTATTATGTCGATATACGAAACAATGTGGGCCTCAAGTAAGGTACGCGAAAAAGAAGCAAAGAGCCGTAAGCAGGCTGAACTACTTCAAGACATTCTTGCACACGACATCAGGAATTACAATCAGGTAGCGAGACTCAGCGCGGAATTGTTGAAGGAGGAATTGAAGGACAATTTGCCTGTGCAGTCTATTGTAGAAAGCATGCTCAAAGCCGTAGATGGCTCGACGCATCTCCTCGAGCGAGCTAAGAAACTTGGCAGAGTCCTATCCGACGAGAATCCAACTCTTTACACTGTTGATTTGAAAGATGCAATTCGAAACTCACTCTCTCTAATCAAAATGAGTTACTCAGATAAGGTGATTTCATGCGATGAAAAATATCCGGCGGATTTATCATCAATTAGGGCTCGGACTGACGATTTGGTCGGTGAAGTTTTTACGAACATTCTTTCTAACTGCGTCGCGTACACCGACGGAAACCATGTCGAGATAGAAATCAATGTGAGAGAAGCTTCGCATGGTAATCTAAGCATGATAGAAACTGCTGGCCCCTCTTCCTCGTTTCAGCCTTACTGGATAATTTCAATTTCCGATTACGGCAAAGGGATTCCCGACGAAGTAAAATCGAGGCTATTCAGTAGATATCTTGAGAGCGCGAAGGGTAGTGGTCTCGGCATGTCAATCGTACATGCCCTGGTTGTTGAAAGATACAAAGGGTCTATCCGAATCCTGAATCGAGTTGCGGGAGACTATACAAAAGGCACGACTGTGGAAATATGGCTCCCCGAGGCCTAGCTGAAAACCTGCCTTATTTTGTGGTTCACCAGCACTAGGTTCCCCACTAACACTTTGATTTTAGCCTAAAGATGCACACGGGGTTTTGAAATCTTGGCTGTACCAAAAGGATCTCCAACAAAATCTAGAGTGAAGAGACTCGCCTTCAGGTAGAATCATCCACTCGAATACGAAAAGTCTAAGGGCAAAATTTCAGAAGGAAAATTGCTGCTAGGCATCTCAAGTATCCGCACTCGGTACTGGCGATCTGATTTCTAAGAGCTAAAGTGATACTCACTTCGAATCAGGAAACTTCTGACGGACAAACTTATCTGGTATGTAAAATAAATGATTAATTTGGTGAAGCTAGAATGAATGCTGGATCAAAATACAAATTGATTAGAATGAAAAGAAGGCGTCAATTAGGATTAGCAACTGGAATGGCAGCTACTGCAATTTCTATCGTTGTGTACATCCTTTTCTTCCTCAAGTAATTCAAGACTAGTTAGGGAGTTACTCTCCCTAGAAAATTGTTTCTAGCTTTCTGTTTCTACTCTTTTTAGAACTCGGAGCGCCGTTAGCGTGATCCACTTGCTTCGTTTTCCCGGTTCTTCTAATGCAAATCGTTTCACCTTTCTTCTAAGATTGTAGTTGGCATTAGCCCCAAGATCTGGATGGACCGTATCTAGCAGCCAGCTTCCATCTGCTTGACGCTTTTCGTTCAAAATTTCAAGAGCGGGCCGTAGCCTTTTGTCGCTCGCATAATTTAACCTAGTAATAACATCAAGGCCGACTAAGATATCATAATAATAGTGATTTGGATAGTGAAATCGAAACCAAGGTTTGTATTTCTTTCCGTCCTCTAGGAAGAGCTTACTTTCCAAGTAGAATTCAGCGCCTCTTTCAATAGAAGATTGAATTCTTCTTGTTCGCTTGGACTTTGGAAGAGCTGCAAATGCTGAAAGGCCTTCCCATCCATCCAGTGTTCCAGTATGTGACTCGAAGCAGTGCCAGCCTCCGTCTTCTTTTTGATCTTCGATCAATCTGTCAAATAACTTCCTTACTCGGTGATCATCTTCGAATCCGAAGCGAGTAAGCATCCTAGCGGTATTTCCGACCACGCAGACTTCATCGTTGAATATATTTCGCATTGATGGGAGACTGAGCCAATCTTTGAAGAAAAGATTTACCATCTTTCTTATCTTTGGATTCTTTGCTGTAAGACCAAGGTCTGATAGAACTAGAGCTCTCCAGTTAGTGGCGGTATATTTTGGGCGATAGAGAGATCCCCGAGATTCCCAAAAACCAGCTGGTTTTTGCAAGCTTAGAATATCATGCGCCCAACCCCTTTTTGGAATACTGGAAATTGATTCCTTAACCTCTAGATCCGTTGCATCTCTATCTAGCAGCTCTGTAAGAGTGTAAAACTGGACCGAAGGTTGATTTTCTTCAAGTAGCCAATTCAAGAGATGCTCGTTTACTACTTTTAACAAAGAAACCTTTTCCATAAATTTATTTTGCGATGATCAAAAAGATGATCGCGCCCTGATTTATTCCGCTTGTCTTGCCGCGCAATACTTCCTTTCCATTCTGGTTTAGGCAAATGAACTCAATGGAAACATTAAGTTGTCCTTCCGAGGTATCGACTTTAGTAACTAAACCATCTACCCGTTCTTAAATTGATTGGTCTATGCCAAGCTTGAGGTTAGCTCTTTCGATGAATAGGGTTCGTAAGATATCGCCCGCATCAACGATAGTTTTCTGTCTGTTCCAGTATCTAGCACGGGAACAATGTGATGATGCATGATCACTATTTTCACTTTCCATATTCTTTCGGAGATTCTCAGCTAGCCAATCGTCCTGCCTGTGTCCGACCTCACCCGCGTCTCTATCTGGGCGTGCAGTTCCAAAAGTCAAAATCGTAACATTTCCAAATTGGAAACTCTGTTTGTCTCTAAATATTTCCTTGTAGATCAGGTACCTGGTAGATCTGAGTAATGGTTTCCTGCGACTGAGATTATTGGAAATTCTTTTAGTTTCTCTAGTTTTTCAGCTGCGAGATTGAATTAGCGCAGCAGCCCGTTCTCCATAAAATCGCAGAAGCAACAACAACTGGTTTCAGCTGTAGGATCGCCTTCACAGCTTGGTCGTAAGCTGACGCAATAAACTGGGGACTAAGATGTAAGTCAGAGATTTGCGCGATTATCATATCAGATCGGTTTTCGATATACTCCAAATCTAACAATATGCCATTTTCGTATTTTCTTGATCTGCAAATTTACAAAACGGAAGATCAAAGGAACTCGCGTACGTGTTCCGCATTCATAAGAGACAATATATCCTCTCTCTCACTAACAAACAGATTTCAGTTTGAAACTCAATGAAAGAATTCAGCTTTGGATCAACACGGCCGTATTTGTCGCAGGGATTGTCGGTTTCTACTTCCTTTTGCACTTCGTTTGGGCCTGAAACGATTCTCGTCTAAGAGCATAACTGCCTTATCGAGAAAAGGAAGTCAGTGCCGAACTACTCCCCTCAAAAGACTAGACGGAGAAATGAAGGAATCGACGTACTCAAGGGCCGTCTTCATTCCCACAGTCTCGACTGAATAATCTTTTGAATCCAAAAATGGGTTGATCCATACGATGCGGTTCGTTCTCTTTTGAAGTTCCATCATCTCACGCCTTAGAACGAAAACATCTCCAATGTCCCATCCGTCACTAAAGATGACGACCGTAGTC
This sequence comes from archaeon, assembly GCA_029850555.1. Lineage (GTDB taxonomy): Archaea > Thermoproteota > Nitrososphaeria > Nitrososphaerales > CADDZS01 > JASHOD01. The sequence goes on along the minus strand of JARCRS010000075.1, from coordinate 64,762 downwards.
CTTCGCGTGAGCAGGTATCCGTAAGCTTGTCGGAACTTTCGTAAGCATTGTCCTATCTTTGTTCCCCCGCCGAATCCCAGATCAAGCTTTGGAATCCGAAGAGCGAGCTCCCTTGGCTTGTACTTTGAACTGTAGAAGGTGATTCTCTTGAGCTTTGTACTGAAGAGAAATATCTCTGACTTTGGTATTGATCTCTTGAATGCACAGCAGAGGTTTACTATCTTGGAATTTGAGTCGCTCATAGACCCAGAGACATCACAAAGAAGAACGACATTGGCTTTTGAGATCTTTTTCATCGAGAGAAATACAGCTGGTGAATCCCCTGCTTTCTTCATTTCGAGCCGAAGAGTTTTGCGCAAATCAATTTGGCCGCTACTGCTTCTCTTGAATCTATGACCTTCCAAAGTCAATATGGATGTCTTGAATCTCTCTATTCCTTTCGACCAACGTTTCTCTTCGGCCTTTGAGATCTGAAGGCTTTTCTGACTTGCCTCAATCCCGAGCGGACTGTACATACCAAATTGAAGACTACTATCTTTTTTCAGATGCTTATCTTCTTCACTTGATTCAGTATATGGCATCCCTTTTCCGATTTTCTGATCTTGAACTCCAAAACGCACTATGGTTTCTGACCGAGCTTTTGTGCGATCATCTCTTCGCGAAATATCAAAATCCTTGATCAGTGTTGCTTTGATTGCCGCTCCGAATAATTCCGGATCAGACCGGCCGATTAGCTTAATAGATTTCGCGGCGTCGAGACTCTCTTCCACCCCAACTTTCCGACCCATTCTTCTTAGCTCTGCTGAAAGATCTACGACTATATCTTCTACCGACAAGAACATTACGCTCTATAAGAGGCTCGAAAGGAACCTAGCGAGATCGCCTTCATCCTTCAATATAGCTCCTGCAGTTTTCTGTAGGACTTCTGGCGTCAGAGAGGAGGCACCCAGAGCCATAGCCGAAGATACAAGGTCGATCGTTTCCGCAGTACCGGGTTTACGAATTAGTTCATCATCCTGCCTGACTTTTGCAACTAGCTGGCTTGCCTGAAGAGCAAGATTCTCAGGCACGTCTAACACTCTTTTCTTGAGAATCTCCACCTCTCTATCTATGCTAGGATAAGTGAGGCTTAGGTAGAGACACCTTCGCTTCACTGCGTCGGAAAGATCCCTGGTTTTGTTTGATGTTATGAACACATATGGAATACTTTCTGCCTTGATTGTGCCAAGTTCGGGAATGGTTACTTGGTACTCGCTTAGGAATTCAAGAAGAAAGCCTTCAAACTCTGGGTCAGCTCGATCTATTTCATCTACAAGCAGCACTGTACGATTCTGAGTTCTGATTGATTTGAGCAACGGCCTCTCTAGGAGAAAGTTCTCACTGTAGATCGTGTGCCTCACCTCGTCGTTCTTCTTCGATCCCCCTTCTTGTTGCAGCTTGATTTCGAGAAGCTGCCGAGGGTAATCCCACTCATACACCGCGTGGCTGTAGTCAAGGCCCTCGTAACATTGCAGTCTTATGAGCTCGAACCCAAAACTGTTCGCAACTGTCTTCGCGATTTCCGTTTTTCCACAGCCTGGAGGACCTTCGATTAGCAGTGGCTTTTGAAGCCGCATCGCTAGGAAAACTGGAGTTGCGTTAGCTCTGTCTATGATATATTTGTGCTCGCGAAGCTTTTCGACTAGTTCATCGACACTCTTTGGTCCAAGTTCTGGCAAATTTGTAAATCAGCTGCTTTTAGCAAGAATGTACTTCTGCGGATCGCTATCGAATGACTCTTTGCAGGACTCGCAGCAAAAGAACACGGGTTGTCCGTTCACATTTGAAATAAAGTCGGACGAGCCCTTGACCGTCATGCCGCAGACAGGGTCCATTATAATTTCTGACGAATTTTTCTCTGAACTATTTGGGGCTACTCTGCCAACAGTTTGTGTTGATAATTTATGCGCGAGCTCGCGCAAATCTTGGCTATTCTGAGATCTTGCAACTTCTATAATTTCCGCCATTATGCTCAGAGCAATTTCCTCCGCGGTTACTGCGCGAATGTAAATTCCAGCGGGAGCCTTGATCCTTTCGATCTGTTCTTCTGGTATGTTTACTGATTTCAAATAAGTGTAAATTTCACCAGCTCTTTTCTTTCCAGCGACGATCCCAATGTAAGGGAGACTGAGAGCAGAAAGCTTCGTCACATGCTCCAAATCAAACTCCCCCATCGTCGCAACAACGGCGTATGTTTGACCGGTGCTTTTCCCTAGACTCTGAATATGTTCGTCATCGAGGGAACTCAGAATAGAGTCAGCATCTTGAAACCTTTCCTTTGACGCCTGTTTATCAACAACTGTGACATTGAAGTTCAGAGATTTTGCAAGGTGTGTTAGTGCGCCGACGATCGGCACATGACCAAAAACGACTAGTCTTCTTTTTGGAAGATAGGGTTCCAAATAAACATCCATTCTACCTCCTTGACACGTTGTTAGGTTCAGAAGTCGAGTTGTTCCCTCCTTTAAACAGTCCAACGCATTCCTGACAATCTCATCCTCCGTACAGTGCCCGCCTATCCAGCCATCAACACTTCCATCCGCGAGGATTATTGCCTTATTGCCCGCCTTGATTGCAGTCGGCCCTTCGGTTCTTATTACTCCAACAAGTACGAACGGCTTTTCTTCCGACCCCAATTTGAATTGTCTCAGCAAGATCTCATGCGACAAATCCGAAGCTACTTCCTGAAGCAGGTTAGGCCTATAAATCGGTTGTCGGCTCGGCAATTGATTCTGTTTGAGCTAAGCCATGGGTTCTTACTTCGAGACCACTTTCTCTTTGAGTATTCGCCAGATTTTGTCAGGCCGGAGTGGCATGTCGATATTCTCAACTCCTAACGGAGAAAGAGCATCGCAGACAGCATTGACTACAGCAGGGGTAGCGGCAATCGTCCCGGTTTCACCGACTCCCTTTAGCCCTAGAGGATGGTACGGACTAGGAGTCTCTGTCGATGATGTTTCGTATCTAGGAAGCTCAGCTGCGGTTGGAACTGCATAGTCAGAAAGTGTTGCTGTGAGCAAATTTCCGTTTGAGTCGTAAATCGCTTCTTCCCATAACGCCTGAGATATCCCCTGTGCAATGCCTCCGTGGACTTGACCTTCGACAATCATTGGGTTAACTTGTCTTCCACAATCATCTACAGCTATGTAGCGCTTGATGTGAACCTGTCCACTCTCTGGGTCAATCTCAACCAAGCAGATATGAGTACCAAATGGATAGACAAAACTTGGAGGATCATAGAAAGCTGTACTTTCGAGTCCTGGCTCCATTCCCGTTGGAATTTCCGTTCCGCCAGCTCCATAGCTAGCCCAAGCCACTTCGGCAAGTGACTTGGAGACTCCAGGACTTCCGGAAACAAAAAACTTGCCGGAATCGAATACGATGTCTTCCTCTCTAGCTTCTAGGAGATGAGCTGCAATTTTTCTTCCTTTATCTTTGATTCTTCTGCAAGCCACTACGATAGAACCTCCGGCGACTGGAGTAGTCCTGCTTCCGTATGTTCCCATCCCAAAAGGTATCCTGTCAGTATCTCCATGTATAACTTCGACATCGTTGATCGGGACACCTAACTCGCTAGCTGTGATCTGAGCAAACGTCGTTTCCTCTCCCTGCCCGTGCGGATGCCCTCCAGTGAATACGCTAACCTTTCCGCTGGGGTGGACTCTAACAATTGCGCTCTCCCACAGTCCGAGAGCAAAGCCGGTTGCACGGACGACTGCAGATGGCCCCAAGCCACAAACTTCTACGTAGCTTGAAATTCCGATGCCCACGAGCTTTCCTTCCGATCTCAGTTTCTGTTGTTCCCTTCGTAGATCATCATACCCGATCATGCCTAGAGCTTTCATCAGAGTCCCCTCGTAGTTCCCGCTGTCATAGGCTAGTCCTGTCGCAGTATTGTACGGAAATTGATCTTTTGAAATGAAATTCTTCAGCCTCACCTGAGCCGGATCCATTCCGATTTTGTGGGCGAAAATGTCGACCAACCGCTCGATGATGTATGTGGCCTCAGGTCTCCCGGCGCCGCGATACGCATCAACACCCGTAGTGTTTGTCAATACTCCATAGACTTCGCATTCGACATTTGGTATCTTGTAAGCTCCCGGCAAAATCAATCCGAAGAGTATAGTTGGCACACCGGGCGCTGCTGTTGAAAGCCATGCTCCCATGTTTGCGTACGCCAGGACCTTAATTCCGGTAATAGTTCCATCATTCTTTCCAGCGAGTTCGACATACTGGACATGATCGCGTCCGTGGACCGTCGCCTGGTAGTTCTCTTGTCTATCCTCTATCCATTTAATGGGAACGTTAATCTTCTTTGCGAGAAAAGCGACTACGGCCTCCGGACCGTAGCAGGGAATTTTACTCCCAAATCCACCACCTACATCCTTTGAAATTATTCGAAGCTTGTGCTCTGGAATGCCTGTCATCAAAGTCAAAAGCAATCTGTGAACATGCGGGTTCTGAGTAGTTATCCACATGGTCAAGGTGTCAGATCCCGGATCGTATTGAGCTATTGCCCCTCGAGTCTCTAATGCTGTGGGTTGTAGCCTTTGATTAACAAAGCGTTCTTTAATTGTCACCTCTGAGTTTGCGAATGCGTCGGAAACATTGCCACCAGTTACTTTCCAATGAAATGCGATATTGTTTGGAACATCGTCGTAAAGCTGCGGAGCTCCAGGTTTGCTCGCGTCTTCTTGTCCAACGATCGCGGGCAGAGGCTCATATTCGACGTCTATTGCTTCGAGGGCATCCGTAGCCTCATATGGCGAGGTTGCCACAATGACTGCAACTGGGTCGCCCGCATACCTGACTTTGTCTATTGCAATCGGATAATATTTCGGAATCTTTACCTCAGCGCCAGTGACCGGCCATGCACAAGGTACAGGATTCAGTTGTGATCCGATGTCTTTCCCCGTTACAATCGCGATTACACCGGGAAACTGCTTTGCTCTTTCAGTGTTAATCTTGTTGATCTTTGCATGCGCATGCGGACTGCGTAGGAAAACGGCATAAGCCAAGTTCGGAAGTACGATGTCGTTTGTATACGAGCCCGTACCAGTAATTAGCCGCGGGTCTTCACGTCTGTTTATCTTTGCGCCAAAAATTGCCGAAACTGCCATATTTTTGCTACCTCCCTAACTCCGAGCTACCTTTTGAACGAGCACTTCTTGTTTACTCATGTTTTCAGAGGCTGCCTGGATCGCCTTCACAATGTTGGTGTAACCAGTACATCGACATAGATTACCAGATATTCCCCATCTGATTTGTTCCTCTGATGGATGCGGATTCTCTTTAAGGAACCAGTAGCCTTGGATAATCATACCAGGAGTGCAGAATCCACATTGCAGGCCGTGATTTTCCCAGAAAGCCTTCTGCAAAGGATGGTATTCACTTCCATTCGCAAGTCCTTCGATTGTGAGGAGCTCCTTTCCATCCGCCTGAACTGCAAGCATAGAGCATGACTTTACTGACCTTCCGTCAAATAAGATCGTGCAAGCCCCGCAGTTCGAGGTGTCACATCCAACATGGGTTCCCGTCAACCCTAGATTATCTCTCAGAAAGTCTACAAGCAACAAACGAGCTTGTACTTCGCGTTCATACTCCTTTCCGTTGACCTTTACATGTATAGTCTTTCGATCTACGGCGGCTAAAGTGACTCTTGAACGCCTAGCTCGAGAGTTTCGTGAATTTTTCCGAGATTTCTGATTTACCATTCCAAGATCACACTCCCGTAGCTCCTGCGCTTGTTACAGCACGCTTTAGGGCACGTTTTAGGAAAACTCTCGCCATTGCACGCTTGTACTCGGCCGAGCCGCGCAAAGCATCATTGGAAGGATTTACATCTTCGATTGCAGCTAATCCTGCATCTTCTATCGAGCTCGTGCTAACGGATTTTCCCACTAATGCTTCTTCAGCTTTCTTTCCCCTCAAATTCGTCGGACCTAGCGAAGCAAACCCGATTCCTACCTGTTCAAAGGTTCTCCTGTCACGGCTCAAAGTTAGCTGAACTGCCACTCCAACGGTTGCGAAATCTCCAGCCTTTCTTTCGAGTTTTTCATAAGCCCCTGCGCTCCTCCCACCATCGGGTGGGATAGGGACACGAATCTCTGTCAAAAGTTCGTCCGGAGCAACTTCTGAAGTGAACGTATCCGAGAAAAAGTGATCTGAATCAAGAGTTCGCTCTTTCTTTTTGTTTTTCACCTTTAGCAAAGCTCTCGTTGCAATTATTGATGAACCCCAATCTCCCGCAGGGTCAGAGTGAACTAGAGAACCTCCAATCGTTCCGTTGTTTCGAACCTGAGGATCTCCGATCCAGGAAGCCGTTTCAGCGAATAGCCCTAACTTTTGTCTGATAAGCTCAGATCTTTCAATCGTGTGATGCCTTGTTAAAGTGCCAATGGCAAGGAAATTTCCAGTTTCGCGGATGTAATCGAGACTCGAAACTCCATTTATGTCTACAAGATATTTAGGCGCTGCGAGCCTAAATTTCATCAGAGGAATAAGGCTTTGTCCGCCCGCCAAAATTTTCGCATCTGAACCTAATTTGCCTAGAATTCCTAAGGTTTCTTCAACTGTCATAGGAGAAGCGTACTCGAATTCCTTTGGATACATTTCAGAAAACACCTATCTTGCAACAGGCCACAAAAATATAAACGATCATTCAGATTCCACGCTCAAATCAAAAGTACCCTGTTTACTACTAAACAGAGTAAGAAACCAAGTCTCTCCCACATTTTCTGGGCCAATCTTTATAGCAATTAACACTGGTGGTAAAACTGTAGCTTCCGTCGTGCAGATTACAGAGGAGCCTACTTCTTCGTCTTCCGCCAAGACTTTAAAATCAACGATGATGGACGATTACCCTCTTACGCTAACGCATATTCTTGAGCGATCAGCGAAATTATTTCCGCGCATTGAGATAGTCTCAAGGATGCCTTCCAAGGGTCTTCACAGATACACCTATTCTGATTTTTTCAAGAGATCGAGGGCGCTCGCAGAAATGCTCGTGTCTCTCGGACTAAAGCCAAGAGATCGAGTCGCGACCCTAATGTGGAATCACTACGCACATCTTGAAGCCTACTTCGGCGTGCCCGCGGCTGGTGGGGTTTATCACACTCTGAATCTCCGATTGCATCCAAGTGATATTGCGTATATCGTGAAACATGCCGAGGATAAATTCCTGATTGTGGACGATGTATTGCTTCCGCTCTTTTCAAAATTTGCTTCAAATGTGAATATTGAGCATCTAATCGTCGTGCCTATCTCTGCTGGCGCCAATCCTGCTCCTCAAGTGCCAGGGATCAGAGATCAAATTGACTACGAGCAACTCCTCAAATCCGCTACTGGAAGATTCGAGTTCCCTAAAATTGATGAGAGTGATCCTGCTGGTATGTGTTATTCATCAGGAACTACTGGAACTCCGAAAGGTGTAGTCTACTCCCACAGATCAATTGTATTGCATTCTTTTGGCGAAGCCATACCCGACGTCCTCGGCATGTCGCAACAGGACACTGTTCTTCCAGTGGTTCCGATGTTTCACGCAAATGCGTGGGGACTGCCTTTCACTTCGACCATGGTTGGGGCAAAGCAGGTATTGCCGGGGCCTCATCTTGATCCTGAAAGTTTGCTTGACCTTATGGAGAAGGAGAAGGTAACAATTGCGGCGGGAGTCCCTACTATTTGGTTTGGTGTTTTGCAAGCTCTTTCTCGCGAACCAAATCGCTGGAAATTGTTGCCGGGACTCAGATTGCCGGTAGGAGGGTCGGCAGCTCCTGAATCCCTTATTCGGGGGTTTGACAAGTTCGGAATCAAAATTATTCATGCGTGGGGTATGACTGAAACCACCCCAGTAGGAACCGTTTCTGTTCTAAAGAGTCACTTGAAGGATGCATTGTCAGAGGACGAGAAGTACGCTATAAGGGCAAAGCAAGGTCTGCCGCCTCCGTTTGTGGAAATACGTGTCATGAACGATTCAGGTGAGGCGCCTTGGGATGGAAAGACGATGGGTGAGCTCCAGATCAAAGGACCGTGGATATCAAGGGGGCATTACAAAAGTGACGATTCAGCAAATTCTACTTGCACGAAAGATCGTTGGTTTAGAACTGGTGATATTGCAACAATCGATAGCGAGGGGTACATGAAAATCACCGATAGAACGAAGGATCTCGTTAAATCAGGAGGAGAGTGGATAAGCTCCGTTGATCTCGAAAATGCGATAATGGCAGATCCAAGAGTCAAAGAAGCTGCCGTTATCGCTATTCCTCATCCAAAGTGGCAAGAGAGGCCTCTCGCCGCGGTAGTTCTGAAGGACGAGTTCAAGGGCAAAGTCTCTTCTGCTGAAATATTGGAATTTATTGCTCCAAAATTTGCAAAGTGGTGGATACCGGACGCAGTTGTTTTCGTCGACGAGATACCCCGAACCTCCGTCGGAAAGTTCCAAAAATCAAAACTTAGAGAACAATTCTGCGATTGGAAATGGGATGCCTAGCGGAGATCTCCGCATTCTATTCTTTGTAAAATCTCCATGCAAATGTGGCATCGACAGTTAGCAAGAGCCGTCTTGAATCCCGATTGAGCAGTAACCCCAAGTACCTTGTAAAAGGCGAGGGCTTGCTCAATCCTTTCCTCGGGAAGCTCCGCTTCCATAAGCAATTTTAGTTGTCAGATGATTCTAGCTCATCACGTGATAAGGGACTTGTGAAGCAAAGATTCGCATTTGAAAACTGGATGATCGGTTAGTAGAGGTTGTGGCTTTAGAAGCGACATTTTCTCTGTCTTTTGGGCATAGTTTTGTCAACAAAACTATGTTCGCTTCTTTCAAACTTGCTTAATTGCTCAAGATAAGGAAAAACGGGCAAGGTAATAAAGTTGGCAATTTTCAGCCCCGTATCGGAATCCGTAATAAACGACGCGACCACTTTTCTCTAACAAGGAGATTAATCGTTTTTAGAGCGCGTTAACGAAACAATGGCTATTTTCTCTTGATAGTATGTCAGCCGCCGTTTTTTTCTGTGACCATGAAAGACGCCTAACTTTGGGCGTGGGCGTGGCACAAACAATTGCTATATTCACAAATAGTATGTCATGCCCCAAAATTTTTTTATAATATAAAGAGACAAAAGTGTTTAGGGCATCACGCTCAAACAATGGCTATTCGGAATACTCGTCTGTAGATGAAAGGAAGAGAGGGGTCCTTAATGATTGTATTTAAAGCCTATTCGGAGGAAAAAATGTTCGTAGATGCCCACCCGCTTATACATGTGTTTTATTGCGCATCAAATATTTGGCGCGTGCACTTAAAGTCGATTTGACGTTGTTAGGGCAGAGAACGAAACAACATTCCTTCATGTGACTCTCGATTCCAAAAGATAGCTATGGTTAGTAAAGTTAGGGATCTGCACAATCTCCTATAACTAGAAACGAGGGATCACTTCAATCTATGCGAATCAAAAGCAAAAAATAGCACGATCTGGATCAACGTCAGAACTATACGACCTTAGCAATCAATGATAGCAAATATCGGGTTGCAACGTCACGCTCGCAAGTTTCTGAATGCATATTAGTGTCCAATTGGTTTTCAACAACTGGGGAATTTGGTATGATACCGGCCTCTTTCGAATATTCTTCTCCAAAAACGCTTTCTGAAGCGATTTCACTCCTCGAAACCTCTGGCAGCGACTCAAAGATCCTTGCGGGTGGGCAGAGTTTGATTCCACTGATGAAGTTAAGACTGGGGTCGCCGTCTCGACTGATCGACATCAATAATATCGAAGGATTGAGTTACATTCGTGAGTCAGATAGTTTCCTGAGGATCGGGGCACTCACAAGGATGGCCGATCTAGAGTCGTCCGACCTAATCAAGAAAAAATATTCTGTGATTAATGATGCTGCAAGCCATATTGCTGATCCAACGGTTAGAAATTTAGGAACCGCAGGGGGAAATGTCAGCCATGCGGATCCCGCAAATGATCTACCCGCGACAATGCTTGCTCTCGGCGCCGAATTTGTTGCAACTGGCCCCGCTGGAAGTAGGGTTATCAAAGCCAAGGACTTTTTCGTCGATACTTTTACTACTGCCCTAACGCATAGAGAAATTCTAACTGAGATTCGCGTCCCACAGTACTCTCCTGGAACTGGCGGAGCGTACCTTAAGCTCGAAAAAAGAGTCGGCGATTTCGCGATCGCTGGCGTCGCTGTACAAATATGCCTTGACACAGACGGCAAGGTCGCAAGAGCGGGAATCGGATTAACAGCCGTAGGACCATCTGTTATACAAGCGGAAGAAGCCGAGCAGTCTCTCCTTGGCCAGAAACTCACCGAGGACACAATTGGTACGGCGGCGAGGCTTGCCGCTCAAGCTTCTACGCCGTCTAGTGATCTGCGCGGTCCAGCAGAATACAAGAAAGAGATGGTCAAGGTCCTTACTTCCCGTGCTCTCAAGCGTGCGTACTTGCGAGCTGTTGGAGGAGGTGCTTGATCTAAATGGTGAACAAGATGAATATCACAGTCAGCGTGAACGGCCAGAAGAGAGTAGCCGATGTTGAACCACGCCTTCTTTTAGTCCATTTCTTGCGCGAGAATCTTAGCCTTACTGGAACTCACATCGGGTGTGATACGTCGAACTGCGGAGCTTGCACAATCCTGCTCAACGGTAAGGCTGTGAAATCATGCACCATGTTTGCAGTCCAGGCTGATGGAAAACAGGTCACGACAGTCGAGGGTCTTGCAAAGAACGGAAAACTTCATCCGATTCAGGAGGGTTTCTGGGAGAAACATGGACTTCAGTGCGGATTCTGCACTCCTGGAATGATGATGGCTGGAGTGGCATTGTTACAGAAGAATCCGAATCCCACAGAGGAAGAGATTCGAAGAGGAATCTCTGGAAATCTGTGCAGGTGCACCGGGTACGTGAAGATAGTTGAGTCTATACAGTATGCCGCAGAGAAGCTCAGAGAAACGCAGCAGCAAAGGGTTGAGGTACCAGCGAGGTAGGAGTTGAGAAAGAAATGGCAACCGAACAAGTCGTTCACGGAATGGGATCCGCGATTAAGAGAAAGGAAGACCCGATGCTTATCCGGGGAAGGGGAAATTATGTTGATGACATCAAACTTCCCGGCATGCTCTTTTTGGATTTTGTGCGCAGCCCCTACGCTCATGCCAAGATCAAGAATATCGATGTGGAGAAAGCGAAAGCCCTTCCGGGCGTTGTCGCGGTCATCACAGGGAATGATCTCAAAGGCCTAGGACTGGATTGGATTCCGACTTTGGCAAATGACAAGATGATGGTTTTGCCGACGGAAAAAGTTGTATTTCAAATGCAGGAAGTCGTTGGCGTCGTTGCTGAAGATAGATACATTGCGGCCGATGCAGTGAATTTGGTTCAAGTTGAATACGAGCCTTTACCCGCAGTGACAGATCCTTTCAAGGCCCTCGAGAATACAACGATCATTAGGGATGATAAAGGTACAAACCGCATTTTTCATTGGGAAGTCGGGAATCGAGTCGCTACTGACAAATTGTTCAAAGAGGCCGACGTAACTGTAAAGCAGGATCTCTACTATCCTCGGATTCATGTTTCCTATATGGAGACCTGCGGTTGCGTCGCTGATTTTAACCCAATTGAGGGTCACTTGACACTGTATATGACTACCCAAGCTCCACACGCGGTCAGGACGGTTGCAGCTCTCGTCACAAAGATACCTGAGAACAAGATTCGTATCGTTTCGCCTGATATCGGTGGAGGATTCGGCGGCAAGGTGTATGTCTATCCTGGCTATATTGTTGCAGCGGTTGGATCGATAGTCAGCGGCCATCCTGTCAAGTGGATCAACGACCGCTCGGATGACCAACCGTCAACCGCGTTTGGACGAGATTTTCACATGAGCGCTGAGCTTGCTGGAAACAATGATGGAACAATTTTGGCCGTCAGGATCAAGACGATCAGTGACCATGGCGCCTTTCACGGAGATGCAAACCCGACAAAATTTCCAGTTGGCTTGTTCAGCATTTGCACAGGCTCATATGACCTGAAGAATGCTTTCGCCGAAGTAGATGCCGCCTACACAAATAAGCCACAAGGCGGTATCACGTACAGGTGCTCGTTCCGAGTCACCGAAGCAGTCTATGCTATAGAGCGGATGGTCGACGTTCTAGCTCACAAAATCGGAATGGACCCTGCGGAAATACGAATGAAGAACTTTATTCCAAAAGAAAAATTCCCGTACAAATCGGTTCTTGGTTGGACCTACGACAGCGGGAACTACAAGGACGCCCTAAAGAAAGCAATGGAAAAGATAGGATACGCGGAGCTTCGCAAAGAACAGGAAGAGAAGAGAAAGAAAGGAGAGCTTATGGGCATCGGAATCAGCTCTTTCACGGAAATAGTCGGAGCGGGTCCTTCACATGACTTTGATATCCTCGGTCTCAAGATGTTTGATTCAGCTGAAATTAGAATCCATCCAACTGGCAAGGTCATCGCTAGGTTTGGAACAAAGTCTCAGGGACAGGGTCATGCTACAACGTATGCCCAGATAATTGCTGAAGAGCTAGGCATACCCACTGATGACATAACAGTTGAAGAAGGAGATACCGATACTGCACCTTACGGTCTAGGAACTTATGCAAGCAGGAGCACCCCGACCGCCGGTGCTGCAGCTGCGATGGCATCTCGAAAGATACGCGACAAGGCAAAGAAAATCGCGGCATATCTCCTTGAAGCAAGGGAGGAAGATCTGGCCTGGGAAAGAGGTCGATTCTACGTCAAGGGATCTCCCGACAAAGCAAAGACAATTCAGGAAATCGCTTTTGCCGCGTATACCAACCATCCTCCGGGCGTCGAAGCAGGGCTTGAAGCGGTGGACTACTATGATCCACCCAACATGACTTTTCCATTTGGAAGCTACATCTGTGTCGTCGACATTGACAGAGCAACTGGGGAACCAAAAGTTAGACGTTTCATCGCGGTAGATGATTGCGGGAACATCATCAATCCTTTGATAGTCGACGGACAGATCCAGGGTGCTCTCACAATGGGTTACGGAACCGCATTCATGGAGGAGATCAAATACGACGAAGAAGGAAACGTGTTCGGAGGTAACTTTATGGATTATCTTATCCCAAGCGCTGTCGAGACTCCGAAATGGGAAACGGACAAAACCATTACACCGTCGCCACACCACCCACTAGGAACAAAGGGTGTTGGTGAGTCCGCAACCGTCGGTTCCCCGGCCGCCTTTGTGAATGCAGTTGTGGATGCGCTTTCGCATGCTGGAGTTTCACACATTGACATGCCACTTAATCCTTGGAAGATTAGAAAGGCACTGGAAGAGAAAGGGCTCGCACTAGAATCATAGAACATGTTTTGCGTTGCATTGTATTCGTCTTACAAAAAATGGAAGTACTAATTCTAGCGTTCAACATGGCTGGGATAATCTCAGTTGCGGTTTCGGAAACAACCGGGGTCAGACGAATACTTAACGTTCTCTGGCGTTTCTCTTGCAGCTGGAGAGATGGTTTTGATGTACGTAGGTCGGTTTCAAAATTTGACTGGGTAGTATTACCGATTATCCAAATACCTACTTGATCGTCAGGCAGACATGACTATCTTGTGGCCGGGTGCTTTTTTCTTTGCCGTGACTCTGCTTTATTCTAGCCCTTGAGCACTAGAAATCCAGAATTCCTCCAACAGGCATCAGGACGAAACTGATGCGAAACATCCCAAAGAGAACCCCGGACTACATTATAGGCCAATGATTGGAAGGACCCTACCAGCGGACCTTACCCTTTCCTCTTCTGACATATGAGGTCAGTAAAGTAGGTGACTAGTTCAAAAAATAACATCATCCTGTTGCCCGCCTAGTTCCAACTTTTAGTCGATCAAAGAAACATGTCTAGAATTGATGTGAAACCTGTACTCGCGCTTCATCGAACTAAATACTTAGTGCATTGTTAGAGAAAATGCGTTGCTTCCGTTAGAGAAATTTGATTCAAAATTCTTGTTCCAAGTCTCAAAATACTTGCTTATTGGAGGAGTTTGCCTCTCTATCTGCGGAGCTCTTCTTTTTAGATACCCAGACTACCTCACCGGTCTCGAAGTGATCGCCTTCCTGATTTTTTTTGGAGGATATTACCTACGCAAAAAAGCTAATGCTCTCCATCGCAGATTTGATTGGAGAGACGGGCATGTGCCTGCCTAGCCGTAAGAAAAAGCACGCGAAACAGAAACTATCTTGAGATCCGGATTCCCGATCTCTTTTCCGAATTCACAGATATGAAATAGCCCTTTCTTTTTTTGAAACACATCAAGTGGTATTTCAAATTTGAATATGGGAATGTCAATAGGGAAAGCGAGCTCATCGCTTGCTGGACTGGCTAACGAGATTCAATCTGCAATCGAAGAATTAAGCAAGCAGGGCATGAAACTTGCGGAGGAAATCAGAGTTGTTGATCGAAAGCATCTTGAGTTAGATGTCGAGAGCATGAAGCTAAAGACAAAGGATAGAAGGTCTGACTTTTTCGATTCGGCACGAGGGCTACTCATGGAAAAATCAAATGAGTGGTTTGCATTCTTTCATATGCAGTCGTAGGACTAGTCCCTTCTGTGATATTCCCGATCGTTCAGTGAAAAGAACCGGCTATATTTTTGCTTGATTATTACTTGCTAGAGTAAAACATCGAGCTGATGAGCGTATCCTGCTCGACCTGCTGGACCAAAATGTTCAGCCGAGTCCTGTCAGGAGTTTGGACGGGAAGGAACCTGTCGGTATCAGAATCCCAAGCGTAGACTGGAGACTTGGGCTCGTCTTTTGTGAAAAAGACCATTACTGATTCGCCGATCGGAGTGAAAGCGTATGTAATCTCTCTATATCTAATCACGGAGAGGAACTGCTGCCCTGGGATAGACTTTGTAATGATGAAGGAAAATAGGTCTTTCAGGGTTTTGAATTCGACCATTTGATTTTCAGGTTTCTTTTCGCTTTGTTTTGTAGGCATATCCCAATCAAACATCTAGAAATCGACAGCTTGTTTTAACACTTTTTTTATAATCCCTCAATGCGGCAAGAAACTAATGAATAGCCGTAGATTCTCAATTTGTAGTCGATCCAGATCTTTTGTCTCAACCAAAAGAGGCCTATCCCAAGACGTGGGAGGACTATCAAGAAGTTTACGAAAGACTGCAAAGTCAAGAGTCCAATAGGCTTACGATCAGTAGCTTTCTCGGCGGGCTGACTTTCGCATCCTTCGCAGCTTTCGAATCTTCACCTATCAAGAACTCGCTAGCCAGACTGGATGCCCAGAGCGTGTTTGCGCTTGGCACTGCACTTCTACTTGGGATTTCGACTCTGATTTTCTTGGCTGTTGCCGTAGGCGCCTATCAGGCTATAAGACATTTCAGCCACATCTCTCAAGAAAGCGTGGACAAGCTCCAATCGCGGGATAACACTAGCGACACAATCCCAGAAGCGCTCACAACAGAGAGGACCGGGGCTGACAACAAAGTCGGTAACGATCTCGAGAGAATAAAATCTGCATGGAATATTCATGAAGAGTCGGACAAAGCGATTAGCATTGGATTTGCATTCCTCATCTTTGCTTTGGTCTTAATCGGATTTGAGGTCAACTATTCGGTCGGAATCATTGTTATTGTTGGACTTCTAGTACTCCTGTATTACTTCAAGACGCTTCGAAATATGCTTGGTGGTTGGTTCAGATCTAAAATATCAAAATGAAGATAACAGGAAACCTGATGAATCACCCAATGAATCGGCAGGCCTATCAAAATAGGTTCAAAAGACAGAACGCATTGAAAGGACTGTTTAATTCATTTAGGTCACAAATGAGCAACACGCGGCCAAGTCAAGAGAAATTATTCGAAGAAAGCGAAGAAATAGGTGCCAAATCAGAGGAAGGCAATGACAAAGCGCGGGACGACTGCGTGTTTTGCGCAATTGTCAGCGGACGTTCGCCTATTCGCCACATCGTCTTTCAGGATGACACTTCGCTCGCTTTTCTCGATAAGAGACCTGTTTTCCTGGGCCATAGTCTCCTGATTCCTCGAAATCATTACGAAACAATCCATGATTTACCAGAAGATCTGATAACCCCAATTTTTTCAAAGGTGCAGTTGCTGGCGGAAGCAGTCGAGCGTGGGGTGCATGCAGAAGGGACATTCATAGCCATAAACAACAGAATCAGCCAAAGCGTTCCTCATCTCCATATCCATGTCATACCAAGAAAATCTGGCGACGGCCTGAGGGGATTCTTTTGGCCCCGGCAAAAATATGAGAGTGAAGAACAAATGAAAGAAATCGCAGATTCAATTAAGAAATCTTTCGATGAGATTCAGAATTCACAGGATCATTAGAGGACAAAAGGGGACAAGAGCTCCGACGATTAGCGCGGCAATTGCACCGCTATTTTCCTAGTTAGCATAATGCGTTCCGCGCCACGCTTTGGAACGTCGCGCCGGATCATTTCTTCTCGCTGCGTTGATAGGGGTCCTTCGACTCCGGTTCTTCTTTCTTCCTCACTTTCACTCAAGATTGTATCAGCAAAGAATTGTTTTCTCGGTTTTGCCATAAATCGCTTGGGGAAATTCGTGCTGTATTTTGGGAGTTCTCCTAAAGCAGGGAAGCTCTAAAAACCTGTAGTCGCTCTGTAGAATTAACTTATCCCTTTGAACGTTTTATGGCACTTTCTCAAAGTGCAAGAGCTTGACCAAATTTCTCGGAATAGGCTATTTGATTCAAAGGATTCCGCTTTTTCTTTTTCCCGGATTTCTTGACAGCAGGATACCCGAACCCCAAAGCTGCCGCTGGAACGAGATTTTGCGGGATTGCAAAATCCTGCCTCAACTTGTCCTGATTAAAGCCTGTAAAAATTCCAGAGCCGATTCCTAGATTCCAAGCGGTAAGCTGCATGTCTTGCAAAGCTCTGCCAACGTCGATCATGTATCCATTTACTTGGGGGTTTGCGAGAATCAACACCGCAAAGTTTGCTCCCTTGACCCACGGTCCTGTTGTGGCGTCTTCCGCTAGGCAGTTGATACTTTTCGCATCCTCGAGAAGAATAAAACGCCAATGCTGAGTATTGTTTGAACTTCCTGTCAGCCTAGCGGCCTCAAGGACCTTCCGCTTTACGTCCCGTGAAACTTCTTTCTTGTCGAACTGACGAGTTTCAAGTTTTGTTGCGATCGCGTCAAATGCGTCCAAAAGTCATCTTACTCCCTTTCTTGAGCTGATGATCTTGTAATGGCACACCAGTAAATACTTTTCAGTGAATAATCGTTGAGTCGCGCTAACAAAACGAAACTAATAGTGCAAGTCGCGTCAGATCGTCGGCGGGAAATCAGAGGGAGTCGTTTCAAATGGTAAGAGGTTATTAATGTCAACATGGGCTTCCTCATAACAAGTATGTCTCGGATGCTCGAGTTATTAATAGTTAGATAAAATATATTAAGAACCCTATACCAATCATTTGGTAATGAATAACAAGCGGATCCTTCTTAGGCAGTGTTTTTGACTTAATCTGGATTACAAGCTTGAAGATGGAGTCGAAATGAACTTTGTTTGATCTAGGCACACTTCTGAATCCACCGGCTGGTTTGACTATGACTGCTATACTGGCAATCGCATTCATTCTTGGTACTTTGCACGGAATAACACCGGATGAACACACGTGGCCAATAACATTCAGCTACTCTGTCGGAAGTTACAGTACTAGAGGGGGAATGAAATCAGGATTCGTGTTTTCTCTTGGGTTTATGAGTCAGCGAGCGGTTCTGACAACTCTTGGATTCGTAGGACTGGCGGCTGTTTACAAGATCTATAATTTGGATGGGCCGGTATACATTGTTGTTGGCTTTGTCATGTTCATGGCTGGCGCTTACATCCTAAAAGGAAAGTATCTTCATTTGCCATTAGATCGGTTGTTCGGCAGCAAGAAAGAGCATCACACAAGTGACGCTGAGAGACTTCCTCTTCACGAAACCGATATCAAACCTGTCCCGCTGAAGATGGCTACATTGCATGGGTTTGTTGCAGGATGGGGTATAGGCGCTTACGCATCGATTATCACTTTCATTCTGGCGCCGCAAGTGCCTACTGTATTTTTTGCTCCTTTTGTGGGACTATTTTTCGGATTAGGAACAATGTGCATGCAAATAGTTCTTGGAAGTGTTTTTGCAAATATCATGCGAGTCAAGAAGCTCACGGTCAGTCAAATAAAATATGTAGGCCGTTCTGCGGCCGCAAGAACGTTATACTTTGGCGGACTCGCCTTTGCGATGATTGGGGCTTTGATTGTAGCATTTCCTATTCTCGATAAGATCGCCATAAGCACTGGAAACCCTATTCCCAATTTAGATTCGATAGGAGTCGCCGCCGTTCTAGTGATATGCGTGGTTGGGTTGATCGGCTTCGGTAATATCTACCGAGGATACAGGGAAATTACTCGAAAACCTGCGAGTTTGCAGCCAAACGTAACATGACCCAAGCTCAAAAGTGCAAACTAGAAATCGTTTCTGATCCGCAACTTTGGCGATTTCCAAGCTATCAAGTGCTCGATATGTTAATAATATCTTTCTCATACTTCATATTCAATAGTATTCTTAAGCTCGGGAATCAAAAATGACCATAGTCAGCTTGTCGTTTCCGGATCAAATGATAAAGGAAATGGACCAGATTCAAAAATCTGGAGGCTTTGCGGGTCGTTCTGAATTGGTCAGAGCCGCAATACGACTATTGTTTGAGGATTCGAGGGAAAAAAATACTCTATCAGGGCACATGAACGCAATCATAGTCGTTACCCACGACGAATCAAACGAAGCTCCGATTACAAAATTAAAACACGAGTTTGAAGACATTGTAAAGACCCACATTCACAACAAGATCAGCCAGAACAACTGCGTCGAATTATTTCTTCTCGAAGGAGATGCAAAGATGATCAGTTCTATGACTAGGGAGTTTCAGAAAGAAGACAAGCTGAAAAGTGTCAAGCTCGTCATGTTCGAATAACAGTTCAAATCAAATATGGTATCAAGCGCTTGGTTTTTTTCATATAAGTCACATAATCATCTTTGAGATTAATTCGCAACGCCTTTTCTTCCACGCTAATCCTGTAACCGAATACCAGTCCAAACATCAAAAGAATTACGAGGAGAGCTCCCCAGCTTCCAAGAACAAGCCCCATTCCCGCAAACGAAAGTAAGGCTCCTGTGTATGAAGGATGGCGAACAAACCTGTATGGGCCATTGCTGACAACCTTATGGCCTTGGGCCACCCTCACTGAAAGAGAAAAGAATCTTCCTAGTGTAGCGATTGCCCACTGTCTTACGAAGATTCCAAGCAACATCAAGAGGATCCCTGTAGAAAAGAGGATCGAGCGCCCTGATGTCGGTAACATTGCGACGCTATTTGCTGCGAAACTAAAACTGATGTAAATTGCAACAAATAGACCGAGAAAAATTACTCCTCTTGACCCTCTGTCGAGGATAGATTTCACTTGAAAGCCTGATCTTCTTCTTAGCCAAGGAAGGAAAACTGCTCCCACTATCTCGCTTATGATCCAAGCTGCATATATAATGTAAAACACAATCGCCTCAAAGGGCGATGGAAAAATCTGTGCCATCGTCATCTGTTTAGTCTATTCCGAAAATTGCCGGGCGATTTATTCAGAGTTTTCCTGCTATTGATTGAACATGGTTAAATAAAGTTGCAGATTTTTAAAACCTGTGATATAAAATAGTAGATGGCAAGGAAGAGGGTGGGATGGAGCTATTAGGTTTTGCCCACAATTTCGTTCAGGGCAAGAAAGAGAGTAAGAACCAAACCATACTTCTTCTTCATGGTACGGGTGGAAATGAAAACGACCTAATTCCTTTAGGACATGAAATCGCGCCTGACTCTTCTCTCTTGGGTGTAAGAGGTAAGGTCCTTGAGAACGGAATGCCACGTTACTTCAGAAGATTTGGCGAAGGCGTCTTCGATATTGAAGACCTAAAATTCAGAACAAAGGAGCTGGCAAATTTTGTCAAAGAAGCCTCAAAGCATTACAGATTCGATCTAGATTTGACTGTTGCCATAGGGTATTCCAATGGGGCGAATATAGCCGCTAGTCTGCTAGTTATGCGTCCGGAGATTTTACGTGGAGCAATTCTTTTCCGTGCAATGCTCCCATTCTCTCCTGAGAAACTACCCCGTCTTTCGGGCAAATTGATTTTTTTGTCAGCAGGTAAATTTGATAGCCTGACTTCGCCGTCGCAGGTCGAGGATCTCAAAGACCTTCTAGAAAAATACGGGGCGCATGTATCGCTGAATTGGGAATCTTCAGATCATTCCCTAACTCAAGAAGAGGCGAAAAAGGCGAAAAAATTCTTTCAAGTACATTTTGCTTGAAAATCCAACTTGATGAAAGAAATTTCAGAATCCCTTTAGGATGGATGCAATCCATACTTGAGTGTGGCCAAGCGACCCATACCGGTGACATCATTGATCGCCTCGTAATATCCGAGGGCGCGTTCGAATTCTTCTCGAGCTCTCCTTGTTCTCTCTTCGTTGGACATGCCCGTGCAAGCTAGGGCTGCTTTTCCGGCTTGCTCAGCCCATTTTGCAGCCTGCTCCTTATCGTTCCGTTTTAGGTAGCACTCCGAGATCCAGGACATTATGCCGACTTTTGCGCTGGATTTCAGTCCCGCATCATTGAGGTGAGATTCTAACATTTTTGCCGCTGCCTCAAAGCTATTCATCTTCATAAGCAGCATCGCTTCGGAAACAAAACCCATTCTCTGTTCGGACTTGGGTAGCCGGACTTGTCTCAAAGCAGGCCAAGTCTACTATCTCTTACCTCAAAGTGAATTCGTAGCTACATTTTCGGGTTCTGTTAACTCTTGGGGTCATGGATAAAAATCTCTATGATTTTTGAGTCAACTGACTGCCATCTGCTCGAAGGATTACCTCGGTCGTTAGCTCCTTCATCGGATTCCCATTCGCAGCTTCGCTTGACAGTCCGATTGGGATGAACCTCATCCCTCGTGCCAGAATATTTCTGGCTGCGTTTTCGTCCCTATCCACAAGTCTCTTACACTTTGGACACCAGACCTTCCTCTCTGTGCATTCGACTACTTTTGAGTCACATATCGCGCAGAAAGTCGAAGTCCTGTGTGGTGGGACATAGATAACCTTGAGTCCTAGCCACCTAGCTTTATACTCAATCATCTTCCGAAGCTTGTAGAAAGACCATGAGTTGAGCCTTCTACGATATTTGTTTCCTTGGAAGTTGCCTTTTCGATAGAGCTTTCTTATCCCTTTGATATTCTCCATGACGATTCCAAAGTTTACAGACTTTGCCTTCTCCACTATTTGCTTTGAAATCTTGTGCAATTCTTGATTCTCAATTTCCGACTGCTTTGTTCCATACTTTGAATAGATTCTGTTTCGGATTCGATGGTCATTTCTCTTGAAATGGGATTTTACTTCCGAGAAGGCTTCTTTCTTTCGTAAGATTCTAGAAGTGTCAAATTTCCTGATGAAATTATCACTTGAGGCAATCGTTGCGTTCTCAAGATTCCTGTCGATTCCGATGTATCCAGTTGGTTCAACCTCGGCGATCTCTTTCGAGAATGCTATACAGACTGTGCGAGATGTCAGTGAGACTGAACCAAGCTTTAGACTCGGATCAGACAGAACTCTTTGCGTATATTTAGCCAGAGGAATTTCTACGAAATGTCTTGGTTGAGTTGGTATTCTTAGAATGTTATTTTTGATTGTGTATGCTTGATTCCCAATCTTCGCAAATTTTTTCCAGACATAGGGTTTCTTGGCATTTGGATTCTTTCGTTTTTCTCTGCGATAATTCTTCAAGAGGGAAGATGCGATTTCAATTGCTGAGAGCCTGTACCAAGTATGCAAATCATTCTTAAATGAATGATACACTTTGTTTGACAGCTTGAATCTTGAAGATATGTTGTTCTCGATTCCGACCCTGATTGCTTCATTCATCATTGAACGAAATGTTTCGAATAATCCAAGAACTTCCTCTGAGGGATGGAAACTTTGCTTTACTGTTTTTACAGCTTGCACGCCTGATCTCGTGAAGGGAAGTTGATTAAAATCTTTATGATCCTTTCTTACGGCTCGCAGAGCTCATTTTCGAAAGGTTAGTATGCTTCTTCTACTTTATCTGAGAAGAGGCTCGAGATGAAGTTGGAGGCAATGAAAGGAAGATCAAGATGCGAAGAGTGTGGTAGCCTAATGCCCGACGAGGAAGTAGAAGTAAATACCCGGCTCTGCGCTAGATGCACTACCCCGAAAGACGAAGAAGATTGAATCTTAAGTAAGACTAGCCTCCTTTGAGTCTAGCTGTTGACTAAAAATGGCCAGACAACTCGTATGTGAAATTTGCGGATCTGAATTCAAATGTCAAGGGTTTCCGAGATGCTGGTGCTCTGATGTCATAACCACTAAAGAGGACCTTGCAAATATTTCGATGAAAGCCAACGATTGCGTCTGTCCCCGTTGTCTTGAATCTATTTAGTTCAGATGTGGGAGTCTCAAATTTACAACTGCGCATTCGCTAATTTGTGTGCTACTTTCATTGCCTCAAGGCAAGTATTCCCATAATGCGAAGTTATCTCCTCGAGATTCTTTAGACTTACGCAGTATCCAGGACTCCAGAACCTATGATCATTAAATGTTGTGTCAAATCCCACTCTTGATCATAGCAGCTTAATTTTTCTAGCCCTATCTTGTAATCTAGTTTCTTTCCAATAAGAGCGCTTTTCGCAATCCCTATGCTCGGGATTCCTAGTACCATTCCACAAATGGTTGCTAGCCCTCATGAGCGCGGCTGTGCAAGGTCATGAGCATCAAAACAAACTAAATCTGGTCTGGTCTGATTTCTAGTTTCTTTAGGCGGCAACAACGAACGGGCCTTCATGAAGGAAAATAAACCGCTGATGTAGGGAAATGCGAACTCTCCCTTGTGCGTTCTTACTTCATTTATTAAACCATCTCGGAATAAAACTACTGTTGCGACCACTCGCTTATCTTTCTTAGAGTAGGCTGCATCTACACCACATATCTTGCTGAAATGTTCAGGCACAAAAGTAGGAACTGCTTTTACCAGTGATTAAATTTGTTGGAAGAATTCGACTTCTGCTTTGTCAACACGTTCGGTTTGCATTTAGAGCACTCCAGACAATTACACTGTATCAGAAAATTTTTAAAAAATGGTTTTTTACCCCGCTGATTACTCTAAAAAGGACATTGGGGAGTATTGTAATGCCCTATACTTTCTTCCAACTTGGGCTTGAAATAATTCATTTACATTTGGCCTTTAGTGATAATGTAGGTTATCCGAGCCCGAATCTATAATTTCGACCAAAGCAAGCGTTGGTTTTAGCTTAGCTTTTTTTCCCGGCCGGGTTTGATCATTGGTTCTTATATCCTCCACATACTGCGGAGAAAGGCGATTGAATGGCGGATTCGAGAAAGATTTCTATTTCTTTAAAGCTAAACAGGAAAGAGACAAACTTAATTCTAATGAATAACGCACTATTGAGATGAAGATACTACACCTTGCCTGATTATATTTTTCTTACATTGCTAGTCGTGCACATCTTGGCTATCGTCGGTTGGATGGGTGCAGCTTTCCTGTTCAGCTCAGTCTTAGGACCTTCTTTATCCCACATGGAGCCAAGCGGAAGAGCAGAGTTTCTGAGTAAAATTATTCCGAGATACACAAGGTACGTTATGGCAACCTCATTGACTGCAGTAGTCTTTGGAGTCGCCCTCTACGGATACGCCTTCCAATATGCAAAGAACCTGCCCTCAGGACTCGCGCTAAGTTTACTTCAAGCCGGGGCACTTGTCGGACTTATCGCTCTAATTGTCTCTCTTGGTTTAGTGATACCTACTGCTAAGACCATGGGCCGAATGCTGAGTGAGGGAAAAAGTGGAGCTCCCGCGCCGGAAGGAAAAGCTATGGTCATGGCGTCAATGCAGTCAAGAGTAAGAATAGGAACAGTGAGCGTCACTGTTCTATTGTTTTTGGTTCTGATCCTCATGGTGGTTGGTGCCTCCCTATAAGAAACAATCAAAAGTCTAGTAAGGCATTAGCTTGTCAACGCTAAATTTAATGCCTAGAAGTCTTCCGATTTCACTTTATAATGCCTAACAGCGTGTTACGAACCGTTCCCGACGAGAATGGATTCTACTTTTACCAATCTCTTGGTTCCCCGATCGGTCTAAGGGCAAACAGCCTGGAAGAGTTTTCCAAGGAATTGGAAACAGTTGATCCCAGCTCAATAAGATTCCATTTGGGCCGTCAGGACTTTGAGAACTGGATAAGCATGCTAGGAGATCCTACTCTTGCAAAGCAAATTTCGAATCTTCGAAGCAAGAAACTGTCCGATGCAGAGCTTAAGACACAGCTCGTCCGAGTTGTTCGATTACGTCTGGGGAAGCTAAGGAAAGCATAAGTCAAAAAGGAACGGAAGAAAAGGGACTGTGATTTCGTTTCTACTGTAGAGTAATCCTTCTGAATATGCCTTACGCTCTTTCAAGTGATGATGTAAGGCTCTACTACGAGGAACATGGGCAGGGAGAACCTCTAGTTCTCATTCATGGTAGCTTGGGAGATTATAGGGACTGGGGTAACCAACTTACTTACTTTTCAAATTCTGGTTTCAAAACCGTAGTGTACAGCCGAAGAAATCACTATCCAAATAGCTGGAGAGACTATCCAGGAAACTACTCGCTTTTGGCTGAAAGAGACGACCTCCTTGCGCTTCTCAAGGAATTTGGCGAACCTGCAAATCTGGTCGGTCACTCTTATGGTGGGTACGTAGCAGCGCTCGTAGCAAGAGATTATCCGGGCTATGTTAGAAAACTCGTTCTCATAGAGCCCCCGATTTTCACAGTGTTCGGAGAGGATAAAGGAAGAGAGAATCTGGAACTAGGGTTCAAGTTCCTCAAGGAAATCATCGAGCCAGCAAGACGATATCTAAGGACAAATGATTTCGAGTCTGCCGTTAGGGTATTCTTAGATGGAATCACTGGCATAAACGGAGTCTATGACAGACTAAAACCGCCGTTTCGCCAAATTATATTAGATAATTCTAAAACAGCGTTGGCTGAAATAGAGATAACTCCTGAGCGAGATCCCTTTGATTGCACTGATGCAGGTCGAGTCAATTCTCAAACATTGCTCGTGAAAGGCGAGGATAGCCCAAAAGTCCTTCAATCGATAACCATTGAGCTGTCAAAATGTATTCCAAACTGCAAGCTCGTAACTATACCAAAGTCTTCGCATGGAGTTATTTGGGACAACCCGAAGCTATTCAACGAAACGGTTGTCCAGTTTCTAAAGAGAGGTGATAAATAAGAGGCTTGCCAATTATGGCATGAGCTCTGTCTGAATCTTTATGGTGAAAATATCGTGTCAAAGAAAAGTAAACAGAACACTAAACGATCCTCAGAAGAAGAAGAAAAGACTCTGGAAAAGGAAGCAAAGACGGTTGAAACCGAAGAGGAAGAAGGCAAGGAAGAATTTGAACGGGAAAATCCTTGATAAACTTCAAATCCATGAGTTGACATAATTAGGAAATAACGTTGTTGTCAGATCTTGCCAGTCAGTGTAATGCGAATAAGCTTAGTAAGAAAACTCAAAGGATACGGAGGCCCCAGTTCGCACTGCGAGAAGGCCATTTTCGATGTTGAATATCTAGCAAGATCAAAGACTCGCGGGACATCATACTATCGCTCTGTTTGGGCTCAACTACGATTAATTGATAGATTGGTCCTGCATTTCTCAGATTCCCCATTCAGGCTGGCGTTCAGATCGAATAGAATTGCGTCAGGGGGCCTAAGAAAGAAGTTCAGTTTCTCCTCTAGGTGAAAGCGAGCAATGCGAGCATGCGTCAATAGCCAGACACCTTTCATCAAGTTCAACTTGACATATAGCGAGCTTCTGGAAAAGTACGGCTCACTTCCGGATCCCGTGGATATTAATGATCTTGAAGAGGGTATAGATTATGATCTTTCGCCTGGGGGTGTCACTGCAATGATTTATCCGCTCCTGAAGAAAATGCTGGCTCAGCGCACACTCTCAAAGGTTAACTGGGTCAGCCTCGGGGTAAAGTATCCTCCCAAAGTCAGGGTTGGTGATATCCTAGTTTCTCATCTTGAGATACCTGATAATGTGCTTCGGAGTTACACGATTTTCAAAGAAAATCTATGGTCTCAAATTCATGGATTGTCAGCAACGCCTAACATTTTTGATTCATCTTACGAGGGATACGCGCGCTTCAACTGGATAAATGCTGATTCTATGCTAGAGTTCTGGAACGATACTGATATCTTCTACGTTCAGGATTACCAGCTACTCTCTACGGGAGCTTTGATTGGACCACCGGCACCTGCGATAATGCGATGGCACGTCCCTTTCGTTCCTGAAACCCTTCCATTTTTGACTCGCCGTGCAATAGTGAGATGGATCGAAGACTTTGATGGGGTGATAGTAAGTACTCGTCGAGACCTCGAAGGGCTGATCAAAGTTGGTTACAGGGGCCGAGCTCATCAGCTCTATCCTTTCGTAGATCCTGAGGACTGGCGAGTAACCCCTTCGAAAGAGGCGATTGAGCAGGTTAGTCAACGAATTGGATTGAAGCCAGATGAAAAGCTACTCCTAATGGTGGCTCGTATGGACAGAATTAAATCACATGACATCGCAATCAAGGCCTTTTCTCGCCTGAAAGATATCAATGGTGGCAAGCTTAAACTTGCGTTGATTGGAAATGGCAGTTTCTCATCATCAAAGAAAGGTGGATTGGGACATGGAAAGGGGAGCAGGTGGAGAGCCGATCTAGAGTCCCTTGTGAAGAATCTTCACTTGGAGAACTCTGTTTCTTTCTTGGGACACGCATCTAATGAGGAGATTAAAGCAGCTTACTCCATTTCGTCTGTGGTCTTGTTAACCTCTGCACTCGAAGGATTTGGAATCAGCGTGCTTGAAGGGTGGATAAACAAGAAACCTGTTGTTGTTAGTAAAGGAGCTGGCTCTTCAGAACTTGTTGTCGACGGGTCAAACGGCTTTACATTTTCCCCTGGAAATTACATCGAAGCCTCTGAAGCAATCGTCAAAACACTCAAACCCAGTTCAGATAAAATTGGAGAAAACGGATTTGAAACCTGCCGGCAGTGCTACATTGACAGCGCGCTTGAGCGCGAAAAAGCCGTTTTTGATGAAGCAGTAAACATTTACAAGCGTTAACACGTTCTAGCTAAACCTTCGAGATATTCTCCCTAGTTTCCACCTATTCCGCTATGGCGCGAGAAAGTCTGGGCTATTTCCTTCCATTTCGCAAAACTCAATATCAAAACCGTCAAGAGTGGAATATATGAGTAATAATAGAGAGGAGTAGTTACTCCAACAGATAAGAGCATCTGAAGAAAACTGGGGAACAATCCAGGATAAGCCAGTATTGGAACATTGCTTATAGCTATGACGGAAGTGGTAACGATAGTGGCTTGGGTGAACTTTTCTCTGTTTATAGTTACAAAAAGAGGGACTGCAACAAGAGCAAATCTCGGATCAAAGAATGACAGACCAAAGATTATTCCAGAAGAGACAGGTCTCTTATTCATTCCAAAGTATAACGCAAGGAGAATTAGCGCAAGATCCAAGACCTTGTCCTGACCCTCTGCCCATTGCCAGAAGTACGCTTCAGATATTCCCCAGCTCGGGACAGTCGTAAAAGGCAACAAAAGAGCGATGACACTCGCGAAACCTATGACGCCAACATTCTTTCCCTTGAGCAATCGATACACCAAGAATGCGATCAGAAATAACAAGACAAACTGAGCTATGCCGAATCCGAAAAGTGCGTTCGGGTAACTTAAAACGAGAAACGGTACAATAAAAATCAAAAAAGAGGGCAAGTACTTGAAAGATTCAGGATGGGGAGTTATTCCCAAAAAAGATGCATTAACGGAAGATCCCCTCTGATAAATTGCGGAAGGGTCATGAACCAAATTCCAAGCGCCAAAGTAAAATGCAGAGAAATCTTTCGCTAACAATGTCCCTTTTGGAGCGCAGCATCCCGAATCAATCTTTTGCGTTTCAGGATAGGCCTGCACCAGAGTAAGAAAGTTTAGTGATATTGAAACTCCCATTATGAAGAGGATGATGAGGAGTTTGATCCTTGAATTGAGGGGCCGCAAGCGAAGTCTTTTCCTTGGAGCCCGAATGAAACATGTGCTTCTATTTCTTTGCCTGAGTGCGCGTAGCAAGTGCTATTGCAACTAGAAGGATTGCTCCGCCAACAAAAGTGTAAAGCGTAATCTGCTCTCCCAAGATCAGAAACCCGCTAATCACACTGATTATTGGAATCAGATAAAGCTGAATTGAGAGTCTAGAGACGGTCCCTCTGCTCACGAGAGTATAAAACATAGAGTATCCAATCACAGTGCTTAGTATGCTTAGATATAGAACTGAAATCCAGCCGTTAAAGGAGAGCCTTGATACCTGAGTAAAGAAACTCAAAGAAAGAAGAGGAAGCAGCATCATTGTTCCAAGTGTTCCTGCTCTGATCGCGATCGGTAGAGCACCGTATTTTGAGACGAGGGGTTTTGACAAAACCGCAAACAATGCATAGGCAAGAGCTGTAATCACGACTTCGAGAATTCCTACCACGGACCCTGCTGGGCCTGTTAAATCAGGAATTGAGAGTACGACAACTCCCACCGTGGCGATAACAAGAGCAAGCACTAATTTCTTTCCAATCTTCTCCTTCAACGAAATTCTCGAAAGAAGTACGATCAGGACCGGTCCAAGAGAAACTAGTAATCCTGCAAGGCCTGCAGAAACACTCGTTTCCCCAAAGTTGAGCGAAAGGTGATAGAGTGGAACATTTGCAAAGGAGATGACTAAAAGCCTCGGGAGATCTTTAGAGTCGAATTTGACTTTGGTCTTTCCAAGGAAAGGCAATATTGTGAGATAACCTGCGCCAGCAATGAACCATCGAAGTAAGGCCAGATTGACGGGGCTAAGAAGAGAATCTGCGACTCGAATTGCGACAAACGCAACTCCCCAGATTATGCTCAGGACAGTCAGAAGCGAATACGATCTTAGATGTCTAAGGATGTCAGCAGAATACCTTGATTCTGTTTCGACCTCATTAGCCGTCTCTGAGCTCAAGGACTAGCCCCTTTTCTGTCGAGCTTGGCAAGGTCAACACCT
The DNA here is from genome assembly GCA_029850555.1 of archaeon. GTDB lineage: Archaea > Thermoproteota > Nitrososphaeria > Nitrososphaerales > CADDZS01 > JASHOD01. The sequence continues at coordinate 35,488 of JARCRS010000075.1, read as the reverse complement.
TCCTTCGCAAGTAAGATTTTCTTTCTTTCGACTCCCAGTCCGTAGTTGCCAACTCCTCCAGTCTTTGGGACTACTCTGTGACACGGGATAACGAGGGGGACTGGATTTGAAGCGCATGCATTTGCCACAGCTCTAATAGCCTTGGGAAGACCAATTCTTCGAGCAACCTCGCTGTAGGATCTAACGCTTCCGTATGGTATTTCTCGCAACTCTTTCCAGACCCTCCATTGGAAGGCAGTTGCGTGAAGATCAAGGGGGAGGTTTGAATTCTCAAGATCAATCCCTTTCGTAATATAATCTACTATTTTTTCAACTGAAAGAGAAAGATTCTTGTTTTGGACATTCGTCGCAGGCTCAAGCTTTGCCTTTGGATATTCGGACCGAAGATATGAGACGAGCTTTTGACTTGAATCCGCGAGCGTTACAAAACAGACCCCTCTCTCCGTTGCAGCTACGAGCAGTTTTCCAAGTGGGGTATCCGAAATAGCATAATTAAGAGTGAAACCCTCTCCTCCGTTCTTATAATTCAAAGGACTCATGCCCAGTTTTTCATTAGGGCGAAAGTAAAGCCATCCTGAAGTATTGTAACCTGCTCCATATGTCGATCTTCTGACAGAATTCCCTGATCTCAGAGCGAGTTTAAGGCGGCCTAATCTCACTGCCTCAGTGTACTCTCTGGGTGTTACTCCGGTTACTTTCTTGAATATTCTTTGAAGGTGGAATTGACTTATACCTGATTCCTGGGAGAGCCGCTCGAGGGTTAGTTTCTCTCTAGCGTTTTCGTTTATGAATTCACATATTTTCTGAATTGTTTGAACTTGGCTTGGAGAGTGATTTTCATCTGGTTTGCATCTCTCACATGCTCGAAAGCCAGCCTCTTTGGCTTGAGAAGCATTGGCAAAGAAAGCTACTTGCTCTCGAGCCTTTGGCTTGCGGGATGCGCAAGTAGGACGACAGAAGATTCCCGTAGAATTCACTCCGTAAACAAACCTCGAATAATACTTTGGATCTCGAGTTTTGAGTGCTTTCCAGAACCATTCTTTGGTATCAGAGTCACCTGCAATCAAATCTTGTGTAATGAGACAGTTCAAGGCAGTTCTTTTTCCGAATATATCATGAAACAGAGTTAATAATGCGTTGTCTTTCGATCTTGCTTTCAAATTAGGCTGTGACTAAGGCTAGCTTTGGGCTAGTCAACTTCTATCAGCGCTTTCCTTACTCTTCTATAAGTGAAACGTAAAAGATGAGCAACAGTAATAGTTCGCTTCAATTATTGTCGGATGGAATAGTAGATGTAGTCAAACAAGTTTCGCCTTCGGTTGTGCAGGTGAGTAATGGTCGAAGGGGATACGGTTCTGGCATTGTCTGGGATAATAATGATCATATTGTGACAAACGCACATGTCGTAGGGAGGGCAAATAGTGTAGAGATTAGCTTCGAAGGCGACGGCGAGAAAAGCTACGAAGCCAAAGTCATCGGTCAAGACCGATTTTCGGACGTGGCACTGCTTCTAGTTGAAGGCGCGGGAAAATCAAAGCTTCGCCCTATCAACAAAGGAGACTCTACGAAACTCGCCACTGGACAATTTGTTCTTGCGCTTGCTAACCCCCTTGGAGAAAAAGTAGGGGCTACTCTCGGGATTATCACAAATGCAGGTGCGACGATCGGAGGAAGAATGCCATGGTCAGATCACGTCATAATTAGCGATGCAAAGCTTAACCCCGGCTACTCCGGCGGACCTTTGGTCGATGCATCTGGAAAGATGATCGGCATGAATGCGGCCTACTTTGCAAACAGAGGAATTTCGATTCCGGTCAATGATCTAAGTGAGACGGTAAAGAATCTGTCTATCGAAGGCGGAGTAAAGAGAGCCTACCTCGGAATAGTTTCCGACACAATTTCACTCCCTGAAGACGTTGCAGAAGAAATCAAACAGGAAGAGGGACTGATTGTTTACTCGGTCGAAAGCGGGACTCCAGCGAAAAAAGCGGGGGTTGCGGTCGGGGACATCGTAGTGAAGCTAAATTCAACGCCAGTCTGGAATTTTTACGATCTACGAAAACTCCTGACTTCAGAGGTCATCGGAAAAGCTACGAGCCTCTCGGTACTTCGCGGCGAAAAGCTCACAGAGCTAACAGTAACACCAACAGAGGCATAAATTTGGAAATGAATTCATTTTTCTTTTCCCAAAAGACGGGCTTTCTTCGGAGGCACCGTAGCGCCTCCAGAGCCACTCGTCCACTGAGACCTAGGGGGCCATTCTCGCCTCCGAGCAGCTCTTTTTGATCAGTCTTGAGACGGACTACGCGCTTTTACGATCGACGCATAAAGAGGTCGATCCATGTTTTTAGGATTTGTCTCGTTTATGACTCGAACGTTCGAGTAGTCGTTATGAAGAAGTTTCATCTTGTACTTTTCAGGGTCAAGCTTGTTATTCCGAATAGCGACTGTTAGTAAATCAATTAAGCGCTGGTTCACCGTCTTGATATGAGCTCGCTGTTTTGAAACCCTATTTCCATACGTTCTATAATAATCTCTGACCATTCGATATAAACTCCGTGAGGCCCGGAACCAAAGAGACAATACGATTGCATAAATTGCAAGAAGAATAATCAACGCAAAGATCAGATTAAGCTTGTTCATACTAAGATGAAGACCTGAGATTACTAACAGAGAAAGTCCGGAGCCAAAAATCAACACTGCAGATAGCGGTCGGTAAATCCGTACTTTTCTCTGCTTTTCTTTAATTTCTTCAGAAGAATCAGGCAAGGTTATGACATCAGAAACATCAGATCTAATTTCTGACCAAGCTTTACTAACGTCGTCATCGTCTCTTCTCTTGTTCACAAGCTTTTCTATTCTGAAAGGGTCTGCGTTATAGCAAGCAGCGTATCCATCTAACCACTCGATCATATTCTGGAGTGTTTTTAGCTCCGTTTGGTCTTTGCCTGCTCGTGGCATCTACTCTCACGGATTCTAAAAATAGCCTATTTCACCCTTTCATTCGATGCAAACTAGAAAGTGTTTTACGAGGCTTCCGGGTGATAGATCAACATGCCCACGACAAATGTAGTAACCTTTGAACAAGAGTCGTTTGTACTACCAAGCAAGATTCCTCTGATAAAAACTTCGATCCCCGGAGAAAAGAGCAAAAAATACTTGCGGAGCAGAAGGAGCTCGAGACTTCGACCGTAATATATCCCAAATCTTTCCCAATTGCGATTAAGAGAGCCCAAAATTCTGTCATCGAGGATGTTGATGGCAACTATTTCATTGATTGGGTTTCCGGAATCTCAGTGCTGAATTTAGGACATAGCGACCTGATTAGAAAGGCTATTTCAAAACAGCTTAGCAAGGTATGGCACACACTAGAAATTCCTAGCGAAACGCGAGTGGAGTTCATGAAAGAACTAAGAAAGAGCTTCCCGTCGAACATGAGAAGCTACAAGACAATGTTTGGGATAAGCGGAGCAGATGCATGCGAAACCGCGATGAATCTGGCACATAGCGTCTCGGGGTTAAAGGCCTCAACTGTAGCTTTTGAAGGAGCCTACCATGGGGTTCATGGCGGAATAATTTCGGCAACTGCTGGCCGTGTCTACAAGACTCCAGTAATCAGTTCAGGAATGAACATAATACGAGCCCCATATCCGTATGAAATGTGGTATGATTACGACACAAACGATACGCTCAGTTTCTTGGAAAAAGCTGTGAATGATCCTGAAGCGGGATACGAAAAACCTGATTCATTGATTGTCGAACCAGTTCAAGGAGAAGGTGGTTACATTGTTCCTCCAGAGGGATTCTTGAGAGCGTTGCGCGAATTCTGCGATAAAAATGACATGATAATGATCATCGATGAGGTTCAAACCGGCTTGGGAAGAACTGGCAAAATGTGGGGGTTTGAGTGGGATTCAATTCAACCCGATATTGTCTGTGTCAGCAAGTCGATAGGAGGCGGCATACCTCTTTCTCTTGTGTATTACAGAGAGGATTATGACCAAAAACTTCCTACTCCTTTTCATTTGGGAACTTACCGAGGGAATGCGCTAGCGCTCGCCGCCGGAACAGCCGTGCTCCGAGAGATACCAAAGTATCTTGATCGCGTAAATTCTGATGGAGGAAATTTGCAAAAGAGATTTGGTCAGATCGGATCTCCTTTGATCGGCGACGTTCGGGGAAAAGGATTCATGATAGGCGTTGAACTCGTTGAAAACAAAAAACCATTGTCAAAGACAAAAATGCTTTCGATCAAACATACGATGTTAGGCAAAGGCCTCCTGATGCATACTTGCGGTCACTTCGGAAACGTCTTTCGGTTCATGGGATCTCTAAATATCCCGGCCGAATACCTTGAGACTGGGTCAAGAATCCTCGAGGAATCTCTCAAAGCATCGTAATGAAAAATATGAAGGGCTCGGAACTCTCTTCCACTTGATGCTATCTCCGAAAGGTCGCTTCAGTCACTCCTACGGGCTTTCCCGCAAGCATATCTCCGATGCTTTCCGAAAATGGTTCGGTTCGGTTTTAGTGTTCTTGATAGGACATTATATCAAGGGCTTTGAGTGGCTCTACCCGAATTAATATCCTCGGAGATCTCATTAACGAACGAAACTGTTTTTCAACGTTTTTTCTATCGATATATTTCCTAACAATCGCAAGAGTGACTCTCTCGAGATCTGTCTTTGTTAGTTTCGCTATTCCTTCAACAATGATCCCCTCATATGGCATGACATCAGTGTCAATAACTAATGCTACTTTTGGATTTCTTCGTATAGCCCGCACTTTCAATCTGTCTGATGCTGTTGAGATCCAAAAAGACCCGTCGCTGAAAAGATACCACACAGAAGAAACATGAGGTTTGTTTTCTTTTGGATGGATAACAGCCAATCTCAGCAGTTTTGGTCTGCCACTTGTAAGAAAGCTCAGTAACTTCTTGTCCGCTAGGTCAACTCGCATTATCGGATCGCAGTCTATCTGCAAGGAGCACTATTTTATACATCCTTTGCGGGTTTTGATTAGTTGGCGAGCGCGCGAATCCATGTCAACACCAAATCAATCGGAAGCCCAAAGCTACGGCTTTCGCTACTTTGACAAGCCGAATGAAGGTGAGGAACATGATTCAGAATCTGAAGACGATGAGGATGATGAATTCGATCTCGGCTCATGCGCCAAGGACTGTTGCGATCATGACTGTGAATGCGATGATTGTCTAAGATGCGCCGCAGAGGGGGTTAGGACAGATGAGGATGATTATTTGGATCTTCCAGCTGCAGCCGCATAGTCTAATCGCCAAGTGCTTTATTTTTCAAACCTGCTGGAACGAAACTAGAGCTCATTGTTAACAAGTGTTGACCCTGTCCATTAGATATTTCTCTCATAATTCAGGCATTCAATACGTTACAAAGTACCGAAGAGTGTGTTTTGAGTAAAATTGAGCAGGGTAGAGGAAATCACAAGCGAAGTTAGGAAACTAGTACTTACTTGTCGCAGTCTTGAGGCACAGCTGCAACAGTCTGTCCCTAAAAAGTTCCATCAGGAAGTCGCCACGAAAATGCAAGGCAATATAGATTCATTGACTGACGATCTCACGAGGACTAAGGCAGAACTGGAAAAGACAACATCCATTGGCCAAAGAATCCCAGGTTTGGAAAGTCAGATTGCATCCCAAAACGAGGTAATTACTTCGCAGAGTAAAACAATTGACTCGCTCACGGCAAAGTTATCTGAAAGCGCCGCCACGGCTATCCAATATTCTCAGGCTGTTTCAAAAATACAGGAATTAGAATCAAAGATTTCTTCTATGGTCGATGCAACAGAATTCGCCTCAGCGCAAAAAAGGTGTGCGGAGCTCGAACAGCAGGTATCGGACATGGTTCCTAAAGCTCACTTTTCAGCTATTCAGGAAGAATTAGCAAACTCCGTACCTGCCCAAAAATACGAGGACCTACAAAAAAGATTCAATGAAGAATTGAGTGTTGCCCAATCTCGAATCAGCGAACTTGACAAGGTCCTGCAGGAGAGTGTACCAAAAGCGGATTTCGAAGAGCTTGCAGGAAAAATTACTCAGATAACGAAAGAAGCAATCGAACTAGCGAGTAGAGCATCCGCTGCGATCGGATTAGAATCACCAGTTGTGTTAGAACCAACTCCGGTACCGGTTACTGCGCCAGATGCAACAGCAACGGTGGCAGAAGTTCCTGTATCGACCTCGCCTGTGACTCTTCAGACTGAAGTGCCTGCCATTGCAGTTGAGGTAACCCAAGCAGAGTTTCACAAAGAACAAAGTGAAGTAGCACAGAACGCACCCGAATCTCCAATTGTAGAGTCAGTGGCTACACCAACACCAGCCCAGGCAGAAGTGCAATCACACCCTCAAGAGATAGCCGAAGTGCAATCACAGCTTTCGGAAATTCACTCTGCCATCGAAACCGGCGCTAGCTCTATTTCTCCTACACCTACTCCAACGACGGTAGAAGCCGAAAGAGGCTTTAGATTCAGCAATACAGAATTCTGCGCAAGATCTGGAATGGAATTCCTAGAAGATCTCGAGAAAGTCGACATATCTGTCGTCGCATCTCACTTCCAAAGTGGAGACTTTGAACGTTGGTTCAAAGACGTTCTAGCAGACGAAACCTCCGCCCAGTCACTCCAGAAAATACGAGAACGCAATTTATCTGGCGAAGAGTTGCGAACGATGATGGTCGCAGTTATTGCACCCAGATATAGAGCATAGTCTCGCCTTTCAAATCTCGACAATTAGGAGCTATCTAATTACTCTAGCTCCTTCCAAATTTTTCAAAGTTGTTTAATACGGATTAGTTCTTGCTCTTTTAGTGGGCAAGTAAGATTCATTTTGCGTTCAGGCGCCTTGAGATCTATCCTTGCCATAATTGGGCTAATCTGCATAGTTCTCTTTTATTACAGTAGGAATGATTTGTTGTTAATAGCTGCTGTGGTCACGTTTGCCTTCGGCCTATTTCTGATGGGTGCTTTTAGAAGGTCTAAGGCGGATCAGAAACATTCTAGCGAGAAGGATCGAAGTTGAAAACCATCCATTCAATGCTGAAAGCTTCCGTTTAGCCCCCAAGTACGATTCGAAGTACTGTTAAACAACTGTTTATGCCCGACGTAAGGGAACCTGATCGCGTCAGAATACTTGCATTCCTGGCATTCTAATCCTATAACAACGTCATAGCCGTTTGGCAAGTCATTCACCCAAATCTTGATCGGCTTCATCAATCCGCCGCAGTCTAGATCGGTCTCCTTCCATCCGCTAGTTTCTGCTTTCACCTTCTTTGCATGCACTATCGTAGGAACCCCAAACTGGGCAAAAGGATAACCCACAATAGAATAGCCGGTTTTTCTGAGGCCGCGTTCCCTCTTCGGGGGAAGCAGATATTGATTCTTCTTTTCTTTTGGCATTCATGAAGAGACTCGATGGCTAACTAATTAAGGCGCGGGATTCAAGTTCCACCAGACGCCTTTTGTCGATCAAAAGAATCAAAGTGAAGGGTCTGATGAAAAGCTCCGACTAGCAACAAAGGACAAAATCTGGGTAATTCTCGCCGTAGTCGGAATAATAGTTTCATTTGTGATAGTCGTTCTATTGGATCTCTAAGAGACCTTCAAGTCGACTACCACTGCCGACTGACTGCAGCGGCTATCACTACGATTCCCAAAAGTATAAAGAAAATCGCCCAGCTGTATCCGCCGCCCCCATAGTAATCTGCCGCGCCTACGGCCAAGAAAAGGATTCCGAGGAAAGTTCCTAATCTTCCAATCCTGTAGGGATAGCCCCGTTTCAAAAGTCCGTGAGCTAGCAGTAAAGCACCGAACATGATATCAAAAGAGTTGTAAAAGTTCAGATTGAACAAGTGTTCGAGGCCTACTAGAGCCGAAAGTCCAATTTCAATAAGCAAAATACCGAAGAACATCGGCCAAGAAATGAGATTTCTCGATCCGCTTATGATTCTATAGTTTCCCATACTTTCCCCTTTGCACATCTTGTGCATCAGGTTTGTTCAATATCTCAATAAAAATACAACGTCGCTATGCCGCTATGGAGTAGAATCATTATAAAAGCGGATGCCGGAACGAAGATGGAGAACATTACATTTCCTTCGATTCTCGCCCGTCCTGAGAAGTGTCTAGCTAAGTTTGTCCAAACCATCAATATTCACTGGCGAAATCAAAAAGTCTCAACCACCTCCATTAGTTGATTTGCGAAATGTAATGAGATATTTCGCAAGCGCCGTAACCGTTGTAACCAGTGCTCTTGATTCCGGAGAACGGTTCGGATTGACAGTTTCGGCGTTTACTTCGGTTTCTTTGAACCCCCCGCTCGTTTTGATTTGTATTCGAAACGAAAGCACCGCAACAGATCTCTTCAAGAAGGCTAAGAGATACTGCGTTAATATTCTCGCGGAAGATCAGCAATCTATTGCAGAAAAATTTTCTCTTCAAGGTGAAGGCGGTAGATTCGAAAATTTGGACTACTATATGGGAAAAGGAGGTAGCCCTATACTACAAGGTTGCATAGGATACATTGATTGTAAGTTGGCTGAAACTATAGTTCTCGGGGACCATACTTTGTTCATAGGTCAGGCCTTAGAGCTAGCAGCAGAGAAAAAACGCCCATTGCTATATATCGACAAGCACTACGTGTGGCTCGACGAAAAGAAATGAATTTCGGACAGCTCCATGGAGAGAATTTTATTAGGCGACTCACTAAGATTCTTCTTGGAGAAGTTACTCGACTATGAAGATAGCAGCCGGGATCGGGCTCTTTCTCTTGGGCTCGTTCGGGCTTATCGTGGCAGCTCTTTTGATTCCGCAGATAGAGTTCTACATAGGTGGAATCTTCATCTTGCTATTCATAGTAGGCGTGTTCTATATTTGGGGAAACACAATCAGGCAGAGTAGGAAGCTCCAGCAAGTCCATGAAACGTCAGACGAGACAGAATCCACCCAGCAGGGTTAGATTGCTCTTTTTGGAATTAGTGCCAACCAGAGAGTCTCATCGCAGAGACAACTCTGCCAACTGCTAGAACCAAAGCTGCTCTTCTCAGATCGATATTGTCTTTCCTAGAGTATGACAAAACATCGTAAAATGCCTTTTTCATTTTGCCCTCAAGACGATCGTTTACAGCTTCTTCAGACCAGTGATCCCTGTTTAAATTCTGTACCCATTCGAAGTATGAGACTAGCACTCCTCCAGAGTTTGCAAGAATGTCTGGAACTATATTCACTCCCATCCTTCCAAGAATCTTATCGGCCATGGGCGTTGTCGGACCGTTTGCAGCTTCTACAATTAGCTTCGCTCTAATTTTGGTGGCGTTCCTCTCTGTTATTTGGTTCTCAAGCGCAGCCGGGATTAAAACATCAACATCTGATTCCAAGAGCTCGCTGTTTGATATCTCTTCGACTTCAGCTATCTTGCAAACTGAACCGGCTTTTGTTGATCTATCTAGCAGTTCGTCAAACGATTGTTCGAAATGACCGCTTGATGATTTTGATCTCGCTCCTCCAACAACATCGCTTATGGCAATTATCTTCGCGCCCATTCCCATCAGAGTTTTCACTGTATTCGTGCCAACGTTTCCAAAACCTTGGACTGCAACAGTAACATCTTTCACATCCTTATGCAGAAAGGATTGAACTGCTTCTCTCACGCATATACCTGCGCCTCTTCCTGTCGCGGCATTCCTTCCTTCGGATCCACCAAGCTCGATAGGTTTTCCTGTCACGACTGAGGGAACGTTATGTCCCTTAAGTCGAGAATATTCATTCATTATCCAAGCCATAGTTTGCGCGTTTGTGTTAAGATCAGGAGCTGGAATATCCACTTCTGGCCCGATTTCTTCTTCTATTGCATCCACGTATTTCCTGGTTAGACGCTCTAACTCATCATTCGTGAGTTTTTTTGGATCTACCGTTATCCCTCCTTTTGCACCACCGAATGGAATATCGATTAAGGCAGACTTCCACGTCATCCACATGGACAAAGCTTTCACTTCGCTGAGCGACACTTTAGGATGATATCTGATGCCTCCTTTGTACGGTCCTCGAGCATTGTTGTGCTGTACTCGATATCCAGTAAAGGTGACCACGTTACCATTCGACAATTTAAGCGGGAGCGAAACGGTGATTTCGCGTATCGGACTCTTCAACATCTCGTAATATTCAGGGTCAACTGAAAGAATATCTGTGATTGAAGCTAATTGCGTCAGAGCGTTCGCGAAAGGATCTTCATATTCCAAGATTTTCTATCGTCAGTCTTTGATTCGCTGCGTATTTAAGAAAAAAACTGTTGGCTTTGTCGGAATCCTAAGAGGGCCCTGAAGGGTTTTCCTCTCTCTTTCCTTCCTGTTTCTCGGACCCTTTATTTTTTGGAGAAGTAGTGTTTTCAATCATCGTTTGAATGCTAGAGTCCATGTTCCTGCTGTGAAGAATACGCATTGCTCTAGACATTGGTAGAGTAATTATTGAAGAATACAAATTAGATGCACGTGTCTTAAGAATTTCCGTTGTTCCTATGGTACTCTTCACCTCTCCAAGAACTTCCCGCAGTTGATCCTTGTCTTTCTCAAGTTCCGTGGCAAAATCCTCTTCTGAAATCTTGCTCTCTTCTCTCGTTTTTTGTAGTGATTCTATTGCGGAGACAGCTCTTGCGAGCTTTACATTCAGCTCCTCGGCGTGAGCAGCTTGTTCCTCGGGGAACCTTCTTGAGATGTAGCCGAAAAGTAGGGCCGCCTGAAGAGACAATGAAATAAAAGCGACTCCAAAGACCATTGCCTGCATTTTCGTTAGATCGGTTGCACTAATTACTGCGCTCGTTGTTATTGAAAATACGAGAGCGACAGAGAGCGCGCCTCTCATTCCTCCAAGGACTGTTACATTCTGCCACTTCCAAGGTATTTTTTCACCAAACCGATTGAAAAATGAAAGAATTGGATAAACGGAAGCAATTCGGGAAGCTGTTACGGCGGCGAAAGCAATGAAAATGGAAGCTAGAGTTGCAACTGATGCGAAGGAAGTGACCTCCGTACTGAGGCCTATGCCAAGAAATGCTACTGAAGTTGCTATGAAAGCTGCGACTTCCCAGAATATAGATAGCGCTTCTCTTGTCGATGGACCCATTGCGGTTCTGACTGTTAGATTTCCGAAATACAAACCAACAATTGCCACCGCAATAAGTCCGGAGAATCCCAAAGCAGATGCTGCAGCATACGAGCCGTATACAGCTGAAATTGTAAGAACTGTCTCTGAGGCTCTGTCCTGCACTAAGCTTGTCGACAGTTCTGCGACAAAAGCGACTATGAATCCGATGGCTAGCCCTCCGCCCACAATCAGTGCAAAATGTTCCAATTCGCCAATTATTGAGACGCTATGCACTTGGATGGAAGCAAGAACAACCGAAAAAACGACGACGGCTGTTGCGTCATTAAAGGCGGCTTCTGTCTCAATTAGAGCCGAGAGCTTAGCCGGAACCTTGGCGCTTCTAAAAATTCCAAGAACCGTGGCGGCATCGGTAGGAGAAATGAGAGCTGCGAATAGAAAAGAAACATAGAATGGAAGGCCTGCGATCTTCCAAAGGGCTACTCCACAAACAAGAGTTGCTATGACGACGCCTAATGTTGCAAGAATCGAAGAAGGACGAATGACAGCTTTGAGGTCAGCCGACTTGATGTGAATCATCGCTTCAAAAATCAGCGGAGGCACTATGATCGAAACAAAAAGTCCGCCCTGAATCAGGTTAGTGATCAGGCTTGCCCCTATGAAACGAGAAACAGTTGAACCCGCGATAGCCAGTCCTATGAATACGAGTATCAGTGTGTAAGGTAGTTTGGTTTTGAGGGCGACAAAGGAAGCAACCATCATCAAGCCGAGCAATCCGGCTATGATAACTTCGTACGTAGGGGCAATCAGAACCATGTTCGAGCTCTTAGGGCTCCGAGGAGTGAGTTCTAGTTACCTTCTTGAAAAAAATTCCTGTCAATGATCTTACGTTTTGGCCACCCAGATCTCGACGCCAGCTCTCTTTGAGGCTTCCCTAATGTACTCATGGATTCTCAAGCAGGCTATCACTGCTCTCACGTCGTCTCTAGCAAGACCGAATTTCTTCTCGTAAGCAGCACAAAGACGAAGTATTTGACCAAGAGCATTATCGGTCGCTTCTCTCTCAATCTCAACTACAACATGTTTTCCTCGATAATCAAGGAAGACAAGATCGGCAGTACCAGCAGAGGTATCGACATCCCGACCTTCCAGTCTCAATCCCTTCTCAAAGCTGTCAATGTCATTCAAAACGCGGTCGGAGACTGTTTCTTCCATCTGTCCAATTAGGGGAGGAAGCGCTGGGAGGTTAAGAAGTAAGTGAACTAGGCCCCCTGTGACGCTAAAATAGGTCTCCCCGATCAAACACGGGAAAACATAGAACAGTTTTTCTTTGGATTTGACCAAAAGAACTGGGGTGTTTGTCAAGTTGAGATTCTTTGAATTCGAGAGTGGCAGAAGAAATCCTCGGGATGTGACTATAGAGCCCCGTTCTTGAGGAATGAGGCCACGAATAGCATTTTCTACTAGTCTCGTTCTGACTGAGGATAAGCCGCCTCTCTCAATTTGAAGAAAAGTGGCATTATGATCCTTCTGTAGATTATTGCATCGATTTCTGATATCGACCAAGTCTTCCCTGTAGGAGGCGGCCTGATCGAAGTAAAGCTCCAGTATGAGATCATCCAATTATTCGTTTTCCCCTCGCTGTGCGTTCCTACTGATTTCGCAATCCTCGCATTCACAAAGATCCCTTAGATATTCGAACGTGTATATGCCAAGGTCGTGTCTGTCGCTCCAAGCGATTTTGAGGCCATATCTCCCGACAGATTCGATTTCTTCCGGCTGAACTTTAGGGTCAACATTGGACTTTTCCACTGCATAATGTCTTCCAAACACTCCTGGTTCCCCCTTGCACATCGCACAAGGACACTCTCTTCTCAAGTTGAGAGGCGAGTATTTCGAGACGTGCCCATCCGACCATAATATTGAGATAGTGCCATCGATGGTAGAAACTTCTAATTTTTTTGGGTCCATCAACTAAATTTATCTGAACGCCCGAGCACTTAAATGAGCCCATTCACTCGCTTTCAATAACTAATCTGTACTCCTTAGCTGCTTTACTTTTACTGTAGCCTGATCTGCAGCGAATCTAATTCAGGCATAAGCGAAGGTTCTTCCGTTTTTAATCAAGTTTCTCCGGAAGAGATCTTTTGCAAGGTCAAGAAGAAATAAGTTCCAAATTGGGTTCTCAAGATGAGTTCATGTCGCAAAAATTCAAGAAACATGGTAAAAAAGCCAGTTCTCGGCTCAAGATCGCTTTCTTGACACTCTCGATCTCAGGTATCCTGATGCATTTCTTCGCGATGTATCTGACTAGAATTATCATGTTCGCGGGAATCGGGCAAGAAGGAAACCCGCTATACTACATGATGGGAACGGATTATTTCGTTGCGTTTGGCTTTGTTCTACTAGTTGGTTACTTTTCTGTTGAGTGGCTCCTGAGAATCCCTTCGTCCTACAAGATCATCGGAGCCTCTTGGTTAACTGCTTTAACAGCTATAGATTTCTTTCACGATTTGCTCTAACTTTTGGACTACAATGTGTGGCCTTTTCTCCATCTCATCTCGTTATGATCGGGAAAGATACGGCGCCTATAGAATAGAGAAGCTACGCCCCCCCTTCTTTCATTTCATGACTTGGTTCGTGGCTGGGGAGCTTGGAAGATTTATCGGGCCGACGTCCCTGGCAGATCCTTACATGAGGCTCTACTTTGTCAATCTCAAAAGCTTCTCCGCATTTTGGACAAATTACTAGTTGCGAACTAACGATCACCCGGTTTCGGGATACATATCGTAATCCTCCGATTAAATGCATCGCAGTGTTCGCTAGAAAATAAGCAAACACAGAGCGCCTATCTACAGAATTACTGCTATTCTTTCCCTAGCAAACCTACCGCGAGAAAAATAACCGCAACAATACTGCCTACGCCAATCAAAGTCCCTGGCAAATAAATTGCAATCCCAGGAACGAAAAGGAACACCATAAGAATAGCGAAAATGATTATGCTGACAACTATGCATGCGAATCCGAGTGTTTCAGAAGCTCTCAAAACTCTAACACCGAAAATTGGGGCCAAATTTCCCAGATTTATACTTTGTACTCGACCAAAACAGGGGAAATATGCACTAGTTGAAACTAGTCTTTTCTCGATGTGTACACGCGTGTTAGCTTAATCCTTGGAAATTCTGCTGAGCCGGGATCATAGACACGAACAAAAGCGGCCTGGCGTTTTGATTCGCCGATTAAGACGGTACCAGAGGAACTAACAAGGTCTGCGAAAAAGATATGCCGATCGTCTCGAAAGACTATTGTGGCATGGATGCGTGAGGGTATTATTCCGACCTCTGGATTGTAACCTTCTAGTTCCACCTCGTCGCCCTTAGGACTCCAAATCATTAATTTTGAATCCTGTGGTTGTCTACGACCAATAATGTACTCTGTTCCCTGCTTTAGATTTAAAGAGCCGAAAGAACCAGAGATTAACTTCTTTGAGTCAAAGTATCTGATTGCTGTATTCCTTCCGAAAACTAAGATCACTGGATCGACCGTATCTACGAGGTTGATTGGATCAATGATCGAAACTGTGTCTCTGCCGTATTGTTGAATGTATGTCTCGTATGCATGCTCGAATGCTGGGTTCGAAGAACGAAGCGCTTCAATGGTTTTCGCGAGGGACTCTTTCAGCGAATCGAGTTGATCTAGCTGGTTTTGTGCTGACATCTCTTTTTCTAGATAAGCAAACTCCGCAGGTATTATTTAATTGCTCGCAGAAAAACGAGAAGCACTGAACACTTGTCGAATCTCTTAAGTTGACTAATTTCAAAGCAAAGCGTACTATTGTATCGGGTATATTTGCGAGTACATGTTGTACGCAAACGACTTTACTAAAATTCCGACCTGCTCATCCGCGTCTTTCCCAGCTAGTTCTGACTCTTTACTTGCCATTGAATTTTTTAGATCGCTAAAAGAAGCATATTCGTAAATTGCAATGAATTGTGGTGTAGATTTCTTTGAGTAAAATCTTTTTACAGATTTGAGGAGAGGCATTTTACCCGAATACACCGGTATGTGATGTTCATCATACCATTTGTTGAATTCTTCTTCCTTTCCCGCGATTACATCCGCTGAAACTATCAAGATAGAGTTCAAGTTTATTCCAATGGGTTGAGCCATCTTTTATCCAATTTAGCTTTGCGCCAGACTAGAATGATTTTGGTTGAGATTAGAATCAAATCCAACATCCTCCACTTATCGGAGGCAAAATAACAAATTCTTTGACTTTCTTGCAGGGTACATCACGAAGTCTCGAGCTCGCAATCGTGTCTCCATTGACGGCAAACGCTATCCCTTCGCGAATCTTTCCGCCAGACCCAAAGACAAAGTTTCGAAATTTTGTCCCATGTTTATCTCCCAATTTATCTAAGAGATCCATCAGGCTTGCAGAATCTGAAATCATGACATTCTCAGATCTCTTACCCATTATCTCACGAAGAGCACCGAAATAGCGGATACCAATGTCGGCCAAAGTAGGATGCAATTCGTATCTTAGATGAATTAAGAGCTTTCTTTCCTTTCTTACCGACACTTCCTACCGAAAATCGAAAGAGCTCCGAAAGACAATAATGTTGCCAGTTTGCGCAATTAATGAACAGCGAGATTCCCGTTGAAAACATCTATTTCGTCGACTACTCTGCCGAAGATGATTGACATATCAAACAAGCCCGTAGTTCGACGTGAAGCTATTGCCGAAGGGAAGATCGAACTCAAGCGGTCTACGCTTGTACTCATCGAAAAGGGCGAAATCGAGAAGGGAGATCCTATTCAGATAGCTACTATTGGTGCGATTCAAGCGGTCAAGTCGACACCTCGAGTCTTAGTCATGTGTCACCCTATTCCAATTGAAAGTATCTCGGTCGAGTTGTTCAAAGCTAAGAATTCCATCACCGCGCGAGCAACAGTTGTTGCATCAAGCAAAACTGGCGTGGAAATGGAAGCCCTGAATTCGGTGACAAATGCACTGCTCAATGTTTGGGATGTCGTTAAGAAGTACGAAAAGGATTCAAAGGGCCAGTATCCTAAGACGAAAATTACGAATATTCATGTAGTGAAAAAGAAGAAAGAGGGGTCGTATTGAAATTTGCCCGGCCATAAATCACGCGCTCCGGAGAAGCACAAGCATGAGTCACCGAAAAAACTGACAATTGCACTTGTAACAATTAGTTCCAGTAGATTCAGAGACCACTCAATCAAGGATGATTCTGGTGAACTGGCCCTCTCCATGTGCAAGAGAGCGGGGCATGATGCCTTCCTCGAGCTAGTCGATGATGATAAACAAATGATCAGGTTGCGCGTCCTGAAAGCACTTTTTGAAAGAAATGCTGATGCAATAATTCTAATGGGTGGAACAGGAATAGCTCCACGAGACGTTACAATTGAGGCGATTTCACTTCTTCTTGAAAAAGAACTCCAAGGGTTCGGCGAAGGTTTTCGACGATTAAGTTATGACTCTATAGGTTCTGCCTCTATTATGACGAGAGCTCTTGCCGGCGTGATAGGGAACAAACCAATCTTTTGTCTGCCGGGCTCTCCCGACGGCGTCAAACTTGGATTGAGCCTTGCACTGAAGGAATTGCCTCACGCCGTGTTTATTGCCAATAGTAAGCCATGAAAGATCGATCGAGAAATGCGAATCGAAACAGGCGTTTATTCAAAGGAGCGTATTGATTTCGGTCGAATCTATTGTGACTTTCTTTCAAAGCTATCGGAAGATACAGGCTGTGTCACCAGTTTTTTGGGAGTCGCAAGAAAAGAGAGCTCAGACGGATCTAAAAAGATCAAGACCCTTGTGATGGAGTCCTACGAAACACACGCAAACAAAGTTCTTCGAAATATATGCGCAGAAACAAAGAGAAAGTTCCACTTGAATGATATTCTTATTGTACACGCGCTCGGCCGGTTCAAGCCCGGAGAGCCAGTTGTACTGGTTGCCTTGTCTGCTCCACGTAGAGACATCGGTTTCAAAGCTCTTCGGGAAACCGTTGAGAGGTACAAAAAAGAGCCAGCGCTTTTCAAGCAAGAAATCTATTCAGACGGATCTTCGGCTTGGATTGAATGAAACCAAAAGTTCGGTGTTTTCCCTTTTGGCGGATCTCTCTAGGAACTTGTAAGCTCAAGGCATAAGAACCAGAAAACATGTGATATCAAATGACGCGACGCAAAATTTGCAGTTCGGCTCAGATGACTTGGCAAAATATACTTTTCTTCCTCAGGCAGGAGATTTTATCAGATCTCAGGGCATTTCTATTTCGGACCTGGCGAGCAATGATTACCAAAAAGTCGTAAAGCGCGCCGAACAAAGAGTTCTTGAGGCAATGAAGGATGCAAAGATTTCTCAAGACATCAGCGACAGAGAAATTGAGATAATGTCCTTTCCTGTTGCCCTCATGCTAGTCAAATCTACAAACCTCGAACATGTAATGTCACGCTTTGCACTAGCCGAAGCGATCCGCGTGGAGCAGTTTCTGAAAAGAGAAAGAAATGGCAAGATAATTGAAGAATTGTTCAAAACGTCGCTTGGTTTGGAATTGGAGCATAACTACCAGAACCCGTCGCTGCCGGATTTCAAAATTCCACTAGAAGAGTACCTGCGAAGAGCGAGCGAGTTCCACAAGACTGAGTGGAAGCTCGTAAATCGACTAGTTGGTGAAGGTAAGGTCTTTTTGATCCAAGATGATCTCATTAGGTTGATTCGAGAAGAAATCCGAATCATGATTATGGCAAGATTGAAGGAGATCAAAGTTTCAAAGCTTCCTGAAAATCTGCAGGAAGTTGTCAAAGAAATAATTAGAGCTGCGCCTCCGCCACCTCAAAGTCCTTACACAATTATCCACATTGCACCAGAAAATTATCCGCCTTGCGTTAGAAAAGCTTTGGATATGTTAGACAAAGGCGAAAACGTTCCCCATTATGGAAGATTCCTGATGGCGACTTATCTGCTGAGCGTAGGCAAAAGTGTTGACGATATCGTCGCTCTGTTTCCGAAGGCTCCGGACTTCAAGCAGAATGTTACGAGGTATCAGGTCGAGCACCTAGCTGGACTCAAGGGGGGCAGAACCAGATACAGAGTGCCCTCCTGCAACACCTTGCAGACACATCAGTTCTGTTTTATGGATCCAATAAAGTGCTACCAGATAACTAGCCCGCTTCAATATCCTTCGAGAAAAAGCCCTGAGCTCGCAAAGGCATCAGCTGACAAGAATTCTAAATCGACCAGAGCAAAATCAAGCTCAACGCAAACTAAGGAGAGAAGTAAGAGGGATTGGACGAAAACTCGACGCAGATAGTCAGGCGATATTTCAAGGAGTACTATTTTCGTCATGGTACCCAAATAAAATCCCCTAGCGATATCGGATCGAGAGAATTTGGATATCTTCCATTTGGAGCAATGATGGTCAGACATCTGAGCTTCAAGGATATTGGCGCGTTGCGCGCTATGCTTGTTAGGGAAGTTCCCGCAGGCGCATATTGCTCAAATTCTCTTTACGTGGATCCTACGGCTGAAATGCACCTAAAAGGCTGGAAAAAGGCTGAGCTAATTTTCGACATTGATGCGGATGCTTTGAAGCAGCCATGCAAGAAAGTGCATGACATTTGGCTATGCAAGAGCTGCGGTCGAAAAGAATTCGGGCTCAGACCAGATATCTGTCGGAGCTGCAAGAGCAACAGGTTGCTCGAGCTTCCTTGGGCATGTCCTATGTGTCTTGATGCTGCTAAGAAAGAGACCTTCCGTTTGCTCGATTTTCTGGAATTTGACTTGGGAATCGCCCCAGTCGAGACCAAGGTATACTTCTCTGGAAATGCGGGGTATCATATCAATGTCGAGAAAAGCGCATATGAAACACTGGACACTCATGGAAGAGCCGAAATCGCAGACTACCTTTCGGGTCGAGGTCTGACTCCCTCGATATTTGCTTCCCAAAGATTGCTTCCGACCGATCCGGGGTGGCGTGGAAGACTGGCGAGATACATTCGTGATCTGCCTGAAGACGATCAGACCTTCAACTCAGGATCCCAATTTGAAAATCGCCTGTCGGAACTTGCAAATGAATTTTCTAAGAAGCAGATCGAGTCATTCATGAATCGCTTTTTGTCGGAAAATGCTGTGAGAATTGATTCTATGGTTACAACAGATGTACACCGCATATTTAGAATGCCTGAAACACTCAATAATAAGACCGGCCTTGTCAAGCGAGAATGCGGAAACAATTTGGCTGAATTTGATCCTCTGAGTGAAGCGGTAGCGCTTAAAGACGAAGAACAAAAGGCTCAGGTTTTTGTCGATATGTGTCCCAAGATCGAACTGGGAGGAAGATCCTATGGGCCATTCAAATCAGAAACACTGGAGCTGCCGTTGTACATTGGCGTTTATATCGCATCAAAAGGAGCTGGTAAGTTTGTCTCGGGGAAGGGCGAAGAGATTGCGGCACAAACCAAAGGTCTAGGCAATCAGTAGGATGTGATAGTACAAATGATCGAAACTCGAGCTGACAAGTTGTACAGGATGCTTGAGGATGAGAATAACTCAAAAGAACTCCTAAAGATCCCGCAAGACACTTATCAAGAAATTGCGGCGCACATTAAAACGATAAGAGCCGAAAGTTCAGAGAAGGAGAAGAGCCTTGCTGCGGAGCTTTCAATTGCTGAAAGGAAGATTTTGTCCGATATCGCGCGAAGATTAATTGGTCTGCGTATCCAGAAGTTCAATCGTGATCCTGAGGCAGACGTAACAAATTTGTCACTAGAGGAGAGGTACATCATCGAGCCTCTGATACAATCTCGGAAAAGGTTTGAAAGGATTGGAGAAAGTATGTTCAACGGACAGATCGGCGAATTGGCCCACTTGTCGGAATCAGTGAAACAAAAGTACGTATATGTGAGGTTCTCCCAGCCTTATGCCGCAATTTCTGGAATTGATCTCGCGACATACGGTCCGTTTGAACCAGAAGATGTCGCTATTTTGCCCCTCGAGAATGCTAAGAGCTTATTGAAGAATGGAATTATTGCTAAAAACTGGATCGAGCCTGATGAGCAACGCTAGATTGATGGCGTACGTTCCATCGTACTCTTGTTGCACGACCATTTCTTCCGAGCTTTTCAATATGGAGACTTACAACAGCCGGCTGCTCAGATTCCTGAATTATAGCATCTTTGTCCTTTGTTTCCTTTTCTTGTCGTGCGCGATGAGTTAATAAAGGGATGTTGACTAATGCTTGAAATCCCACGGTGTTTTTAGACATTGAAGTTTGTTAAGGAAATGAACACTTTTTGTCCCAAATGCGGTAAACACACTTCTCATACTGCCTCAATTTACAAAGCAGGGAAGCAAAGAGCCAGCGCCATCGGCGCGAGGAGACATGAGGAAGATATTCATGGATACGGTGGACAGAAATTCCCTAAACTGGTCAGAACGGCAAAGACAACAAAGAAACAAATAATCAAATTGAAATGTAAAGTCTGCGGGAAGTTTGTCCAGAGACTAGGAATCAGACTAAGGAAACTAGAGATAGAGCAATAGAGTTGAGAATAGATGGTAAAGAAAGAAAGAGTTTTCACCCCCAAGCCAAAAAGTGAGTTTCTCTCTGGAACATGCGTCAAATGTGGAACAGAGAACATCTTTTACTCGAATGCAAGCCATGACGTAAAATGCAAACAATGCGGGGAAATCTTGGCTTACAAGACTGGAGGCCGTGTCGAAATTACAGAGAACTTGGGCGAAGAAATAAAACGCTTGGATTACGCGTAATATTTTTTTGCAGAATGACATTAGGTCTCACATACGGTGATCGGATTTGAGTACCCAACCGATGAGTATGCCTGATGAGGGAGAACTAGTCCTTGCGACTGTTACCGAGATTAGTCCACATGGCGTTTATGTTACCCTTGACGAGTACGGCCGATTACCTGCCTTTCTCCACATTAGCGAGATAGCGACCGGCTGGGTGAGAGATATAGAACGTTATGCAAAGCCTGGCCAAAAAATCGTGCTCAAAGTTATTCGAATCAATAAAATGAGAAAGGAGATCGACCTTTCACTTCGACAGGTCAGCGGAGAAGAAAGGAAAGAGAAGATAATCGAAGTCAAAAAGAGCGAGAAAGCAAAATCGATCGTCGAAGCATTGAAGAAGAGCCTCAATCTCGATGAGGGGGCAATCGCGAAGCTTGAAAACATTCTTCTCGATCAATACGACACCTTGTATGATGCGTTCGACGACATTGCAAGACGGGGCCAAAAAGCCATACAAAGAATCGAAGGACTGCCGCAAAATTATGCACAGATTCTCGAGACAGTCTCTGCTGAAAAAATTACGATCCCTATTGTTGAGGTTAGGGGAATTATGGATATCCGGGTGAAAACTCCGGATGGCATCGAGGTCATCAGAAACGCGCTTCATTCGGCAGAAGAATCAAGATCTTCTTCCGGTGTTCAAGTAAAAACGACTTATTTGGGAACGCCGAAGTACAGATTGACCGTAAAAGCGGAAAACTACAAAGTGGCAGAGAGAGCTCTTCAAAACGCGAGAGAAAAAATTCAGGCCGCAATTGAAAAGAGCCGCGGAAAATTCAACTTTATACGGGAAGGATCAAGAAAACAAGTTGAATCGGCTCCTGCATAAGTGCAAGAATTGTGGGACGTATACTCTCGTAAGCAAATGTCCTAAATGCGGTTCTGAACCTACTGTGTCGCCTCATCCTCCAAAATTTTCTCTGGATGATAAATACCTAAGATACAGAATGCAAGAAAGGTATGAAGAGAAAGGAAATAAGTAAAAAATTCTGGGGCGAACAAACGCCCCTTGTCCCAGAAGAATCTGACTTTAACGACTGATTGACGAAATCTGCCGGCTGGGCCTATCTCCCATCAAGACGATCGCCGTATCCTTCCCCGTTGCTTTTATGCGAAGTTTCGTGCCTGGCACAATGATTGGGTGGTTTCTGTAGAATGGTTTGATGCCGTCTATCCTTCCCACATCTACTCCCTGCCACAAATTATGCATCTTCGATCTATACATGCGTCCTTCATAATCAATTAGGACGATCGCTTCTCCTGGAGTAGGGAAGTACTGCCGGAATTCTTTCGGCACCACAAGTCTTCCTCCTTCGATCCACCAATCTTTAACGGTGACTTCGAATTCGGCGGACATAACTTGCTGCTGCGATGATTCGTTTCTTTGCGAAGAGATTTCGGAACGGGTGTTTGCGTACTCTGAATTTTCTGCGCTCATGTTAGGAATTATCAGATGATGGCCTGGGCCAAAGTGCATTTATCTCTAGCTTTCCGTCAACAATTGTTGACGGTAAGAACAAACCCGTATTGGTCCTTGTTGGCCCGCAGTTGACAAGCAAAGCGTTCTCTCAGCAGGCCAATGTCAGTGAAAGAAAGTTGGCAATTGCATAGTTTATTCTTCAGGCCAAGGGATCGCAATTGCTGGCCAGAAACTTTAGTCACAGTTTAGCATTACGACTTGATAACCTTGGTCTCGCTTTGGCTTTGGACTTTTTTCCTTTCCAACATCACCAAATAATTTGAGAGAAGAATTATTGCCCCACCAACTAATTGCAACCAGGAAAGAACTGAGATCCGAAGGATGACACTTAGAATCGACGCAGAAACTGGCTCTAAGAGAAGGATGACACCTGCTTGCGTTGCTGGAACTTTGTCGATTCCCCGATAAAAGAGATAGTCCGGAATTGCGCCTGCGAAGACAGCAAAGAGAACAAGATAGATCAAATCAAACGAAAAATCGGCCGAGCTCGAAAGAAAGAGACCAGTTCTAAAAACATAAGCAACTAAAGAGACTACCCCGATTGGAATCAGGGAAAAAGTCCTAACTGCGAAAGTTAGAGAAACGGGCTCTTTGATTCTATTCGCTCTTCCTTTCTTTCCAAGAATAACCCAAAGAGAGAGAAACACTCCGCCGGTCAATGCGAGAAACTCTGCAAACAATAGATTCGTTGAAGGTAGCAAGCCACCCGCTGATGGGGATTGACTTTTGGCTAGTAAAGAGAAGGGATTCATCAAAAGAAAAACGCCAATCAAAGCCATGACAATTATCCCGAGTTTGATCGAAGTGATCGTTTCCTTGAAAGCAAAACGGCCGAATATTATTGTCCAGATCGGCTGCGTATAGAGTAGAAGTGCCACGACGGGAGGATTTAGTCCGAGGGAGAGACTACCGAATTGTGACAATAGTATGAAGAGATTCACGAGTGCATACGATAAGAAAAATTTCCAATTGGGCTTCATCATTGAGAAAACCTTCCAATCTTTCTTCAGGGAGAATGGGGCGAGAACTAGTATCGAAAAGAAAATGAAGAAAAATGAAATGTCAAGAACGCTAAAGCCTCCCTTCGAGAGGAGACTTCCTCCGACTGTCACCAGACCGTAAAGGATTCCGGAAGAGGCGATGGTCAGTACTCCTTTGTCTTCCATTTTATACGCTTCATCTCTAATTATCTTGGATCGCAGAATTTACTCTTTCGCGAGTTACGAAGCCTTCCGATTAATCATGCTAAGCAGGGTAGTCCGAGGAATGTATGTCGGAACTCCTAGTAATCGGATATAAACCACATTGACATCTTTTTTCAGATGTCTTAATCGAGCTTGATCTATAAGCAGGCAACCGGAGAAAGGACAAATTGAGAAAACGGTCTAATCATACAAAATTATGATGGCGCTCTTCGCAGATCGACGAACCGTTAGGTTTGTGAATATAATTTCAAGAGAGAACGAACGAGCCAGAAGTGAAGTGTTTGGATTAGGGCACACAAAAAGAGGTCTCTAGTCAAAGTATTTATTCTCAGTAAAGATACTGAAAGATAAATGCGCGCGTTACTTACAGGCTTCGAAGGATGGGAAGGCAGAATGAATCCATCAGGAAAAATTGCAAAATCTCTCGATAAGAGAACCTACGGGGAGTTAGAAGTTGTAGGTTATGAGCTCCCTGAAGACTTTAACAAGCTCCCTCGAATCCTTAGCAATTTAATACCCAGGCTTCGCCCTGACATTGTGATCGGAACCGGCTGGGATTACGTTTCAAAGATCAAGGTCGAAAAGATTTCCCTTAATATTCAAAATAGCGTCTTCGGAGATGTCACAGTACCGGACAACTACAATCATAGACCGAAAGGTGATGAAGTGATAGCACGGGCGGAGCTAGCGCTTAGATCTAGCTTGCCAGCTGAGAAAATAGTATCAAACCTAAACAAAAAGAGGATCCCTGCGTTTGTTTCTTATCAAGCTGGAACACACTGCTGTAACACGGTTATGTATTCAGCGATATATTATTCGCAAAGAACCAATCAAAACACAATCGCGGGTTTCATACACATTCCTCCTGTTGAGGAAATGAATGTTAAGCGAGCCGGCAGTTCGCCAATGAAGCTCGAGCGGGAGACAAGTGCAATCGAGAATGCCCTAGAAACTTGCAGGGACTACGTGAACTCTTCTTAAACCAAAGGCTGAACACAGGAGCTCTCGCAGCGACTCAATTGTGACCTCTAATTGGATCTAACTATTCGTAATGCAAGGATGCTAGACAGAGAGGGCCTTTTTCAGATCAATATAGATGACGGAAAGATAGTCAATATTGGCAAGGAAGTTCCGGAGGAATCTGACGAAGAGATAGACGCTATGGGTAACTTGGTCCTTCCGACCTTTGTCGAACCTCACATTCATTTAGACAAAGTCCTTCTTGCAGAGAAACTCAGAGAGTCCGGATCGATATCTGAAGCCCGTCAAATGGTGAGAGACGCAAAAAAAAAATTCACTTTGGGAGAAGTGAGAGATAGAATTGAAAGGGTAATTCCATGGGGAATTGAGAACGGCGTCACTGTTGTTCGAACACATATAGATGTAGATGAATACTCAAAGACTACATCAGTCGAGGCGATGGTTGAATTGAAAAAGAAATTCAAGGATCTCATCGATATCCAAATTGTAGCGTTTCCTCAAGAGGGGACAATTAGAGACCCCCAAACTCTTGACATGCTTAGGAAGGCCATAAATCTTGGAGCCAATGTCATAGGAGGCCTTCCGGAAACGGAAGCGTCAGAGAGAGATTCTAAGAAGCAGATTGACGAACTTTTCCTCTTAGCGAAAGAAAAAGATCTCGATCTGGATGTTCATTGCGACGTATTGCCACATTTTAAGAACATAGAGTATTTCACGACTCAAGTCTCGAGAAACCGCTATGAAGGAAGAGCAACAGTAGATCACCTTATCGCCCTGTCTTACTATGACGAAGAATATGCTTCGAAAATCATCAGAATGATAGAGGCTGCATCAATTAATGTTGTCACCAATCCTTGCACAATGATTTCAAGTGGGGCTACTCACAAACCTCCGAAAGGTCGGGGAATAACTCGAGTCAAGGATCTGGTGAAGGCTGGGGTTAACGTTGCATATGGCTCCGACAACATCATTGACCCGTACAATCCATTTGGCGACTTCAATCCACTTTCAAATGGTTACCTTCTCGCATATGGAGCACAGATGAATTCGCCTTCTGACATTGAATCTTTAGTGCGAATGCCGACTTATTCTTCCGCCAAAATCCTCCGTTTGAAGAATTATGGCCTTAAGCCAGGTGATAATGCCGACCTGAATGTCTTTTCCGAGAGAACGCCTAAGGAATTGTTCAGAGTACATGGGAAACCCAGATATGTGATTAAGAAAGGAAAAATTCTTGTCGAAAACAAACGCGAGACAATTCAAAATTTCTAAAGCATTTCAATTGCTGGGTTTACCTCTTACAAATTGACCTATTCCTGGCCTTGCGAATCCAACGCCTTGTTCGTAGGCCGTTTCTCCGTTCAAAATAGTATACTTCACTTTTCCTCGAACCCTCATTCCATCAAATAAAACGGTCTCCCAGGCTTTAGTTTGAAGATCGGCAGCTTTGATTATCCATTCCTCATTATAATCAACTATCGTAAGATCAGCATCAGACCCAGGCGCGATAGATCCCTTCTGGGGATATATTCCAAATCTCTTGGCGGCCCCCTCGGATGTTAATTTAGGCACATCTTGAAGACGCAAACGACCTTCATGAGCCATTTTCAAAATTATAGGCAGTCTAGTCTCGACGCCCGGTGTGCCGGGAGGAGCCTTGAATATGTCTTCCCGCCCTCTTTCTTTTTCCTCCTTCGCATGAGGTGCGTGATCTGTAGATATCATGTTAATGATATTCCTATTTAGAGCGCTGTACAAACTCTCCAGATCCCGTGGATTTCTCGCGGGTGGATTGTATTTGGCGTAAGGCCCTCGTTCATTTAGAATCTCCTTTGAAAAGCAAAGATAGTGAGGACAAGTTTCTGCCGACAAGTTCGCTCCTCTTTCCCTTGCGCTCGCAATCAATTCTGAAGCTTCCGCTGTGCTAATGTGAACTAGATGTATCTTGGTTCGAATCGCTTCAGATAGAATTATTGCATCAAATACTGCTTCAGCCTCAGTGAAATTGGGTCTAGAATCATAATGGGCCATTGGATCCTTACGACCCTCCGAATGCAACTCGTCTGTTAGGCAAGCGATTGTAGAATCTGATTCGGCGTGAATGCAATGAATCAAGCCGGTTCTTTTAATCGCTTGCATCACTCTGTAAAGCTGTCCGGAGCTTGTGACAAAAGACCCTGCATATTCTGGAGTTCTTTCTTTGGGAGGTGCAACCATGTAAGTCTTGAAAGCTATTGCCCCAGATTGAGCAAGGCCTTCTATCTCATTCAGATTATCGATACTTGCTGCTCCGAATAATCCGAAATTTGCAAGAGCCTTTTCCTTCACGATCTGCACTTTTTCTTGAAACATTGACGCATTAGTTACCACGGGCTGTGTAGTAGGCATGTCGAAAACCGTTGTAACACCGCCTGCGCTAGCTCCTTTACTCCCGGAAAGAAAATCTTCTTTGTACGTAAGCCCCGGGTCACGGAAGTGAACGTGAGGGTCTATTAATCCAGGAAGGACGAGCATTCCTTTTGCATCGACCACATGGGATGTGTTCGATTCCAGAGTATTCCTTTGGATTTTAGCGATCTTTCCATCTGAGATGCAAATGTCAGCTTCGTGGAATCCGGTTCCATCGATCATCTTGCTGTTTCTAACTATCAAATCATAAGCGGGCATGGATTAATTCAGCTCTGGGATTTCGACTTGAGCTGACAGAGCTTATGTTTAAGTCATCTCCCAGAAAACTTAAACAAAGTACTTCGTTGAATTGTCTCGAGTTTCATTGAGTGAATCTCTGAAGGGCCGAGACTTAATTTCCATGCTCGACCTCAACCGATCTGAGCTTGAAACTCTCTTTGATATCGCAAATGAGATGAAAAGATATGTCAAATCCGGAACGGATATTTTGAAGAATCGAGTTCTTTCCACTCTTTTCTTCGAGCCTAGTACACGAACGAGGTTGAGTTTTGAAACTGCGATGATCAGGCTTGGTGGTAATGTGATAGGATTCGCGGATCCTTCTACATCAAGAATGACTACAGGAGAGACATTATCAGATACGATAAGGATGCTTGATTCCTATTCTAATGTCATTGTTATGCGACACAGGATAGAGGGTTCGTCAAGATTAGCTGCCGAGGTTGCGGCAATGCCAGTATTGAACGCCGGAGACGGGTCGCAACATCACCCGACTCAAACTTTGACTGATCTATACACGATGAGAAAAGAGTTTGGTCAGATAGATGGTCTTAAGATTGCGATTTTGGGAGATCTCCGGCAGACTAGATCAGCTTCGTCACTTTGCTTTGGGGTCTCGAACTATAAAGACCTCAAGTTGTATTTGATAAGTCCAGAACCTCTGAGAATGAGACAAGAGGTGAAAGACCACTTGGATGCATCCGGGATAGAATATATCGAATCATCAACTCTTGAGCCATATCTTTCAGAGCTAAACGTGCTGTATGTTACGAGGTTGCAAAAGGAACGCTTCGCTGATCCAACTGAATATGAAAAACTCAAAGGTAGTTACATCGTGACAACAGAAATGCTAGAAAAAGCAAAGAAAGGGATGATAGTGATGCATCACCTACCTAGAATTGACGAAATCCCGCTCGAGATCGATTATACCACAAATGCGAGATATTTCGAGCAGGCTGCAAACGGTTTGCCTGTTAGAATGGCTCTCCTTTCTATGATTGTAGACTAGGTGCTTGGCAAAAATGCAAGAAACTAAGAGTTTTGTAGTCAAATTACCTCCAGAAGGAGCTCCATCCATTCGCAGATCACTTAACGCTTTGACAAACGTCCATTCTGTCAAGATTGAGCTGGAAAAGGGCGATGTGATAGAATTTTCTAGTACTTCACCTTCATACGCACTTCTTAAGATAGCTGTGCTCTCTCCAACAGCAGTGATTAGAGAAAGAAAGAATGGTATGGAAAAGGAAGTCCCTGACATTTTTCCAGAATTGATTGAAGGGATTGTGACGTGCTCTAACAAGAATTGCATTACAGCTCAGCCAAAGGAACCTACGAAACCTAAGTTCAAGGTTGTTAGCATCAAACCACCAAAAATCCAATGCTTTTATTGCGGCCGGTACATTGAACAGGCCTCTTTAATTTCTCAGCTCGCTTGAAGGGAAACGTGATCTCTCGTGGCAAAAAGCCGCATCCTGAAACTTGTTTCTGCTTACGACAATTATCGGAACTCAACATTAAACCTGATTCCAAGCGAAAACGTGCTCAGCCACGATGTTCTAAAAGCTCTGGCTTCTGGAATGGCCTCTAGATACTCCGGAAGGCCCGAATCGTATGGGGGCGCTAAAATCTTCCAAGAGCTTTGGACCAATGTCGAAGAGCTTGCAATTGAAATCTTTCATTGTGGTTACGCAACAGTCCTGCCTGTTTCCGGACATATTGCGGGTATGATTGCAATAGATTCTCTTTGCAAAAATGGCACGACCCTTGCGACGATCGCGGCTCATTATGGAGGATACATGGGATATAATTCCGGACACATTCCGGAAGTGATGAGAATGAATGTAAGTTATCTCCCCTTTGATGTGAAATCATGGAACATCGATTTACCAAGGGCTCTCGAGCAACTGGAGAAGGACAAACCTTCGCTTGTGATATTGGGCGCTACCGTATTTCTCTTCCCGCATCCAGTAAAGGAAATTGCAAAAATTGTTCACTCATACGGTGGCAAATTAATCTATGATGGTTCACACGTTCTCGGCCTCATTGCGGGAGGATGTTTTCAAGATCCATTGAGAGAAGGGGCAGACGTGCTTCTCGGTTCAACTCACAAAACACTCTTTGGGCCTCAGGGTGGTTTGATACTCACGAACGACAAGGATATCGCAATGAAGATCGAACAGCATAGCTTGTATACTTTCGTCGATAATTTCCATCTAAACAGAGTGGCAGCACTTGGAGTTGCACTTGAGGAAGTAAAAATTCATCGCCGTTTTTATGCAAAGAAGGTAGTTCAGAATTCAAAGGCTCTAGCTACTGCATTGTTTAAAGAAGGCATTCCAGTCGAGGGAAAGAAAAACGGTTTCACCCGGTCCCATCAAATCTTTCTAAATTATGGCAAAAGAGGAACAGAAATTAGAGAGATACTTGAAACAAACGGCATAATTTCAGACTCAAGAATAAGGTTAGGCACAAATGAAGTTACAAGAAAAGGAATGGCGACTAGAGATATGAGCGAAATTGCTCATCTGATAAGCCAGACGCTATCAGAACCGAATAGCATGAAAGTAAGGAGACAAGTTCGCATGTTAATTTCTCGTTACCAGAAAATTCGATATACTTTGAATTCCTAAATTGAGTGGTAGTTCTGAACTCATGACTCAGGCGCTTGTCACGAAACAAAAGTTTCTCGGAGCTAGAGTGAAATCAGTCAGCGCCCCAAGAGTCCTCCTGGGCAGGACATCTTACGTGGATGACATAAAGCTGCCAGAAATGTTGCACCTTTCCTTTGCAAGAAGTACCGCGCCGCATTCAAGGCTAGCAGGCGTAGACCTCAAGAAAACTCTTGATGAGGATGGAGTACTCGGCGCAATTACTGGAGATGACATCGTTAGTGAGATACAACCATTTCCTATATTCGCTTCACCCGACGGAATCCGTCCTTTCAGCAAATATCCGATTGCAGTTCGAAAAGTGCGATATGTAGGAGAGATTGTCGCAGCGATCATTGGTAGATCTAGGTCAACCGCAGAAGATGGAGCCGAGTCTGTGAGTATTGAATATGAGGCAAGGGATCCTGTCATCAACTTAGAGGATGCTCTGAAGCCCAATAGTCCACTAGTTATCGATGAATGGGGAACCAATGAAGCGTATTTCAGAGAAATAAAGACTGGCAATTTTGACGAAGCTTTCGCGAAGGCAGATTTTGTCCTAAAAGAGAAGTTCAAAATTCAAAGGCAATATGGATCTGCGATGGAGCCACGAGGGGTTATCGCTTCATACGACCCAGGAACTGATTATCTCACAGTTTACAGCAGCACACAATGGCCACACATGGTAAGAACTGTCTTGTCCCTGATGCTTGGAATTGGAGAGCACAAGATTAGGGTGATAGCCCCGGATGTTGGAGGAGGCTTTGGAAACAAACAAGATGTTTATCCTGAGGAAATAATTGCTGCGTACCTTTCAAGGAAAATTCGAAGGCCAATAAAGTGGGTAGCTAGTCGAAGCGAAGATCTTCTTTCTACGGTTCATGCGAGAGATCAAATTCACAATGTCGAATTTGCGGTTTCCCGCGACGGAACCCTTTTAGCTGTAAGAGACGAAATCCTCGCTGACCTCGGCGCTTTCCACACAATGAGTATTGGTCCTCAACTCGTGACGATTGGTACACTCCCTGGAGCCTACAAGATCAAGAACTGGCATATCCAGTTACATTGTATTACTACTAACAAGACTCCGGTCGGGGCCTACAGGGGGTTTGGAGCAAGCGAGTCAAATTTTGTTCTTGAAAGATCTGTTGATTTGATTGCGCGCGAGCTAAAACTCGACCCGGCCAAAATAAGGCTGAAGAATTTCATTCAAGATAGTGAGTTTCCTTATACGACTGCTCTCGGATCGGAGTACGATAGCGGGAATTACGCAGAATGCCTTAAGCGAGGTTTGAAAATAGCCAATTACGACAGCTTCAAAGAAAGACAAATCGAACTACGAAAGCAAGGAAGACTCATTGGACTTGGAATGTCCTTCGTTGTTGAATCAACAGGAATAGGATCATCTAAGGAAATGGCAAGAGATGGTTTCAAAGTCTACGCTGGATACGACAACGCGACGGTTAGGGTGGAAAGATCGGGTTCAATAACTGTACTTACTGGACTTTCTCCACACGGACAAGGGCTCGATACTACTTTGGCGCAGATTTGTGCGGACGAGTTCGGGCTTCAGGTTGAGGACGTACGCCTCAACTGGGGTGACACGATGACTTCGCCTTATGGATTCGGCACTTGGGGAAGTCGAAGTGCGATCACTGGAAGCACAGTTATGAAGATGAGCATTGAAAAAGTGAAAGAAAAGGCTAAACAAATCGCTGCGCATATCCTGAAGGTTAAGAAAGAAGATATCGAATTTGACGAGGGCAAGTTCTATGCGAAGAGATATCCGCAACGAGCTCTTTCCCTTAACGAAGTCGCAGAGATCGCCTATAGTGCATCGGACTTGCCAGACGGTATGGAACCTGGACTCTCGGCTACGTCCTTTTACGATCCTCCATCGCCTTCTTACGCTTACGGTGTTCACGTGCCGATCGTTGAAGTAGAACCGAACAGCGGCAAAATAATTCTGCAAAGATACATTGTCGTTCACGACTGTGGCACTATGATTAACCCGACTATAGTTGAGGGGCAGCTCGAAGGGGGAATCGCCCAAGGCATAGGAGGATCTTTACTTGAGGAGCTAGAATACAACTCTGAGGGACAATTGCTGGCTGCGAACTTTATGGACTATCTTCTCCCAACAGCGATTGATGTCCCGGGCATTGAAATTGAACATACCGAGACGCCTTCGAAAATGAATCCGTTTGGAGTAAAAGGAGTAGGAGAAGGCGGCGCGATCGCACCGCCCGCTGCACTTGCAAGCGCAGTTGAGAACGCCCTATCTCATCTGGGAGTCAAGATTACCGAAACTCCGATGACCCCAGAGAAAATTCTGAGCTTGATCAAACACTCGGATTCAGATAGTATTTGAAGCCAAAGCGAAAGGAATTACTTGTAGTCGCCCTGGGCGGAAACGCATTCCTTAGGAGTGACGAGAAGGGAACCTTTGAAAGCCAAAACAAACACATTCGTGATGCTTCGAGACACCTGGCAGATCTGATCGAAGAGGGTTACAGGCTTGTAGTTACCCATGGCAACGGCCCACAAATCGGAGACACTTTGCTGAGACATGAGGCGGGCCAAAAGATGTTCAGCATTCCTGCGCTCCCTATGGATGTCTGCGTCGCAGAAACTCAAGGATCGATTGGATATATGATACAGCAGGCTCTTAGAAGCGAGCTAAAAAGACGAAAGCTGAACAGGGTTGTTCTTTCAATGCTCACGAGGGTTATCGTGGACAAACGAGATAAGGAGTTAAAAAAACCGACGAAACCAATCGGACCATTCTACTCAATGGAAGAATTGAAAGAATTTCAAAACCGACACCCCGACTACCAGTTTGCTCAGGATAAAGCGAGAGGTGGTTGGCGTAGACTTGTCGTATCGCCAAATCCTATGAGGATAGGAATAGCAGAACAATCTGCAATCAAAATGCTAGTCGAATCAGGATGCACCGTGATCGCGTGCGGCGGAGGAGGGATTCCAGTAGTAGAGGAAGCGGGGTGGCGTGGCGTCGGAATCGAGGCAGTCGTAGACAAGGATCTTGCCAGCGAAAGGCTCGCGACATTGATTAAAGCAGACAGACTCGTTATCCTCACCGATGTTGATGCAGCCTACATTAATTTTGGAAAATCCTCGCAGAAACAGCTTGACAAAATTTTTGCGAAAGAAGCCAAGAGGTACTTGAAGGAAGGTCAATTCTCGGCCGGAAGCATGGAACCCAAGGTTCTAGCCGGGATAAGATTCGTTGAAAACCAAGGCGAATCAGCGATAATCTGCGAACTATCGAAAGTGATAGGAGCCCTTCAAGGTCGCTCAGGCACTACAATTTTGCCTGACAAAAGCTAGCAAAGGCCAGAATGAAATGCACATTCTAGTTCAAGATCCGACTATTCTCACTATGAAACTGGGAACTCATGAGGTAATTCGTGCCAGCATTGCTATTGAAGGCACTGATATAGTCGGGGTTGGCGAGAAGAATGATCTAACTACAAAATTCGGCAAGCCCGACAAGATCATTGAAGCAAAGGGAAGAATAGTTGTTCCAAATTTCATAAATGCGCATACTCACACTTATCAGACCTTACTCAAGACACTGGGCGACGGATTAGTTCTCCTTGACTGGCTCAAAGCGACAATCCATCCCTTAGCGGGTAACCTGACCACTGAGCAGGCGAGAGTCGGAGCGATGCTAAGCTGCGTAGAGGCTCTCAAGTCGGGTTCCTCTTTTCTAATCGACAATCTCTATCTCAATACTAGCGAGGAAACTGTTGACGCGGTTGCCGACGTGTTCCTAAAAGCCGGAATAAGGGGAGTTGTAGCGAGAGGCTTTACCAAAAGAACCAAACGCCACGAAATATGGGGAACAACTCCAAAGTATTTTCCATACAGCACGCAGGAGGACGTTGAAATTACAGAACGCCTAATTAAAAAATGGCAAAAGATGGGCGAAGATCGCGTGGGAGTTTGTCCTTGCCCTGTAGCAATAAACAGCTGCGGTCCGGAGCCCTACGTAGAAGCAAAAAAACTTTCGGAAAGATACGGGGTCTACATTCACAGTCATATTGCAGAGTCAAGAAAAGAAGTTGAAACAACCATCGACGATTATGGTAAGCGAGAAGTTGAGTTCTTGAATGATCTGGGTATTTTGGGTCCGCGATGTGTCATTGCACATGGTATATGGCTATCCGACGCAGAAATCGAAATGTGCCAAAAATCAAAGACATGCATTGTCCACAATCCTATCAGCAACATGTACCTTGCCTCGGGTGTATTGCCCCTTGAAAAGCTACTTTCAAAAGGAGTTCCGATTGCATTGGGTTCTGACGGAGGCACAGTTGCAAATAGTCATGAAATGTTTTCAGTAATGAAGGCAGCTTCGCTCTTGCAAAAAGTTTCAACACTTGACCCGACCCAAGGAACATGTCTTACTTCGTTAGAGCTTGCAACAAGCAGAGGCGCTCAAGCATTGGGCCTGAATTCCTTGGGGACCATAGAAGCCGGGAAAAAGGCAGACCTCGCCATTCTTGATCTAAATCGTCTCTTTACGACTCCTAATCACGATCTTGCTACGGCAATAGTCTACTATGCCGGTCCTCAGAACGTCGACACTGTTTTGGTAGATGGAAAGATAGTTGTTGAAGATCATAAACTCTTGACAATGGATGAAGAGAGAATCGTGAGAGAAGCGTCAAGAGTGTCCGAGAAACTCGTCTCCGATCTAGGTTTAAACGAGTTGACTCTTTCAAAAACGTTGAGAGTTAGGGACTAATTTTCTCGATTTGGCGTGTTGTAGGTTCGTAAGACAATAGTGTACAATAGCCTTGGCGGAGAAGGTTTTTTACAGAAAGCCATCGTTTCTTCTCTTAGTATGAGCGAAAGCGAAGCCCCCCGGGAAATTGTCTTGGAGGCAAGAAATGATGGCCAAAATCTGCAACTTCTCCAGAGAGTATTCCAAAGTTCGAGAATAAAGGTCGAGACAGTTTCCAGCGACCCGATCAGGATAAAACTTCCCGCGACTACAAGAGCTGTTAGCGTACTTCTACTGCTACTTGAGGAACTAAAGCCCGAAGGCAGCATAATCTTGGATGGCGGAAGCACATACAATATAGACGAAGAAGGAATTTCTAAACTCAGGAGGATAGCTATCAGATCGCTTTCCACCGAGACAGCTGAAAAAACTCAAACCGCATCAAGGTCTCACCCGGTGCAGGTCGGAAGTGCTCCTCTCGTAGCGCAGGATGTTCGAGGCGATGTACAGACTGAATTTGAAATGCGCCGACCTTCCGAATTGCAGGGATTCCGATCCAACGAAGTGACTGTAATGACCATGATGTTTGCGTTGCTTATCGGAGTCGTGGCGGCTTTTGTAACTATTCTCGCCTTTGTTGGGAAGATGGACCAGCTATACTCGGATTTTATCTTTGGCGTCGCAGTTGTTGGAGCAATCAGTGTTATGCACAGATACGCAGGAGCCTTCAAACAGAGCAAAAGCTCTTAATCTGTTTGACCAGTTGAATTTTTT